>NZ_JBEZWN010000022.1:0-104434 GCF_040637495.1 Streptomyces sp. NPDC029044
CAGACGACCTGCTTGAGCTTCGCCACGACCTCCACGAGGTCCCGCTGCTGGTCGACCGGCGGCGGGGCCGGGCGCGGACGGTGCTGGCCTGGGCGGCGCTGGTGGCCGGCGCCGCGGCGGCGGCCTCGACTTTCATGTTCTCGGCGACGGACGCCGCGCTGATGGCGCCGCCTGCGTACGGGGCGATCCTGCTGTCCGTCGGGTGCGCTCTGAAAGCGCCGCAGCTGCTGGCGGTCGTGCTGGACCGACTGCCGCTGGGGGGTGCGAGCGGCTGGCTGGCGGTGCGCAATCTGCGGGAGCGGGCCGGGCAGCTCGCCGGGATCCTGATGTCGCTGATCCTGTTCACCGCGGTCGCCACGGCGACGCTGACCATGCAGGCGGTGGAGAGCGACGCCCTCGCGGCCTCGGGGGCGGTGAAGTCGGTCGACGCGAAGAACCTGGAGACGCTCAACTTCACGGTGGTCGGCATCATCGTGGTCTTCGTCTGCGTGATGCTGGTCAACTCCCTTTACGCTGCGACGAGTTATCGCGAGCGGGAGTTCGGGCAGCAGCGGCTGGCGGGGGCCACCCCCGGGCAGGTGCTGGGCGTGGTGGGCGCCGAGGGGATGGTCCTGACGGTCGTCGGTGTCCTCTTCGGCACGGTGGCGGCGCTGGCGGGGATCGTCCCGTTCACCGTGGCCCGCACGGACGCGGTGCTGCCGGACCAGGCGTTCGGTGTGTGGCTCGCGGTCGCGGCGGTCGGCGCGGCGGTGACGACGGGGACGGGCCTGGCCACGGCCCGGCGGGTGCTGCGCACTCCGGCGGTGCGGGCGGTGGCGTCGGCCGCGTGAGCGCAGGCCGGGTGAGGGGGCGGTCACCGCGGTGCCCGTCCCCTCACGCCGGGGCGGGCGCCGGGTGGCCCTCCCCTCAGGCCGCGGCGGGCGCTGGGGAGGCCGCCCCGTCACCGCTCCCCGGACGCCGGGAGCCGCCGGGCCGGGCCCGCCACCAGGAATCCGCTCGGTTCGACGGCCCGCCCCTACAGTCACCCCGTGACAGCGTGGGTGAACAAGCGCTTAGATAGTGCCCTGACCGTCAGTCCGACACCGCCGTCCTGGAGGCCCCGTTGTTCACATCCGTCGACGACGTCTCCGCACGCCTCGCCGAGACCGGCTACCTCGCCTCGCCCGCCGTCGCCACGACCGTCTTCCTCGCCGACCGCCTCGGCAAGCCGCTGCTGGTGGAGGGCCCGGCCGGCGTCGGCAAGACGGAGCTCGCCAAGGCCGTCGCCGAGGTCGCCGGCGCGCGGCTGGTCCGCCTCCAGTGCTACGAGGGGGTCGACGAGTCCCGCGCCCTGTACGAGTGGAACCACGCCAAGCAGCTGCTGCGCATCAGCGCGGGCCGTGACGAGACGTGGGACGAGGCCCGTACGGACATCTTCAGCGAGGAGTTCCTGCTCACCAGGCCGCTGCTGACCGCGATCCGGGGCGACGATCCGAAGGTTCTGCTGATCGACGAGACCGACAAGGCGGACGTCGAGGTGGAGGGCCTGCTGCTGGAGGTGCTCAGCGACTTCCAGGTGACCGTGCCCGAGCTGGGCACGATCACGGCGACGCGCCGCCCCTTCGTCGTCCTCACGTCCAACGCCAGCCGGGAGCTGTCCGAGGCGCTGCGCCGGCGCTGTCTCTTCCTGCACATCGGCTTCCCCGAAGAGGAGCTGGAGCGCCGGATCGTCCGGCTGAAGGTGCCCGGCCTCGACGAGGCGCTGGCCCGCTCGGTCGTCCGGGTCGTGGGCGCGCTGCGGGCGATGGACCTGCGCAAGGTGCCCTCGGTCGCAGAGACCGTCGACTGGGCGCACACCCTGCTCGCGCTCGGGGCCGACTCGCTGGACGAGACGGTCGTGCGGGCCACGCTCGGGGTGCTGCTCAAGCACCAGGACGACGTCCTCAAGGCCTCGGCCAAGCTCGACCTGGACGCCCTGTGACCACGCCGGCGGGTGTCGCCGAGCGGCTGACGTCCCTGGTCGGGGCGCTGCGTGCGCACGGCATGCGGATCGGTACCGGGGAGAGCGTCGACGCCGCGCGGGCGGTCGGGGAACTGGGCCTCGCGGACCGGGAACTGCTGCGCGAGGGGCTGGCGGCGACGCTGCTGCACGGTCCCGGGCAACGGCAGGTGTTCGACCCGGTCTTCGACCTCTACTTCCCGCGCGGCGTCGGCGGCCCGGAGCAGCGGACGGCGGGGCGGGAGGACCTGCGGGACCGGCTGGCCGACGCCCTGACCACCGACGACCGGCAGCTGCTGGGCCGGCTGGCGATCGAGGCGGTCGACGGATTCGGCGGCTACGGTTCCTCACCGGAGTCGGACGGCTGGTCGTCGTACCAGACGCTCGAACGGCTGCGGCCCCAGACGCTACTGGCCCGGGTGCGCGACAACGTCCGGGGGCAGGGTGGGAATCAGGGGTTCGCGGACCGGTTGCTGGAGGACGAGATCCGGCGGCGCATCGACGCCTTCCGGGCCATGGTGGCGGCCGAGGCGCGGCGGCGGGTCGCGGAGCGGCGCGGCCGGGACGAGATCGCCCGGCGGGCGGTGGCCCCGACCGCCGACCGGGTCGACTTCCTGTTCGCCGGGCAGGACCGGCTGGCCGAACTGCGCAGGACGGTGCAGCCCCTGGCCCGCAAGCTCGCGACGCGGCTGGCGGCCCGGCGCCGCCGTGCCTCCCGGGGCTCGATCGATCTGCGGCGTACCCTGCGCGGTTCGCTGTCGACGGGCGGGGTGCCGATGAAGCCGGTGCTGCGCAGACGGCGTCCCATGCGCCCCGAACTGGTGCTGCTGTGCGATGTGTCGGGGTCGGTCTCCGGCTTCTCCGACTTCACGATGCTGCTGGTGCAGGCGCTGCACGACCAGTTCAGCAAGGTACGCGTGTTCGCCTTCGTCAACCGCATCGACGAGGTGACCGGGCTGCTGGAGCGCGGCAGGGCCGAGCCGGAGGGGCTGAGCAGCCGTATCCAGGAGGAGGCGGCGGTCACGGGCTATCACGGCAGCAGTGACTACGGCATGGCACTGGGCGAGTTCGCCGAGCGGTACGCGGACGCGGTCGGGTCCCGCACGACCGTGTTCGTCCTCGGTGACGCCCGCACGAACCGGAGCGACCCCGACCTGGCCGCCGTGCGGCAGATCGCCGAGCGGGCCCGCCGCGTCCACTGGCTCAACCCCGAGCAGCGCTCCCGCTGGGGCTCGGGCGACTCCGTCGCGCCCGCCTACGCCGAGCTGGTCGAGATGCACGAGTGCCGCAACGCGCGGCAGTTGAGCACGCTGGTGGCGCGGCTGCTGCCGGTGTGACCAGAGCGAAGTCCTCAGTAGCTGTCGTAGCTGGGCTTGCCCGTCGGCCGGTAGACGCCGACGACGGTGCCGCTCTTCGTCGTCGAGACACTGACCGGCTCCAGAGCGGTGGGGACCGCCCCGTCGGCGAACAGCCGCTTGCCGGTGCCGATGATCACGGGGTGGATGGTCAGCCGGTACTCGTCGACCAGGTCGTGCCGCATGAGCGTCTGGGCGAGGTCTCCGCTGCCGACGACGTTGATGTCACCGCCGTCGGACGCCTTCAGCCGGCGCACGGCGTCGGCGACGTCGCCCTGAAGCAGCGTGGAGTTCTGCCACTCCAGCGACGTCAGGGTCCGGGAGGCCACGTACTTGCGCATGCCGTTCATCCGCGCCGTGAACGGGTTGCCGGGATCGGCGGTCGGCCAGTACGCCGCGAAGATGTCGTACGTCTTGCGGCCGAGCAGCATCGCGTCGGAGGGCTCGTACCAGCCGGCGATGGCCGCGCCGACCTCGTCGTCGGACACCGGCTTCTGCCAGCCGCCGTGCTCGAAGCCGCTCTCGGCGTCCTCGTCCGGCCCGCCCGGTGCCTGCATGACGCCGTCCAGCGACAGGAACGTGCAAACGATGATCTTGCGCATGGTGCGCTCCCTTCGTGTCGACGGGTTGGACTGCGCGGCCACCGGAAACTCATCGGGGCCGCGATCACCCCGCCGTCCGCCACGGGAGCGGAGGCGGACGCTCGCGGTGGCCGTCGACAGCGCGGGGCGCATGAGTATGCGGACCCGGGTGAGCAGGGGCAGTCGCTCAGCCCGGGTCCGGCCGCCCGGCAACGAGGCGCGCTCAGTCCTTCTTGGCGTACTCCTTGGCCATGCTGCCCGCGAAGTCGTAGACCACGCACTGCTCGTCGCCGACGACCCAGGCGTCGTGGCCGGGTGCGCAGACGAACACGTCGCCCGGGCCCACCTCGGTCTCCGCGCCGTCGTCCATGCGGATGTGCATACGGCCCGAGACGACATAGCCGTTGTGGTGGATCCGGCAGCTGTCCGTCCCGGCGATCGGGGCCACGGACTCGGACCAGCGCCAGCCCGGTTCGAAGGTGGCCACGGCGAAGTCCAGTCCCGTCATGTGGACGGCTTCCAGGTGGCCGCGGGGGTAGTCGCGCCGCTCGTCCGGCTTGTCGAGCGTCTTCACCTCAAGCATGACGCTCCTCCTCGGTGAGGGTGTGCTTCCATCGTCCGTCCGCCCGAGAGGCCGCGCCAATCAGCGCGTGTCGCCGCCGCAGAGCTGCGCGAAGCGCCCGGCGTCGATGTTGCCGCCGGAGATGATCATGCCGACCCGGCGCGGCAGCGTGCCCGCCCGGCCGTTGATCAGGGCGGCCAGCGGGGTGGCGCCGCTCGGCTCGACGACGATCTTCAGCCGCTCGAAGGCGAACCGCATGGCGTCCCGGATCTCGTCGTCGGTGACCAGGACGACCTCGTCGAGGAGCCGCCGGTTGACCGAGAAGGTCAGTGCCCCGGGGGTGTGCAGGGCCTGGCCGTCGGCGATGGTGCGCGGGACCGGGACGCTGATGCGCCGGCCGGCCTCCAGCGAGCGCTTGGTGTCGTCCCCGGCCTCGGGCTCGACGCCGACGGTCCGGATGCCGGGGTACAGACCCTTGGCGGCCGTGGCGCTGCCGGCCATCAGCCCGCCGCCGCCGACCGGCGTCAGCAGCGCATCCAACTCCCCTGCTTCTTCGAGCAGTTCGAGAGCTGCCGTGCCCTGTCCGGCCATGACGTGCGGATGCTCGTACGGCGGGATGAGGGCGAGGCCGCGCTCGGCGGCGAGGGCCTCGGCGATGGCGACGCGGTCACCGGTGTAGCGGTCGTACGTGACGATCTCGGCGCCGTAGCCGGCGGTGGCCGCCCGCTTCGACGGCGGGGCGTCCTCCGGCATGACGATGACGGCGGTGGCGCCCAGCTCGCGGGCGGCCAGGGCGACGGCCTGGGCGTGGTTGCCCGAGGAGTAGGCGGCGATGCCCCGGGCCAGTTGGTCGGGGGTGAGGCGGGAGGCGGCGTTGTAGGCGCCGCGGAACTTGAAGGCGCCCACGCGCTGGAAGTTCTCGCACTTGAGGTGGACTTCGGCGCCGGTGAGGGCGTCGAGGGTGCGCGAGCGCAGCACGGGCGTGCGGTGGGCGACGCCCTTGAGCCGGGCGGCGGCGTCGCGGACGTCGTCGAGGGTGACCGGTGGGGTGGTGGTCGTCACGTGGTTCCTCCGGTGGACGTGTCGTGGGCCGCCCGGGCCCGGGACAGGTAGTTGTAGGCGGAGGCGCGGGAGATGCCGAGCCGGGCGGCGACCTGTTCGACGGCGCCGCGCACGGCGAAGACACCGCGGGTGTCGAGACCTCCGAACAGCTCCACGCGCTCCGCCCGGCCGAGCTCCGCCCAGCTGCCCCGCTGCCGCGACTGGTGGGCGTCGACGAGGGCGTCGACCACGGAGTCGATGTCGTTGCCGAAGGTGGTGGTGGGCAGTTCCGCCGGGGCTGCGCCGAGCCCGGCGAGCGCTCCGAGCAGTCCGTGGACCTGGGTGACGGCACCGACGTCCACGTTGACGCAGAGGGCGCCGAACACGGCTCCCCCGGAGTCGCGCAGGACCATCGTCGAGGACTTCACCAGCGCCCCGCCACCGGTGCGGGTGACGTAGTTCAGCTCGTCGGCCGCCTCGTCGCCGCGGGCGAGGACCCGCATGCCGATCTCGCTCATCGCGCCGCCGACGCTCCGCCCGGTCACCGAACCGGCCACGGCGACCACCGACTTCTCCGGGTTCCGGTAGTCGTGCAGCACGACCTCGCAGAGGGGCCCGAAGGTCGCGGCGATGCCCTCCACGACCGGCTTCAGCGCGGCGAGGATCGCGTCCCGCTCGGCATTCGTCCCGCTGCCCATGCCGTCTCCTTCCCTCACCCGGAATCTTAGACCAGAAGTCCAGCCCTTGGATAGAGAGTCCAATCCACCCCAACAGTCGGCAATGGTTTTCACATGACTTCGCCCAGGGTCCGCTTCTGACATTCATTCCCACCTAGCGTGATGGCCGCCGGTCCACCCCCCCCCCCCCGGCCGAACCCCCTGTGCACGCCCGTCCTGGAGGAGCCATGTCCTTGTCCACGTCCCGCCGCCTCGCGCTGCTGACCAGCGCGTCACTGGCCCTGCTCGCGGGCTGCGGCAGCTCGTCGGACTCCGCCGACGCCAAGAGCGCACCGGCCCGGGTGGCCGTGGTCGCCTCCACGAACGTCTGGGGCGACATCGCCCGGCGCATAGGCGGCGACCGGGTCGACGTCACCTCGGTCATCAGCGACCCCGACCAGGACCCGCACTCCTACGAGGCCGACCCCCAGAACCAGCTGGCCCTGTCCAAGGCGAAGGTCGTCGTCGAGAACGGCGGCGGCTACGACGACTTCGTCGACCGCATGCTGAAGAGCGGGCACAACGACTCCGCCCAGGTGATCGACGCGGTCGAGGTGTCCGGCAGGACCGCACCCAAGGGCGGGGAGCTCAACGAGCACGTCTGGTACGACTTCCCCACCGTCGCCAAGGTCGCCGACCGGATCTCCGCCGCCCTCGCCAAGGCCGACCCGGGCGACGCCACCGCCTTCGAGAAGAACGCCGCCGCCTTCACGGCGAAGCTCGCGCCGCTGGAGGCCAAGGAGGCGCAGATCAAGAAGGCGCACGGCGGTGAGGGCGTCGCCATCACCGAACCCGTGCCGCTGTACATGACCGAGGCGAGCGGCCTGGTGAACCGGACGCCCGCGCAGTTCAGCGAGGCGATCGAGGAGGGCGACGACGTCTCCCCGCGCGTCCTCCGGGAGAGCCTCGCGGTGTTCAGCGGCAAGAAGGTGAAGGTCCTCGTCTACAACGAGCAGACCTCCGGCCCGCAGACCGAGAAGGCCGAGGCCGCGGCCAAGGCGGCCGGCATCCCCGTCGTGCCCGTGACGGAGACCCTGCCGAAGGGCAAGGACTACCTCGGCTGGATGACCGACAACGTCGACGCGCTCGCGAGCGCGCTGGCCAAGTGACCCCGGTACCCCGGCAGGACGGCACGCCGGTCGTCGCGCTGCGCGCGGCCGCCCTGTCCTACGGCGAGCGCGAGGTGTGGAGCGGTCTCGACCTGGACGTACGGCCCGGGGAGTTCCTGGCCGTGCTGGGCCCGAACGGTGCGGGCAAGACCAGCTTCGTCCGGGCCCTGCTGGGCCGTCAGCCGCTGTCCGCGGGCACGCTGACGGTCCTCGGCCGGCCCGCGCGCCAGGCCGCCCGGCACATCGGCTACATACCGCAGCAGGCGGCGCTGTCCGCGCAGGCCATGCTGCGCGCCCGCGACCTCGTCCGGTTCGGCATCGACGGCCACCGCTTCGGGCCGCGGCTGCGCACCGGCCCGGTCCGCCGCCGGGTGGACGAGATCCTGGAGTCGGTCGGTGCCTCGGCCTACGCCGACGTCCCGCTCGGCATGCTCTCCGGCGGCGAACGGCAGCGCGTGCGCATAGGGCAGGCCCTGGCGACCGACCCCCGCCTCCTGCTGTGCGACGAGCCGCTGCTGTCGCTCGACCTGAACCACCAGCGGGCCGTGACCGAGCTGATCGACGCCCGGCGCCGCTCCCACGGCACGGCCGTCGTCTTCGTGACACACGAGATCAACCCGGTGCTGGGGCCGGCCGACCGGGTGCTGTACCTGGCCCGCGGCGGTCACCGCGTCGGCACCCCGGACGAGGTGCTGACCTCCGAGTCGCTGTCCCGCCTCTACGGCACCCAGGTCGACGTGGTGCGCGTCCGGGGCCGGGTGGTGGTGGCGGGAGCACCCGACGAGACGGCCGTCCCGCCACACCACCCCGAACTCCAGGAGACGGACGGAGTGCGCTCATGACACTCGCCGGCGGCATCTGGCACCAGATCTTCGACTTCACCGACTACGGCGAACTCCTCGCCCTGGTCCGCAACTCCCTCGTCGCCGGCGTGGCGCTGGGGCTGGTGGGCGGGCTGGCCGGGGTGTTCGTCCTGATGCGGGACCTGCCGTTCGCCGTGCACGGCATCAGCGAACTGTCCTTCGCGGGCGCGTCGGCGGCGCTGCTGGTCGGCGCGAACATCGTGGCGGGGTCGATCGTCGGTTCGCTCCTCGCGGCCGGCGCCATCGGCGTCCTCGGGGCGCGGGCCCGGGACCGC
Organism: Streptomyces sp. NPDC029044; assembly: GCF_040637495.1. Taxonomy (NCBI): domain Bacteria; kingdom Bacillati; phylum Actinomycetota; class Actinomycetes; order Kitasatosporales; family Streptomycetaceae; genus Streptomyces; species Streptomyces sp. NPDC029044. The sequence goes on from NZ_JBEZWN010000022.1 coordinate 8,481, forward strand.
AACTCGGTGATCGGCATCATCATGCCGTTCGGCCTGGGACTCGGCGTGCTCTTCCTCGCCCTCTACAAGGGCCGGGCGGCCAACAAGTTCGGGCTGCTCACCGGGCAGATCGTGGCCGTGGACACCCCGCAGATGTCGTGGCTGCTCGCCACCTCCGCCCTGGTGCTGGTGGCCCTGGCGGTCATGTGGCGTCCGCTCGCCTTCGCCAGCACCGATCCGGACGTGGCCCAGGCTCGCGGGGTGCCGGTGCGCGGGCTGTCCTTCGCCTTCATGCTGGTCCTCGGGCTCGCGGTCGCCCTGTCGGTACAGATCGTCGGCGCGCTGCTGGTGCTGTCCCTCGTGGTCACCCCGGCCGCGGCGGCCGCCCGTGTCACCGCCTCGCCCGTGCTGCTGCCCGTGCTGAGCGTGCTGTTCGCCGTGGCCTCGATCGAGGGCGGCATCCTGCTGGCCCTGGGCAGCAGCGTCCCCATCAGCCCCTACGTCACGACGATCTCGTTCACGATCTACGCGGTGTGCCGGGTGGCCGGCCGGTACCGGAACCGGCGGTGGGGTGCGCGGCGGACGGCGGTGCGAACGGCCTGAGCAGGGCTCACCGTTCGAAGACGACCCGACCGTCGAACACCGTGAGATCCACCTCCACCTGCGTGATCTCGTGCGGGTCGAGATCGAGCAGCGGCCGGTCCAGGACGCACAGGTCGGCGGCCCGGCCCGGTTCGAGGGTGCCCTTCCAGCCGTCGGCGAAGTCCTGCCAGGCGGCGGTGGAGGTGTAGGCGCGCAGGGCGTCGGCGAGCGGTACGCACTGCTCGGGGCCGCTCGGGCGGCCGCTGGCCTTGGACTCGCGCAGCATCATCGACGCCACGCCCTGACGCCAGTCGGGCTCGGTGATCGGCGCGTCGGAGCTGGCGCAGACCCGTACCCCGGCGTCGAGCGCGGACCGCACGGGCCACTGGTAGGCGGAGCGTTCGGGGCCGACGACCTCGTCCATCAGGTCGGAGATGGTCCATTTGATGGCGGGGTTCATGTTGACGCCGTAGCCGTGCGCGGCGAGCTCGGCGAGGCTGCCCGGGCTGATGAAGTCGCCGTGGATGACGTAGTGGCGGGCGTCGGGGCGGGGTGCGGCCGTGTTCGCGGCGACGAAGGCGTCCACCACGAGGTCGATGGCCCGGTCGCCGGTGACGTGCACGCCGAGCTGGAAGCCCGCCTCGTGGCCGAGCCTGATCATCTCGCGCAGTTCGTGCACCTGGAGTGCGGGCGTGTCGCCGTGCACGCACAGGGCGCCGTGGCCACCGTCCGGGTACGGCTCACTCATCCAGGCCGTGCGGTTGGGCGGCACTCCGTCGGCGAAGATCTTGACTCCGACGGCCCGCAGCAGCCGGGGGTCGGCCGACTCGGGGCGGCGCAGTTCGGCCAGCCCCTTGCGGACGTCGTCGGCGGATCCGCCCATGGGGGCGGGCAGGAGCAGGACGCTGACGCGGGCCTGGAGTTCTCCGCTCGCGGCGAGGTCGGCGTAGGCGGTCCAGTTGTCGGTGCTCAGGCCGCCGAAGAGGGAGCCGGTGCCGCCCGGGCCGAGGCCGGGCTCGGTGTAGCTGGTGATGCCGCGGGAGTGCAGTTCGCTGATCACGCCCTGGATGGCCCGGCGGCGCTGGGCCCGGGTCGGGGCGGGCAGTTCGGCCTGGACGAGCCGCCCGGCGGACTCGCGCAGGATGCCGGTGGGCCGGCCGTCGGGGTCGTGGTCGATGACACCGCCGGGCGGGGCCGGGGTGTTCGCGTCGACGCCGCAGCGGCGCAGCGCTTCGGAGTTGACCCACACCATGTGCGAGGAGAAGTCGGTCAGGCAGACCGGGTGCCGGGGGGCCACCGCGTCGAGGTCCCGCCGGTGGGGGAAACGGCCCGGTTCGGCGAGGCACTCGGCGAGGTAGCCGGGGTCCCAGCCCAGGCCGATGATCCAGCCGCCCTCCGGGGTCTCGTGCGCCGCCCGGCCGACGACCGCCGCGATGTCGGCGACGGAACCGACCGACGGGTGGCCCACATCGAGGGCGAACGGCGGTTTCGTCATGCCGTAGGCGGCTCCGTGCAGATGCGAGTCGTTGATGCCGGGCAGCACGGTCCGGCCGCCCAGTTCGACGATCCGGGTGCGGGGCCCGGCCAGGGCGCGCATCTCCGCGTCGCTGCCGACGGCCAGGATGTCCCGGCCGCGCACGGCGACGCCCTGGGCGACGGTGAATCCGGCGTCGACGGTGAGGACCTGACCGCCGGTCAGAACGAGCGTGGGAGCGGTGTCGCTCACGGATGACCTCATTTCAGTGGGGTGGGCGGGTCAGCGCCCGGTGCGGGGTGCGACGTACGCCAGGGCCGCGCCGGCCACCAGCGCGGTGCCCTGGGCCATCTGCTGCCAGAACGTCGGCACGTTCAGCAGGGTCAGGCCGTTCTGGAGGCCGCCGAGGAAGAGCACGCCGAGCAGAACGCCGAGGACGGAGCCGGAGCCGCCCGTGAGGGCGACGCCGCCGAGCAGCACCGCGGTGAGCACGGTCAGTTCGAACCCGGCGCCGGAGGTGCCGGCCACCGCGCTGTCCAGCACCGACGCCTTGATGGCCCCGGCCAGGGCGGCGGCCACGCCGGTGGCGACGAAGAGCGCGAACGGGGTGCGGCGGATGCGGATGCCGGAGAGGTGGGCGGCCTCGCGGTTGACGCCGATGGCGAAGACGTGCCGGCCGGCCGGGGTGAGGGCGAGGAACAGGGCGCCCGCGGCCAGCACGAGCGCCGCGATGACGACCGGCGCGGCGATCCCCGCGACGCGGGCTCCGCCGATCCAGGCGAACCCGGAGCCGAAGCCGCTCAGCGGCAGCGGGAACAGCTGCTGCGCCAGGCCGCGTACGGCGGTCAGCATGCCCAGGGTGACGATGAACGCGGACAGGCCGAAGTAGCAGCACAGGACGCCGTTGACCGCCCCGACCAGAGCCCCGGCCGCGAGCGCCCCGAGCAGCGCGACGGCGGGCGACTGGTGGTGCTGCCCCGCAAGCCAGCCCCCGACCAGCCCGCCGAGGGCGAGTGTCGAGCCGACCGACAGGTCGAGGTAGCCGCTGATGACGAGCAGGGCCAGGGGGACGGCGACGATGGCGAGGGTGGCGGCGTCGGTGGCGATGCCGCTCAGGTTGGCCGGGTCGAGGAAGCTGCCCGTGGTCAGCTGGAAGGCCGGCACCATCACGACGAGCACGACGAGGAGGGGGTTGCGGCGTACGGCGGCGAGCCCGCCGGTGGTGATCGGGCGGGGCCGCGGGAGGACCGGGTCGGCGGTGGTCATGCTGCTCCTTCGGCGGTCAGGGGGTCGTGAACGGCCGACAGCAGGGCCTGTTCGGTGAGTTCGGCGCCGGAGAGTTCGCCCGCGATCCGTCCCCGGGCGACGATCAGGCAGCGGTCGGCGAGCGCCACGATCTCCTCGGGGTCGCTGGAGGCGAACAGCACGGCGGTGCCGCGTTCCTCGGCGAGTGCGGACACGACCCGGTAGATCTCCTGCCGGGCTCCCACGTCGACACCCTGCGTCGGCTCGTCCAGCAGCAGCACGTCCACGTGCCGGGCCTCGTTGATCCACCGGCCGAGGACGAGCTTCTGCTGGTTGCCGCCGGAGAACGAGCCCGCCGGCAGCCGGGGCCGGGCCGGGCGCAGCCCGACGGCCGCGGCCAGCGCGCCGAACACCCGCCGCTCGGAGCGCAATGCCCGTAGCCCGTGGCGGGACAGGGACTGGACGGAGGGCAGCAGCGCGTTGTCCTGCGCGGTCATCGAGGGGAACAGGCCCTGGGCCCGCCGGTCCGCGGGGACCAGCGCGATCCCGGCCGCGAGCGCGTCGGCCGGCCGCGCGGGGGTGACGGTGCGGTCGCCGACGCGGATCGTGCCCGCGGTGGCGCGGCGCCTGCCGTAGAGGGTCTCCAGGACGCGGGTGCGGCCCGAGCCGATGAGCCCGAACAGACCGACGCGCTCGCCTGCGGCGACGGTGAGGCCGACGGGGCCGAAGCCGGGCCCGTGCAGCGCTTCGACGACCAGGCGCGGTGGGGCGGGAGGCCGTCGCTGCTTCCGTACGGTCTGCGCCGGCCGTCCCGCGATCGCCTCCACCAGGTCCCGCCGCGTCCGCCCCGCCACCGTCGCGTGGTGGGCCACCCGGCCGTCCCGCAGGACGGTGACCGCGTCCGCGAGCCGTTCGACCTCTCCCAGGAGATGGGTGACGTAGACGATGGCGAGGCCCTGGGTGCGCAGGTCCTCGACGCGTCCGGCCAGTGCGTCGGTCTCCGCGCCGGACAGGGCGGCGGTCGGTTCGTCGAGGACGAGGACGGAGGCGCTGCGGCTGAGGGCCTTGGCGATCTCCACCAACTGGCGCTGGCCCATGGGCAGATCACCCACCCGGTCGCGCGGGGAGCACTTCGCGGCCACCCGCTCCAGCAGCCCGGCGGCGACCTCCTCCTGGGCACGCCGGTCGATGCGGCCGTGCCGGGTCCACTCCTGGCCGAGGAAGATGTTCTCCGCCACGGTCAGAGCGTCGACCACGCTGAGCGTCTGGAAGATGATCGCCACGCCGGACGCGATGGACTCGCGTGGGGTGAGCCTGGTGTACGACGTCCCGCCGACCTCGATGGTGCCGGCGTCGGGCGGGTAGGCGCCGCCCAGGCACTTGATGAGGGTGGACTTGCCGGCGCCGTTGTGGCCGAGCAGGGCGTGCACCTGCCCTGCGGGGACGGCGAGGTCCACGCCGTCGAGGGCCCGGACGCCGCCGAAGGACTTCGTCAGGCCGCTGATACGGAGGTTGATGGTCGTCATGGCGCCGGCCCTAGGCGTTCTGGGCGAGCAGGGCGTCGATGCGGGCGGTGTCGGCGCGCTGGACGAGCGTGACCGGCACCTCGGCGCTGGGGTCGGCCTTTCCGGCGGCGACCGCCCGCGGCACGTCGACGATGGCGGCGGCGATGTCCTTCGGCGCGAGGGCGGCGGAGGCCCGGTAGAACGTGCCCTGCTTGACGGCGAGGAGGGAGGGCGCGGAGCCGTCCTGGCCGCCGACGAAGGTCTTCGCGTCGTCTTTCGCCCGGCCTGCCTGCTGGAGCGCTTTGAATCCGCCGTACGCGGCGGCGTCCGTGACACCGAGGACGAGGTTGAGGTCGGGGTGTTTGGCGAGGATCGCCTTCGTCTTCGACAGGCCCGTGTCCGGGTCGATGGCCTGCTCGCGCGCCACCACGTCGACGCCGGGCGCCGCCTTGGTGAAGGCGTCGATCATGCCCTTGGTGCGTTCGCGGCCCAGCTCGATGGTGCTGTCCGTGAGGAAGGCGACCTTGCCCTTGCCGCCGAGGTGCTCCTGGGCCCACTTCGCCGCCGCCGCGCCGAGCAGGGTGCCGCCCTCGCGGAAGCTGAACCGGATGTCGGCGCTCTGGTGTTGCAGTGAGCCTCCGTAGGTGACCCAGATCAGGCCCGCGTCGAGGGCTGCCTTCGCGATGGGCTCGGCGGCCTCGAAGACCATGGGGAAGGAGACGATCGCGGGTACGTTGCGGGCGACCCAGGTGTTGAGGTTGGTGGCCTGGGTGTCGGCACTGGCGTTGTCGCTCGTGGTCAGCAGGGAGATGCCGTGCCGCTTCGCCCGGGCGGTGGAGAGCTTGACCAGCGTGGAGTAGAGCGGGAGCTGGGTGAAGGGGTAGTCGAGGCCGATCTTCGTCAGAGGGGTGCCGCCGGAGCGTGCGGGCTCGGCCGAGGCGGCCGTGTTCTCCGGTGCCGAGCAGCCCGCTGCCGCCAGGGCGGTGGCGGCGGACAGCGCGAGGAAGTCTCTGCGCGAGGCGGTGTACGGGGGTGGGGTCATGGCGAGGGCTCTCCGAGGGGCGGGCCCGACTGGAGCGGGCGTCCGGCTGTGCCGAACAGGAAAGACCCGCCGGGCCCGCCGCACCATCCGTACAAATACCGACTGCGGGTCGCCCGGGCTCCGCCGGAAACCTTGTGGGATCCGATACCGGCCCCCTATCGTTAGGCCCCAAACGACATTGCTGTCCGAGCCGTCCGGAGGCTCGCATGACCAGCCACCACCAGATCGCGGCAGCCGCCCGCATCGGCATGCTCACCCGCGAGCGCGACACCGCCTCGGCCTGTGCGCAGGCCCTGCGCGAACTCGCCCGCGCGCTGCCGCTGGACGCGGCGACCCTGCTCACGATCGACCCGCTGACCGGCTCCCACGTCCAGATCGCGAGCATCGGCTACACCGCCGAGTCCTCGCAGGCCCTCGCCGGAGAGTTCGTCGCCACCCCGTGGTACCGCAACGTCGTACGGCGGGAGCTGCCGCCGTCCATCTCGGAGGACGCGGAGGACTCCGAGGACGCCGGGCCGCGTTTCCGGCACGGCTGGTTCTACGCCGAGCGGGTCCGCCCGGCCGGTTTCCGGGACGGCGTCACGGGGGCGCTGCGCAACCGGGGCCGGCTGGTGGGTCTCGTCCATCTCTCCACCGAGACCGCGGACGCCTATGACACCGACGCGCGGCGGCTGCTGGCCTCCGTGATCCCGGCCCTGGCCGCCTTCGCCGACCCGCTGGGGCACGCCGGCGATCTGCACGGCCTGGCGGACGCGGACGCGGCGAGCCTCGTCACCGGCGACGGCCGGGTCGTCGACCTGCCCGGCCGCGACCGGCCCCGGGTGCTGCGGGAGGAGGGCGGGTTCGGTGCGCTGCTGCACGCCTTCAGCGGCACGGGCGGGCAGCGGCTGCGGCTGCTGTGGCCGGCCGGCGGCGGCTGGCGGCGGGTCGTTCTGCACCGGCATCCGGCCGGGCCCGGCCTGGCCGCGGACGCGGTGCTGGTGCACGAGACGCCCACGGAACTGCCGTACGGGCTGAGCCCCCGGGAGCTGGAGGTGCTCACCCGGGCGGCCACGGGGCAGACCAACCAGGCCATCGCGCAAGCCCTGTTCCTGTCCCCGCGGACCGTGCACAGCCATGTCGAGCACCTGCTGCGCAAGACCGGCTGTGCCTCCCGGGCCGAGGCCACCGCGCTCGCGGTGCGGGACGGGCTGCTGCGGCCGGACCCGGACCACCTGGCGCGGTTCGTCGAGCGGTGATCCGGGCCGGGCGGTCAGGACGTCAGCGCCTCGACGCGCCGCATGACCTCGTGGCAGAACTCTTCCACGCCGTTGGGGTCGTCGATGAACTGGTTCGGCTTGACGCAGAAGGTCGTGAAGCCCTGCTCCAGCTGCTCCGGGATCACGGACAGCGCCGCGCCGAGGTCCGCCGGTGAGCGGTCGTCGGGGAAGACGGCCTGCGTACCTCCGATCATCTCCAGGTCGGCGGCGTCCCGCCCGGCCTCCGACATCGCCTCCTTGAGCCCTTGGAGGTCCTCGGGCGTGGGCCGGCCGAGCGGGTGGAAGCCGTGGCCGTACCGGACGAGGCGGCGCAGGACCGGGCCGTGCAGGCGCTGGCCGCCGAACCAGAGACGGGGGCCGTCGGGCCGGTGGGCCTTGGGTTCGAAGTACACGTCCCGGAAGGGGTAGTGCGGCCCGTCGTGGGAGATCGGGGACGGCCCCCAGGCCTTCGCCCAGATCTCCAGGTGCTCGTCGAGGAGCCGTCCGCGCCGGGTGAAGGGCACCCCGAGGGCGTCGTACTCGTCCTTGCTCCAGCTGACCGTCGGCTGCACGACGAGGCGGCCCTCGCTGATCAGGTCGAGGGTGCCGAGTTCGCGGGCGAGCAGCAGGGGGTGGCGCAGCGGGGCGAGGACGGCCGCGGCGGCCAGGCGCAGCCGGGAGGTGACGGAGGCGATGGCGGCGAGCAGCAGCAGGGAGTTGGGCCAGGGGGTGTGGGGGTCCTGGTTGCCGGGGAGGGCGTAGTCGCGGGGGTTGCCCATGACGCCGGCGGCCGACGCGTCGGGGCCGAGGACGATGTGCTCGCTGACCATGACGGCGTCGAAGCCGGCGTCCTCGGCCTCGCGGGCCCAGCGGACGGCGGCGGGCAGATCGGCCCGGCCGCCGGTGAGGGTCCAGTTCTCACTGAGGACGAGGAGCATGCGGGGAGGGCTGGGCATGACGCGTTTCCCTTTCGACTTCGTACAATTTGAGTCCGAACGACCGGACGGCCCGGGACGGGCCGCCCGTGCGTGAGACGTCGCGACCAGACGAAGGAGCCGCCCGTGCCGGGGCACCGATCCATCACCGAAGCCGAGAAGCTCGCCGCGGCGAAGCTCGGCGGCATCGCGATCCGCCGGGAGCAGATGGCGGCGGTGGCGAACATCTACCGGGCCGCGTCCGCGGTGCGTCAGCACCTGGAGAACTCGGTGCTGCGCGGCTCGGACCTGACCTGGACGGCCTTCGTGGTGCTGTGGGTGGTCTGGGTGTGGGGCGAGTCGGAGACCCGGCACGTGGCGGAGGAGGCGGGCATCTCCAAGGGCACGCTGACGGGCGTGGTGCGCACGCTGGAGTCCCGGGGCCTGCTGCGGCGGGACGGTCATCCGAGCGACGGGCGCCTGGTGCTGCTGAGCCTCACCCCGCAGGGCGAGGAGTTCATGGCGCGGGTGTTCCCGGCGTTCAACGAGGAGGAGGCCTTCGTCACCGCCGGGCTCAGCGACGCCGAGTGCCGCCGCCTCGCCGAGGGGCTGCGCAGCGTGGTGCTCCAGGTGGAGGAGCACGGCGAGGAGCGGCGGCAGTCCCTGCTGGGCGGCGCCGAGCCCGCCCCGCGGCGCAGCGGGCGGCGGCCCCGGGCCTAGGGGGCTTCGCGGCCTCACCGGGTCGCGGCCCGCACCAGCGCGTCGAACAGCCCCTGCTGGGTGGGGTCCTCGTGGGCGGTGTCCTCCGGGTGCCACTGGACGGCCGTGAACCAGCCGTCGGCGCCCGGGAGTTCGAGGGCCTCGATCGTGCCGTCGGCGGCCCGGGCCGTGACCCGCAGGTCCCCGCCCAGCCGGTCGACGCGCTGATGGTGGTAACAGGAGGCGTCGGTCTTCTCGGCGCCCGCGGCCCGGGCGACGAGCGAGCCGGGTTCCAGGACGACGGGGTGCACCAGGTGCCGGTGCTCCCGCCCGGGGCCGCCCATGTCCTGCTCCAGGGTGCCGCCGAGGGCGACGTTGACGACCTGGAGGCCGCGGCAGACGGCGAGCAGCGGCAGTCCCGACTCCAGGGCGTGCCGGGCGACGTCGAGGTCGAAGGTGTCCTGGAGGGTGTCGACGTCGTAGACGGTGTCATGGGCGTGGCCGGCGCCGTAGCGGGACGGGGCGAGGTCGCCGCCGCCGGGGAGCAGGACACCGTCGAAGCGGGCGAGCCGGGCGGCGGTGCCCGTCTCGGCCGGATGGATGCCCGCCGGTTCACCGCCGGCCCGCCAGACGGCCTCGACCAGGGCGCGGGCGTTGACCTCGACGGCGTACCGGAGCGCGGAGGTGATGGCCGAGAAGCGGGCGGGGATCGCTATCAGGGGCCGGGTCACAGCTGGATCCAGGTGGTCTTGAGCTCGGTGTACTTCTCCAGCGCGTGGGCGGACTTGTCGCGGCCGTTGCCCGACTGTTTCATCCCGCCGAAGGGCACGGTCAGGTCGCCCTCCTCGTAGCAGTTGACCCAGACCGTGCCGGCCTTCAGGGCCCGCGAGACCCGGTGGGCGGTGGACAGGTCGGAGGTCCACAGGCCGGCGGCGAGGCCGTACTCGGTGGCGTTGGCCAGCCGGACCGCCTCGTCGAGGTCGTCGAAGGCGAACACCGAAAGGACGGGACCGAAGATCTCCTCCCGCGCCAGGCGCGACCCCGGGTCCACGCGGTCGAAGACGGTCGGCTCCAGGAACGTCCCGCCCGTCTCGGCGAGGACGCGGTCGCCGCCGGTCCGCAGCCTGGCTCCCTCGTCGAGGCCCTGGCGGATGTGGCCGGTCACGCGGTCCAGGTGCGCCCGGCCGACGAGGGCGCCCATCTCCGTCTCCGGGTCGAGGGGTTCGCCCACCCTCAGTTCACGGGCCCGCCGGACCACGGCCTCGGTGACCCGCTCGGCGACCGAGGAGTGGACGAGGAGCCGGGAGGGTGCCGTGCACATCTCGCCCTGGTTGAAGAAGATGCCCCAGGCGGCGGTGGCGGCGGCCCGGTCGAGGTCGGGGGCGTCGGGCAGGACGATGTTGGGCGACTTGCCGCCGAGTTCCAGCCAGACGCGCTTGAGGTTGGAGTCGGCGGCGTAGCGCAGGAAGTGGCGGCCGACGGCGGTGGAGCCGGTGAACGCCAGGACGTCGACGTCCGGGTGGAGGCCCAGGGTGCGGCCCGCGGTGGGGCCGTCGCCGGTGACCACGTTGAGGACGCCGGGCGGGATGCCGGCCTCCGTGGCGAGGCGTGCGAGGAGCAGGGCGGAGAGGGGGGAGTGCTCCGAGGGCTTGAGGACGACCGTGCAGCCTGCTGCCAAGGCCGGGGCGATCTTCCAGCCGGCCAGGGTCAGCGGGAAGTTCCAGGGGACCACCGCCCCGACCACCCCGGCGGGTTCCCGGGTGACCAGGGCGAGGGCGTCCGGGGCGGTGTGCGGGGACTCGTCGGTGAGCTTGTCCGCGAGCTGCCCGTACCAGCGGAAGGTGCCGATGACGGCGCGCAGCTCGATGCCGTACGCGTCCGAGATCGGTTTGCCCATCTCCAGGCTGACCGTGAGGGCGAGTTCCTCGCGCCGCTCTTCGAGCAGATCGGCGAGGCGGAGCAGGGCCCGGCCGCGCTCGGCGGGTGCCAGACGCGGCCACGGCCCGGTGTCGAAGGCGCGCCGGGCGGCGGCGACGGCCGCGTCGACCTCGGCCGGACCGCCGTCCGCGACCTCGGCGAGGACCCGGCCGTCCCGCGGGGACACGACCGGGAACACCGCCCCTGCCCCGGCCTCCTCGGCGCCGTCGATGTGATGGCCACCGGAGAGCTGGAACGCCTTGGCGCGGCGCAGCCACTCGTCGTGGGGGACGGCCGGCATGAGGACCTCCTTTGGTGTCAAACGATATGGATACGACTGTCCGCGGACGACGGCGCGTCAGCCGTCGGCGGCCGCCACGGTCCGGCCCCGCACCCGTGCGGCGAGCAGGCTCAGCGCCATGACGACCGGGACGGACAGCGTGAGCCACAGGGCGGTGCTGCGTTCGCCGCCGATGAGGGTGGTGAAGTTGGCCAGGATGAGCCAGATCGCCCCCGCGATGCCGAGCGCGCCCAGGGCGGGAGCGATCAGCGTGTTCCACGGGCGGGTGTCCAGACGGGTGCGACGGAAGAAGACGACGACGGACACCGAGGTCAGCAGGTACAGCAGCATCATCGCCAGGACGGCGACCCCGCTGAACCAGGAGAACAGCGTCAGCACCGGGTCCTTGCCCGCCAGGGCGAACGGCACGACCAGGAGGACGGCCAGGACCGTCTGGACGCATCCGGCGGTCCAGGGCGCGTGACGGCGGTTGAGGCGGCACAGCCGCAGCGGCAGCAGCCGGTCGCGGCCGAGGGAGAACAGGTAGCGGTTGGCCGAGTTGTGGAAGGTGAGGATGCCGGCGAACAGGGACGTGGCGAGCAGGACCGGCAGCACGTCGCCCACCCAGCCGCCGAAGTCCGCCGCGATCGGCGCGAAGACGAACCCGGCCCCGTCGCCGCCCTCCAGGGCCTTGCCCGCGGCAGCGGTGGCCTTGGATGCACCGTAGGAGGAGATGAGCATCCAGGAGACCAGGGCGAAGAAGCCCGTGACCACGGCGACCGCGAGGTACGTCGCCCGCGGCACGGTCTTCCTGGGCTCTCGGGCCTCCTCGCCGTAGATGGCGGTGGCCTCGAAGCCGAACATGGAGGCCACGGCGAACATCACGGCCACGCCCGGGGCGCCGTCCAGGGCCGCCGACGGGGAGAAGCTGTCGGCGAGGCCGAGCCCCTCGGGTCCGCCGCCCTTGAAGAGGGTGACCAGGGCGAAGACCGACAGGATGCTGAACTCCGCGAGGACGAACACGGCGAGGACCTTGGCGCCCATCTCGACGCCGGCCGCGCCGAGTGCCTGCACCACGGCCATCGTGGCCAGCGTCCAGACCCACCACGGCAGATCGAGGCCGGTGTGGGTCGCGACCAGGCCGCTCACGATGGCACCGTAGAGGCCGTACATGGCGGCCTGGATGGTGCAGTAGGCGAAGAGCGCGAGGCCCGCACTGCCCGTGCCGGTGGTGCGGCCCAGACCCTTGCCGATGTAGGTGTAGAAGGCGCCCGCGTCCACCACGTGGCGCCCCATGGCGACGAAGCCCACCGAGAACAGCAGGATCACCAGGCCCGCCACCAGGTAGGCGGCGGGCACGCCGGGGCCGTTGCCGAGGGCCACGGCGATGGGGGCCGCACCGGCGATGCCGGTCAGCGGGGCCTGGGCGGACAGGACGAAGAAGAGGATGCCCAGGACGCCGAGGGCGTTGGGCTTGAGCGTGCCTGCGGTGGGCGCGTCCGGTCCCGTCGCATGCCGGGAGACCGTCTGACTGTCCACTCGGATCACCTGCCAGAGGGAAGGAAGGATCGTTTCAGGCCAAACGAGTTGCCTCATCGTGAGGCTGAACTATCCGTTTGGCAAGGGGTGAGGGACGAGGAATTCCAGCGCGGGGGGGGGGCGTGCGGCGGCCGGTACGGGTCAGGCCTCGTCGTGGCGCCGCTCGGCGAGCAGGCGCAGCACCGAGCGCAGCTCGTCCAGGGCCTCGTCGATGACCTCGCGCTCACCGAAGACCAGCTGGTGCAGGACCAGTCCCTCCAGGGTGGCGAACACCATCCGGGACAGGCCCTGGCCGACCGGGCCGGGCAGCATCTGGGTCAGCTCACGCCGGGTCGCGTCGAAGTACTCGTCGTACAGCGACCGCAGGTGGGCCAGGAGCTCGGGCCGGCGCCGGGCCTCCAGCAGCAGCTCGTACTGGAACGCCTGGAGGTCCGGACCGGCCTCCACCATGTCGGTGAGACCGACCGAGAAGTCGTCGACCCTGCCGGTCCCCGGTTCGAGGGCGCTGCTGCTCAGGGAGGAGCGGATGGCGTGGGCCACGGCCTCCTCGATCAGGGCGTCGCGGGAGCCGAAGTGGTGCACGACGAGGCCGTGGGTGACCCCGGCCTCCTCGGCGACGGCCCGGTAGGTGAGCCTGCGCAGCCCGCCCCGGGCCACGACCCGCACGGCGGCCTCCAGCAGGGCCTCACGGCCCGTGCCGTAGTTCACGCGCTTGCGGGGGCGGCGCCCGGCGGGCTCGGTCATGCCCGTGACCCTACCGGGGCACTCGCGCTCTGCGTCGGGACGGCCGGGCCCCGCGTCAGCGGCGCGGGGGCCGGATGCCACGGAACTCCCAGTCACCGCCGAGCGCGGTCGACAGCACCTCCTCCGACTCCGTGGGCTGGGCGCCCACGTCCGTGCGGACGGCGGTCGGCCCGGTCACGATGTGGTTGGTGAGCCGCCCCAGTCCCTCGACCTCCACCTCCACGACGTCGCCCGGCCGGACGGGCCGCGAGTTGGCCGGGGTGCCGGACAGCAGGACGTCCCCGGGGTACAGGGTGATCGTGCGGGCGATGTCGGCGACGAGGTAGTGCATGTCCCAGGTCATCTCGTCGGTCGATCCGTCCTGCACCACCTCTCCGTTGACGTACGTCCGCAGCCGCTTGCCGTGGAAGTCCCAGTCGGTGACCAGGCCGGGTCCGAGCGGGCAGAGGGTGTCGGAGCCCTTCACCCGGAGCATGGACCCGGCGTCGGTGTCGCGGAAGTCGTGCAGGCCGAAGTCGTTGGCGATCGTGTACCCGGCGATGTACTCCCCCGCCTCGGCCGGGGAGATGTTCCGCGCGGTTCTGCCGATGACGATGGCGACCTCGCCCTCGTAGTTGAGCCACTTGCAGCCCTCGGGCCGGACGACGGCGCCCTGGTGGGAGTTGAGGGCGGAGGTCGGCTTGTGGAAGTAGGTGGGGGTGCCGGGAAGCCCGATACCGAACTCGTCCACCCGGCTGCGGTGGTTGAGGTGAACGGCGATGATCTTGGACGGCACCGCGGGCGGCAGGTGCCGGGCGTCCTCGGTCTTGACGCGGCGGCCGTCCCCGGCGACGAGTTCGTCTCCGTCGACGGTGACCTGGACGGCGGCGCCGTCGAGGAGGATGCGGCGGTACTCAGGCATGGGCGGACTCCTGCGCGGGGGTGTGGTCGGCGGTCCAGCCGCCGGCGGGGCGGTCGAACCAGAGGTGGGCCTGGCCGGTGCCGACGGAGTTCTCGTACGCGCCGTACTGGCGGGCCTTGGCGACACAGGCCTGCTCGCCGAGCGCGCCGGCCATCATCAGGTAGTGGAAGAACTTCGCCTCGGGCTTGAACTTCCAGAACTCGTCCATCGTGCCGAGGACCTTGTCGTGGCGGCCCTCCTTGAGCCACGCGATGCGCTCGTAGTCCGCCGCGCGGGCCTCGGGCGTGCGGATGTGGACGGGGTCGCTGGCCTCGTGGTCGCGCAGTTCGCGCAGCGGCCAGAAGGTGTGCGAGAGGGCGCCGGAGGCGATGAGCAGCACCCGGCGGCCGGGCGTCGCGGCGATCCCGTCGGCAAGCGCCCGCCCGAGCCGCAGATGGTCCTCCATGTCGCCGGTCTGGCAGACACCGATGGTGATCCACCGCTTGTCGGGCAGCCCCTCCCCCAGGTACTTCCAGAGGTTGAGGGTGGCGTAGTAGATCGGCAGGTACTCGTCGTCGATCGGGGTGATCCAGGTGCCGTGCTTGTCGGCGAACGCGGCCACGTTGTGGGCGAGTTCGGGGTCGCCGGGGAAGTCGTACGGCATCCTGCACATGCCGCGCGGCAGTTCCTCGGAGGTGAAGAGCCCGGCCCTGCGCGCCTGCGCGGTCACGACGAACTCGACGGTGGTGGCCCAGTGCGAGTCCAGGACGACGACGGTGTCGTAATCGTCGGCGGCATCCCTCTCGAAGACGTCCCTGCGCAGGTCCCGCAGCCCGGTGACGAGGGTGATCTCCTTGCCCTCGTTGAGCTCCAGCCGGTCCGCCTCGGGCAGCACGATGGTGGGCACGTGGGCGAGCAGCCCGGCCCCGACGATCTCACCCATGGTCCTGGTCCCATCCCTCCGGGGCGGTGACGGTGTTCTTCAGGTCGCAGTAGAAGTCGAAGCTCCAGGTCCCGCCCTCGCGGCCGACCCCGGACTGCCGGGAGCCGCCGAAGGGTGCCTGGAGGTCGCGCACGAAGAAGCAGTTGACCCAGACCGTGCCGGCCACGAGCCGCGCGGTGACCCGTTCGGCACGCTCCCGGTCGCCGGTCGCGACGGTGGCGGCCAGCCCGAACCGGGTGTCGTTGGCGAGCCGTACGGCCTCGTCCTCGCCGGTGAAGGTCTGGAGGGTCAGGACCGGTCCGAAGACCTCCTCCTGCACGATCTCCGAGTCCTGGGCGACGTCGGTGAGCAGGGTCGGCGCGTAGTACTGCCCGTCCTTGCGGTGCCCGCCGATGACCGCCCGTGCCCCGGCCGCGAGGGCCCGCTGCACGAAACCGTCGATCTTCTCCAGCTGGCGCGGGTGGATGGTGGGCCCGACGTCGGTTCCCTCGTCACGCGGGTCGCCCTGCCTCAGGGCCGTGGCCTTCGCGACGAACCGGCGGGTGAACTCCTCGGCGACCGGCTCCTCGACCAGCAGCCGGGTGCCCGCGAGGCAGACCTGTCCGGCGTTGTCGTACTGCTCCACGGCGAGGTCGACGGCCAGGTCGAGGTCGGCGTCGGCGAAGACCAGCAACGGTGACTTGCCGCCGAGTTCGAGACTCAGGGGCGTGAGGTTCACAGCTGCGGAGGCGGCGATCCGCCGGGCCGTCGGCACCGACCCGGTGAAGCTGATGCGGCGCACGTCGGGGTGGGAGGTCAGGGCGTCGCCGATCTCGGCGCCGTACCCCTGGACGACGTTGAGGACACCGGCGGGCAGTCCGGCCTCCGCGGCGATGTCGGCCAGCAGGGAGGCGGTCAGCGGCGACCACTCGGCGGGCTTGAGGACGACGGTGTCGCCGGCGGCGAGGGCGGGGGCGACCTTCCAGGTGGCCAGCATCAGGGGCGCGTTCCACGGCGTGATCAGCACGCAGGGCCCGGCGGGGTCCCAGCTGACGTGGTTGGTGTGCCCGCGCGTCTCGAAGTCCTCGTGGTCGAGGCGGAGCAGCCGGTCGGCGAAGAACCGGAAGTTGTGGGCGACGCGGGGCATGACCCCCCGCCGGTGGGACCGGAGCAGAGCGCCGTTGTCCGTGGTCTCGACGATCGCCAGCTCTTCGATCCGCTTCTCGACACCGTCGGCGATGGCGTGCAGGATGCGGGCGCGTTCGGCGCGGGGGGTGGCGGCCCAGGCGGGAAAAGCGTCCCGCGCGGCGGCGACAGCCACTTCGGCCTCGGCGGGCCCGCCCCGGGCGATCTCGCCGAGGGCACTTCCGTCGAGGGGAGAGTGATCGGTGAAGGTCCCGGCGGAGGCGACGCGACGCCCCCCGATCCAGTGCCGGGTGTCGACGGACACGCCGGCGACGGTGATGTTGTCAGACATAGGAAGAGTTCCATTCAATGAGGGGCTACTGCATGTCCTCAGGGGCGCGGGGAACTGCGCGAACAACCACGACGAACCCGCACCCGACCACCGGCACTACTCGGCACCCGCTCCGGACGTACCACTCTCCAGCAGCCGCCCCCCGTCCCAAACCACCCCGACCTGCCGGTAGTACGCAGCGATCGGCTCCCTGATCTCC
Source organism: Streptomyces sp. NPDC029044 (assembly GCF_040637495.1). Taxonomy (NCBI): domain Bacteria; kingdom Bacillati; phylum Actinomycetota; class Actinomycetes; order Kitasatosporales; family Streptomycetaceae; genus Streptomyces; species Streptomyces sp. NPDC029044. The sequence continues at coordinate 25,117 of NZ_JBEZWN010000022.1, forward strand.
AGCCGCGCCAGCTCCTCCGTAGGCGCCTCGAACAGCTCCAGCTCCGCATCGCCCACCCACGCCTGACCACCCTCGAAGGACGCGGCCCCGGACTCGACCAGCTCATCGAGAGCGAGCCCCTTGCCCTTCTCGATCGACGGCAGCCACCGGTGGTGCGCCATGGGATGCGCGTTGACGAAGCCGCCGCTGTCGGACGGCTCCCGCAGCGTCACCACGGCCTGCGCGAGACGCCGGTCCGCAGCCGCCAGGGTCGCCCCGAACCGCGCCCCCGCCTCGATCCGCGGAGCGGGCCCGTACGGATGCGGCCGCGTCTGGTGGATGGAGCCGAGCTTCTTCGGATACCCCTGGTGCAGCCCCCGCGCGATCGCGAAGTCCTTGTCCACCCAGATGTAGACACAGCGCGAGTACGTCCGCCCCCGGAACCGGCACCGCACCACCGCGAACGCCTCCTTGTACTGCGCCCGCACGGGATCCAGCAGTTCCTCCCCAGAGGCCGAGCACGACTGCCAGTCGGCCCAGATCAGGGCGACGGCCCCCGGATCGTCGTCCGCCAACTCCAATGGTTCGGGGAGCAGTTCGCGCACGCGTGAGGGATCCGTCCGGTACTCGACGGTGAGCAGGTCACCGGAGTACCGCCAGGGTGGAGCGGGGACCAGCGACGACGCGCCCGTCGCTGTCTTGGGATGGAAGTAACCACGAAGACCGGTCACGAGAGGGCTCCTTGCGGGATGAGGGCGGGCTGCTTCAGCAGTTCGGCGCGGTACCGGGCGGCAGCCCGGGCCGCCGAGGGTCCGCCGAGCGCCACGACACCGACCAGCCGTCCGTCGCGGTGGTAGCCGACCAGCACGTCCCCCGCGAGGTCGCCGTCGAGCACCCGGACGTCGCCGAGCCCCAGACCGGGCGCCCCGAAGGACTGCAACCGGAAGTCGTGCTGGTCGCTCCAGAAGGTGGGCAGCGGCGCGAAGGGCGGCAGGCCGGTGTCACCGCCGACGAGGACCTTCGCCGCGTGCTTGGCCGAGTCGGCCGGCACGGACCAGTGCTCGACCCGGCGCGGCACTCCGTCGTAGCGGGCGTTGGGAAAGCGGGCGACATCGCCCACTGCGACGACGTCGGGCCGGCCGCCGACGCGCAGGTGCTCGTCGGTGAGCACACCGTCGATCAGGTCGAGTCCGTTGCCGTCGAGCCACTCGGTGTTGGCGACCGATCCCACGGACTCCACCACGACGCCGGCGGGCAGCACGGACCCGTCGCTCAGCACGACCCCGGTGACACGGTCGCCGCCCTCGAACCCGGCCACGCCCGCACCGAGCACGAAGCGGACCCCGCGCTGCTCGTGCCGTGCGCGCAGTTCCCGCGCGAGCAGCTCCCCGAGCGGCCCGACCATGGGCAGGGGCAGCGGATCGACCACGGTCACCTCGGCCGCACCGAGCCCGACGGCCGTGGCGGCGACCTCGCAGCCGATGAACCCGGCGCCGACCACGACGACCCGTACCCCGGGCCGGGTCAGCTCGCCCCGCAGCACCTGGGCGTCGTCGATGGTCCGGACCGTGTGGCGGCCGGCGACCGGCCCGGGGCAGCGCAGCCGGCGGGGCCGCATCCCGGTGGCGACGACCAGACCGTCGTAGGCGAGGACCGCGCCGTCGTCGAGTTCGACTCTCCGGTCGGCGAGCCGGGCGGAGACGATCCTCGTGCTGAGCCGCCACTCCACGTCCGTAGCGGAGGCCTTCGGCGTGAAGGCCAGGGAGTCGAAGGACGCCTTGCCCGCGAGGACCTCCTTGGACAGCGGGGGCCGGTTGTACGGCGGGTGCGGCTCGTCGCCGATCACGGTGATGCCGCCGGTCCAGCCCGCGGCGCGCAGCTGCTCCGCGGCCCGCAGGCCGCCGAGGGAGGCGCCGGCGACGATCATGCGCCCGCTCATGTCAGTCCTCGATCCGGATGGCCTGGAGCGGGCAGACGTCCGCCGCCTCCTCGACCTCGTCGCGCAGGGCGTCGTCGGGGTCGGGGACGTAGGCGAGGCGGCCGTCGTCGTCCATCCGGAAGACGTCGGGTGCCGAGAAGACGCACTGACCGTGGTCCTGGCACTTGGTCATGTCGACGACGACCTTCATGGCCGGTCCTCCTGAATGTGAGGGCGTCGAAGCGGTGGGGAAGGGGGCCCGGCCGGAAGGGCCGGGCCCCGGCCAACGGGGTGCGTGGAAAGCGCCCCGAACTCGTTTGGCTTCAAACAAGGTAGGCAGGGGCAGAGGTGCGGTCAAGAGCTATCCGGATGGATAAATTCTTGTCCCGAGCCTCTTGCGGGGCCCCTCGTCCACGCTTACCGTTTGGCGTCAAACAGCCCTGGGCGGTCATGGCCCCGCCGCGCCCGGACGCTCGCTCTCACGCCACCCGCCTCCCCGGCCCCGTGTCCCGGAGGTGTCCCGACGTCCGCCCGAGGAGACAACGGTGAGCGCTCACGATTCCGAAGAAGTCCGCCGCCACATGGACCGGCTCGCCGCCGACGGCATCGACGTGGTCCGGGTGACCTATCCCGACCTGATCGGCACCGACCGGGCGCGCGACGTGCTGCTCGAAGAGCTGCCCCGGGCCTGTGAGCACGGCCTGGCGTTCTGCCGGGCCGTCTACCACACCAGCCCGCAGGGGGACGTGGTCCCGGTCGGCGGCGGGCTGGACGCGGGGCTGCCGGACATCTGCGTCCGGCCGGACCTCGACACGCTGGTGCCGCTGCCCTGGGAGCCGGGGGTGGCCGCCTGTCTGGGCGAGGTCGTCGACCCGGCGACCGGCGCGCCCGCACCCGAGTCGCCCCGTGATCTGCTGCGGTCCGTCCTCGCCCGGTGCGCCGAGCACGGACTGCGGCCGGTGGTCGGACCCGAGCTGGAGTACTTCCTGTGCGAGCCCGACGGGTCCGGCGGCTGGCGCCGCTACGCACCCGCCCCCGGGGTCGTCTACACCGCCGGTCTGCGCGCCGACCCGGACAACCACCTGCTGCGCACCCTGCGTCACGTGCGTGATCTGAGGGTTGGGGCGATCAGCGGCAACCACGAGTTCGACGGCGGCCAGATCGAGATCAACCTGGTCCACTCGGACGCCGTGTCGGCCGCCGACCGCTCGTTCCGCTTCAAGGCCGCGATCAAGGAACTGGCGCGGAAGGAGGGCCGGCTGGCCACCTTCATGGCCAAGCCCTTCAACGACGCCGGCGGCTCCGGCTTCCACCTTCACCTGTCCTGCGACGACGAGGACGGCCACAACACCTTCGACGACCCGTCGGGCGCGTACGGACTGTCCGCCACCGCCCGGCACGCCGTCGCCGGAGTCCTCGCCCACGCACCGGCCCTCGCCGCGCTGCTCAACCCCACGGTCAACTCGTACAAACGCTTCGGCCCGGACACCCTCGCGCCGTGGCTGATCGACTGGGGGCTGGACAACCGCAGCGCCATGGTGCGCATCCCGCCCGAGCGGGGCAGCGGGGCCCGGCTCGAACTGCGCCTCGGCGACGCCGGCGCCAACCCCTATCTGGCGATCGCCGCGACGACGGCCGCCGCCCTGCTGGGCGTGCTGGCCGGCGAGGAGCCGCCCGCCCCGCTGGAGGGCTACGGCTACGACACCGCCCGCTCGGCCGTCCTGCCGAAGACCCTGTCCGCCGCGCTGGACGCGCTGGAGGCGGACACCGCCCTGACCGGGCTGCTCGGCAAGGGCTTCACCACGTCCTTCCTCTCCTACAAGCGCGACGAGGTCGAACGCTTCCACCGGCACGTGACGGACTGGGAGTTCACCGAGTACGCCTACCACCTGTGACGCCCCCTGTGCCGCCGAGGAGCAAGCCGATGACGACCGAGACCCCGACCGACGCCGTGCGCGAGCCGCTGCCCCTGGCCGAGGTGGACCTCTCCGACCTGGACCGCTTCACCGACGGTGTGACGCCGTGGCGGATGTTCCACACCCTGCGCCACGAGGACCCGGTGCACTGGCAGCCCGAGGAGGCCCCCAACTCCGGTTTCTGGGCGGTGACCCGGCACGAGGACATCGTGCGGGTGGACCGGGACGCGGAGACCTTCACGTCGACGAGGTTCGTCAACCTGGAGGAGGTCGACGACGACCAGATCAACAAGCGCGCCTCGATCCTGGAACTGGACGGGGTACGGCACCGGGCGCTGCGCAGCGTCATCCAGCGGCAGTTCGGCGCGAACGTGATCAGCGGGTACACCGACTTCCTGCGCGGGCTGACCGCGAGGACCCTCGACGCCGCCCTGGCCAAGGGCCGCTTCGACTTCGTCGAGGACGTCTCGGCGGACTTCCCCATCAACGTGCTCGCCCGGCTGCTGGACGTGCCCCCGGAGGACAACCGGAAGCTCATCGACTGGGGCAACCGCATCATCGGCCACACCGACCCCGACTACGCGGACGTCCTGCTGCACAGCGAGGAGAGCGAGCGCTACCGCGACCTGCCCTTCCGCTCCCCCGCCTCGCTGGAGGTCTTCGAGTACGGCCGCGAGCTGGCCCGGCAGAGGCGGGGCGGTGAGGGAACCGACCTGGTCTCGCGCCTGGTCAACACCACGCCCCGCGACGGCGTCCCGCTCTCCCCGCAGGACTTCGACAACTACTTCCTGCTGCTGGTCGTCGCCGGCAACGAGACGACCCGGCACACCATCTCCCACTCGATGCTGGCCCTCCTCCAGCACCCCGAGCAGCTGGCCCGCCTCCAGGAGGATCCATCGCTGATCCCGGTCGCGGTCGAGGAGTTCCTGCGCTGGGCCTCCCCCGTCTACCACTTCCGCCGCACCGCCACGCGCGATGTCGAGCTGGGCGGCAAGCGGGTGAGGGAGGGCGACAAGGTGGTGATGTGGTTCGCCTCCGGCAACCGCGACGAGGAGGTCTTCGGCAACCCCTACGACTTCGACGTCGCGCGCCGCGACAACGACCACGTCACCTTCGGCAAGGGCAGCCCGCACCTGTGCCTGGGCAACCTCCTCGCGCGCACCGAGATCCGCATCATGTTCGAGGAGCTGATCCCGCGCCTGGCGGACATCCGCCTGACCGGCGAGGTGCCGCGCGTGCGCTCCAACTTCGTCAACGGCATCAAGAAGCTCCCGGTGGAGGTCACCCCGGCCTGACGCCCGCGATCACCGGCCGAGTTGCGGCTCGCCCAGGACCTCGCCGCCGATGTGCGCGGCGGGTTTCCGGGCGGGGGGGGCGGGTCGCCGAACTCGGTCACGTGCACGGAGACGGTGCGCTCCTCGGCCCAGCGGCCCCGCTGGGCCCGATCGCCGAGGAAGGCGATCCGGACCCCGTCGTACGGGGGCGATCCGGAGTGGCCCGCGCCGGTTCGTCCGGCCATCCGCCGTGCCACTCGATCGTCACGTCGAGACCGGATCCGGCACACCGGCCGGCCACCGGGACGATGCGTGCTCGGGCGTGTTCGAAGGTCACGCCGGGAAGGAGCGCGGTCATCCGCCGCACCCCCCGGCCGGGCGCAGCTGCGCGGTGGGCCGCACCTCGTCCTCCTGCTCCGGCAGCGCGCGACCGCCCCCCTTTTTCTTCGCACAGTCCGGCAGCGAGCGCTGCGGACATGCGTCGTGCCGCGGTCGGCGGGAGGCTGGTGGTGTCGGCACGGTCACGCGGCCCGAGGAGATCGCCATGGACACCGCCACCCTGGAAGACATGCGGACCACGCTGCGGGGGCCGGTGATCGGCCCGCGGGACGCCGGGTACGACCAGGCTCGCAAGATCTACAACGCGATGATCGACAAACGGCCCGCCGCCCTCGTGCCCTGCGCGGACGCCGCCGACGTGATGGCCGCTGTCACCTATGTCCGCGACCACGGCCTGGAACTCGCCGTGCGCGGCGGCGGGCACAGCGGCCCCGGCCTGTGCCTGGTGGATGACGGCGTCACGGTCGATCTCTCGCCGATGCGCTGGGTGCGGGTCGACCCGGAGGCGCGCACCGCCGAGGTCGGCGGCGGCAGCCACCTCGGCGACCTCGACCACGCCACGCAGGCCTTTGGGCTCGCCACCCCCACGGGCATCATCTCCATGACGGGCGTGGGAGGTCTGACCCTCGGCGGCGGCCACGGCTACCTCACCCGCAAGTACGGGCTGACCGTGGACAACCTGATCTCCGCCGACGTGGTGCTCGCCGACGGCAGCTTCGTCACCGCGAGCGAGACCGAGCACCCGGACCTGTTCTGGGCGCTGCGGGGCGGCGGCGGCAACTTCGGCATCGCGACCTCCCTCACCTACCGCCTGCACCCGGTGGGCACGGTCGGAGCCGGGGTGACGGTGTGGCCGGTCGAGAGCACGCGCGAAGTGCTGGCGTGGTACCGCGAGTTCCTCCCGCAGGCCCCCGAGGACGTCTACGGCTTCTTCGCCGTCCTCGTCGTCCCGCCCGGCCCGACCTTCCCGGAGGAGCTCCACGGGCGGAAGGTGTGCGGCATCGTGTGGTGCTGCACGGGCGACCCGGACGGGGCCGCCGAGACCCTGTCGGTGGTGAACGACGCGGGCCGGCCGGCCTTCCACTTCACGACGCCGATGCCGTACGACGCGCTCCAGGGCATGTTCGACGAGCTGATCCCGACGGGCTACCAGTGGTACTGGCGGGGCGACTTCTTCGACAGCATCCCCGACGCCGCCCTGGACGTGCACCTCGCCTACGGCCGGAACAACCCCACACCGCTCTCGCTGATGCACCTCTACCCGATCGACGGCGCCGCCCACCGGGTCGGCCCGGACGACACCGCGTGGAGCTACCGGGACGCCCTCTGGTCCGGTGTCTTCGCCGGCGTCGACCCCGACCCGGCCAACGCCGAGACGATCAGGCGATGGTGCGTGGGCTACCAGGAGGAGCTGCACCCGTACTCGATGGGCGGCTCGTACGTGAACTTCATGGGCTCGGGCGAGGGCCAGGAGCGGGTCCGGGCGACGTACCGCGGCCACTACGACCGGCTCGCCCGGGTCAAGCGGACCTACGACCCGGACAATCTCTTCCACGCCAACCAGAACATCGAACCGGCGAGAGGGTGACGGCCATGGGCGGGATGGTCGACGCCGACGGCGTGCAACTCTGGGTGGAGCAGCGGGGCGAGGGACCCGACGTCCTGCTCGTGGCGGGGCTCGGGGACCCCGCCGAGGCGTGGCGGCCACAGCTCGACGGGTTCGCGGACCGCTACCGGCTCACCGCGTTCGACAACCGGGGCGCGGGCCGCAGCCCGCTGCCCGACGGCCCGCTCTCCGTGGCGCAGATGGCCGACGACGCCGCGGCACTGCTGCGCTCGCTCGACATCCCGGCGGCGCACATCACGGGCTTCTCGGGCGGCAGTTTCATCGCCCAGGAACTGGCCCTGCGCCACCCCGGCCCGGTGCGCAGCCTCGTCCTCATGAGCACGATGGCCCGTCCCGATCCCTACTTCCGCACCATGACGCGCTTCTGGAACTGGATGGCCGAACGCGCTCCGGACGAACGGGCCATGCTGGAAGCGTTCTTCCTGTGGGTCTACACCCCGCGCGCCCACGCCGACGGCATGGTCGACCGCTTCATCGACGAGACGCTGACCTTCGAGCATCCGCAGTCCGCCGAGGCGTTCCAGCGCCAGCTCGCGGCGTTCGCCGGCCACGACACCCTCGACCGCCTCGGCGGCATCAGCGTCCCGACCCTGGTGCTCGCCGGTGAACTCGACCTCGCCACTCCGCCGCGCCTCGGCCGTGCGGTCGCGGACGGCATCCCGGGCGCCGTGTTCGAGGTGCTGCCCGGGGAGGCGCATCAGCCGTTCCAGGAGGTGCCGGAGGTGTTCAACGCGCGGGTCGGCGCCTTCTGGAGGGAGGTGGAGGCGCGGGCCGACGGGAGAGCCGTCCGGCACCGCTGACGCTTCCGACCGGCCTGCGCGTCCGTTTCACCGGCCGGTGCCCGCCGGGCGCAGGCGGCGGGCACCATGTGCTCCTCGACGGGTGTCAGGCCGCGGCGAGAGCGGGTTGCGGTTCCTCCGCGGCGGCGAGCAGGGCGAGGAGTGTGGCCCGGGCCCGCGCGACGCGGGAACGGACCGTGCCGACCGGGCAGTTGCTCAGCGCGGCGGCCTCCGCGTAGGGCAGGCCGAGCAGCTGTGTGAGGACGAACGCCTCGCGGCGTTCGTCCGGCAGCCCGGCCAGCAGCTCCAGCAGCGCCACGCCGTCGTCGAAACCGGGCAGGCCACGCGGCTGGGCGAGTTCGGCCGCCGGCTCCCAGTCCGGCAGGTCGGCCGGGCGGGGGCGTACGGCGGTGTACCGGATGCTGTCGGCCACCGCGCGCCGGGCGATCGCCAGCAGCCAGGTCCGCGCCGAGGAACGGCCCTCGAACCGGTGCAGGCTGCCGAGCGCCCGCAGGAACGTGTCCTGCGTCAGGTCGTCCACCGCCTGCGGGTCGGCGCACAGATGGGCGACGTACCGGACGACGTCCCGGTGCAGGGCGCGCACGAAGTGCTCCACGGCCGCGGAGTCGCCGCCGCGGGCGGCCAGCGCCCAGGCGGTTATCGACGCGTCGGCCGACGCCGTTCTCTCGTACGGAAAGGGCAGGGCAGGAGTGATCACCTGAGGTCCTTGTCGGGGTCCGGGACCGCGAGGACGCGAGCAGGCAGGCCGTGAGGTCAGACGTGCGCGCGTGCAGGCGCGGTCCGGTGAGCGGGGGGGCGCGGGCGTGTCCGTACCGCGCGCCGGGGAGAGTGACCTCCCCCGGTGCGCGCCGGCACGGAGGTACGGCCGCCACCGGGGCGCGCAGGGGCTGCCCCGGCCGGCACCGGCTGCCGTCAGGCGGCAGCGGCCCCCGCGGGCGGTCCCCGGGTGGTGATCGCGTGAACGAGCAGGAGGCGGCGCGGCGAGCGGTTCGGCGGCCGTCGCCGCCGGCGCACGGGCGGGGGCGGCGGTACGGGCGGGGCGAACAGCAGCCGCAGGGGTGCGGCGAGCCGGCTGCCCACGGCACGCAGCAGCCGGAAGACGGCCCGTTCCCCGTGGCCCAGCCACAGGCCGCACAGCAGCGCGGCCAGGAGGTGGGCGGCGACCATGCCGAACGACGAGTCACCGCCGGGGACGTGCCCGGCGTGCGGGGACATGGCCTCCATCGCGCCCGCACTCATGTCGTGGCTCATGGATCCCCCGCCGTGGCCCATGGCCGGCATGTCCATGGAGTGGGCCCCCGATGCGGACGGGGCCGGCGGGCCGAGGGAGAACGCCGAGTGCAGCGCCGTCTGGACGGCCACGGCGACGGCGACGACCAGGCCCGGTCCGCGCTCGCGGCCCGCGAGGCACCAGCCCGCCGCGCTCGTGAGAGCCCAGCCGGCCAGCAGCGTAGACAGCGGCACGTGGTCGCCGGACATCATGACGTGCCCCAGGGCGGCGAGCACGACACAGACGGCCGCGAACACCGCGGCCCGTATCGCGCGAGCACACCACCCGACTGTCATGGCGCCTCATCCTCGCATCCGGCCCCGCCCCGACACCCAGGAGTACGGACATCCGCCCGGCCGGGCACTCAATCCGAGCCATGTGATCCAGGCCACTGCCGTGGAGCCGGTGGCTCCGGTGGGGCCGCGGCAGAATCCACGGCGTGGACATCACCGCGCAGGAGCTCAATCGGGCCACTCTCGGACGCCAGTTGCTGCTGGGCCGGGAGGTCATGGAGGCCGCGGAGGCGGTGCGGCGGGTGGTGGCGCTCCAGGCGCAGCACGCCGCTTCGCCGTACGTGGCGCTGTGGAACCGGCTGGCCGGGTTCGCGCCGGCCGAGCTGGACGCCGCGTTCACGGAGCGCGCGGTGGTCAAGGCGACCCTGATGCGGATCACGTTGCACGCCGTCCACGCGGACGACCACCGGGTGTTCCGTGAGGCGATGCAGCAGACGCTGTACGCCTCACGGCTCGGGCACCGCTTCGCCGCGGCGGGGCTCACGCCGGCCGACGGCGAGGCGCTCGCCCCGGGGTTGCTGGACTTCGCGGACCGGCCCCGGACGGCCGCCGAGGTGCAGGACTGGCTGGCGGAGCAGGTCGGTGAGGAGAAGAAGGCCGGGGCGTGGTGGGGGCTCAAGGCGTACGCGCCGCTGCTCCACGTCCCGACCGGCGGGCCGTGGTCGTTCGGCCCCCGGTCGTCGTTCGTCGCGGCGCGCACCGGTCCGGTGCCCGAGGGGCGGGAGACGGTGGCGGAGGCGCTGCGCCACCTGGTTCTGCGCTGTCTGGCGGGCTTCGGGCCCGCCTCGGTGGCGGACGTCGCACAGTTCGCCATGGTGCCCCGGGCACCGGTTCGGCGTGCGCTGCTCGCCCTGGACGACACGGTGGAGCAGCTGCGGGGACCCGACGGAACCCTCCTGTACGACGTACCGGGCGCCCCACGCCCGCCGGCGGACACCCCGGCACCGCCCCGGCTCATGGCCATGTGGGACAGCGTCCTGCTGGCCCACGCCGACCGCAGCCGCGTGATTCCGCCGGCGTACCGCCGTCTGGTGATCCGGGTGAACGGCGACGTGCTGCCCACGCTGCTGGTCGACGGCCGGGTCGCCGGCGTGTGGCGCGCGGTCGACGGCGGCGTCGAGGCCACGGCGTTCCACGACCTGCCGGGCGCCGCGTGGGACGGGCTCGCCGAGGAGGCCGCGTCGCTGACGGCGATGCTCGCCGGCCGCGATCCCGAGGTCTACCGCCGCTATCACCACTGGTGGCCGAAACTCCCCGACGGTCAGGTGCGCCTGCTCAAGGGCTGAGACGTCGCGTTCCATGATCCCAGCCGTTTACCCTTCAGGGGTATGCGCGGGACCTAAGGTGGGTCGCCATGACGACACAGCCCACTCCGACGACAGAGCCGACTCCCGCGAACCCGGCGGCCCAGCCCTACCTCTCTGAGCTGTTCTCCCTGGAGGGCCGGGTCGCGGTGGTCACGGGCGGCAGTTCCGGCATCGGGCGCGCCATCACCGGTGCCCTCGCGCGCGCCGGGGCGAGCGTGGTGGTCGTGGCCCGTGGCGTGGCCGGGCTGACGGCGACGGTCGGGGAACTGACGGCCGAGGGCTGTCGCGCCGCGTGGGTCAGTGCGGACCTGAGCACCCGCGACGGCGTGCGGACGGCCGCCGAGCGGGCGGTCGAGCCCTTCGGGGAGCCCGGCATCCTCGTCAACAGCGCCGGGATCAACCTGCGTCCCCCGATGGACGAGCTCGGCGAGGACGTCTGGGACGCGACGATGGCCGTCAACCTGGAGGCGCCGTTCCTGCTGGGGCAGCGCTTCGGCCCCGGTATGGCGGAGCGCGGGTACGGGCGGATCATCCACATCAGTTCGCAGCAGGCGCACCGCGCGTTCGTCCAGAGCGGCGCCTACGGTGCCTCCAAGGGCGCCCTGGAGGCGCTGGCCCGCTCCCAGGCCGAGGCGTGGTCGCCGCGCGGCGTCACCTGCAACGTCCTCGTGCCGGGCTTCGTCATGACACCGCTCAACGCGCGGCTGTCGTCGGACCCGGAGAAGGTGGCCGCCCTCGCCGCCCGCACGATGATCGGGCGCAACGGTCTCGCCGACGACTTCGCGGGCGCGGCGGTCTTCCTGGCGAGCGCGGCGTCCGCCTACGTCACCGGCCAGTCCCTCTTCGTCGACGGCGGACTGTCGGTCCACTGAGGCCGCCCCGGCATCCGTGCGGGTCCCCCGAACGGACAGCGGCCGACGGGCGACGACCGGTGCTCGGTGTCACGCTGGGCACACAGGACCCGCCGAAGGGAAGCATCGCCATGATCACGACGGAGTACGTCCCCGGTTCCCCCTGCTGGCTCGACCTGGGCGCTCCGGACGTCCCGGCCGCCGCAGCCTTCTACGGTGCCGTCCTCGGGTGGGACTACGAGTCCATGGGCGAGAGCGAGGACTTCGAGGGCGGGATGTTCAAGAAGGACGGCAAGATCGTCGCCGGGCTCGGCAAGCTCACCGAGGAGGGCGCGCGGTCGGCCTGGATGCTCTACTACTGCGTCTCCGACGCGGACGCCACGACGCAGGCCGTGCAACAGGCGGGGGGCGCCGTGCGGGTCGCGCCGATGGACCTCGACGACTGGGGCCGGATGGCGCAGTACAGCGACCCGCTGGGCGGCCAGTTCGCCGTCTGGCAGCCCGGCACGAACAAGGGTCTCGAACTGGTCGACCAGCCGGGCTCCCTGTCGTGGACCGAGCTGTACACGAGCGATGCCGCGGGTGCGCGGGAGTTCTACGGGACCCTCTTCGGCTGGCAGTTCAGCGACATGCCGCTGCCGGGCGACGCCGGCACGTACACCCTGATCACCCCCTCCGGACTCCCCGAGGACCGGATGCACGGCGGGCTGATGCAGCTCCGCAAGGAGGACCTGGCCATGACGGGCGGGCGGCCGTACTGGCACCCCGTCTTCGCCGTCGAGGACTGCGACGCCGCGGTGGCAGAGGTCGCCGGGAACGGCGGCACCGTGCAGATGGGCCCGGAGGACATGGAGGGCGTCGGCCGCCTCGCCGTCTGCCTCGACCCGGCCGGCGCCGACTTCGTGGTGCTCACGCCGTCCGTGACCTGAACCGGCCGCCCCGCACACCGCTCCGACCCGGCCACGGTCGCGACATGAACCGGAAGCCCGATTCCGAAGACACAGGTCAGCTCGCCCGTCTGGCGAGGGGCTGGGCCGAGGCGATCGTCTCCAACGATCCCGCGCGGATCGCGGCCTTCATGGCGGACGAGTGGGTCATCGTGTCCGATTCGGGGATCGATCCCAGGGAGAAGTTCCTCTCCCTCGTCGAGTCCGGTGCGCTCACCCACTCGGCGATGGACCTCAGGACCGATCCGCGGGTCCGCGTCTACGGCGACACCGCCGTCGTCACCGGGCGGGTGACGAACACGGCCCACTACCAGGGCGAGCGCCATGACGCCGACGAGTGGACGACGGACGTGTTCGTGCGGCGGCAGGGCCGCTGGCTGTGCGTACTGAGCCACATCACACCGGCGGCCCCCGACTGAACCCCTCAGTCCTCTTGCATATGATGTGCAAATGCATGAGTATCGCATCAGGGAGGCCACAGCGGCCGACGTCGACGGGGCCCGCGCGGTGATGCTCGACGCCGTCTACCGCGACTTCGGCACGGGTTACGTGCCGCACTGGCACGCCGACATCATCGATCCGGTGCCGTTCTACGTCACGCCACCCCGGCACACCCTCCTGGTCGCCGTGGACGAGCGGGACGGCACGGTGGCGGCCACCGCGGCCCTGGACTCACGCGGCCCGGCACACCCGCCGAACCCCCGCTGGCTGGCCGAGCGGTTCCCCTCGGGAGAGACGGCGCAGCTGCGGCGGGTGTACGTACGCCCCGGGCACCGGCGGCGCGGCCTGGCCCGGCAACTCGTGGACGGGCTGCTGGAGTTCGCCCGGGCCGACGGCGGATACCGGTCCGTTTACCTGCACACGTACCCGCACTCCCCCGGCGCGCTGGGCCTGTGGAAGACGCTGGGCAAGGCGGTGTGCGACGAGCGGGAGGAAGTGCCCGGCGGGGGCAACGGGGTGGTGCACTTCGAGATACCGCTCACTGGATGAAAATGGTATTCATATACACTATGAGAACCTCCCGCCGGCTCATAGCCGGGCTGCTCGTGCTCCCCTTGCTCTCCGGCTGTTTCGCCTCCTCCGGTGACGACTCGTCCGCCTCCGCCGACGGAGCCGCAGGCGGGGCACGCCTGCGCGTGGCCCTCCCCTTCGCCCCGACCGAGAACTACTCGCCGTACGGCCAGGACGCGATGCTCCTGTCCCGGCTCGGTGTCACCGAGGGACTGACCAGGCTGGACGCCAACGGCACGGCCGTACCGGCCCTGGCCGAGTCGTGGAGCAGCGAGAACGGCGGCAGGAGCTGGGTGTTCACGCTGCGGGACGCGAAGTTCCAGGACGGCGAGGCCGTCACCGCCGAGGCCGTCGCCGCCGCCCTCACGGCCGCAGGGAAGGCCGACCCGGCACCGGCCGCGCTCTCCGGTGTGAAGCTGACCGCCACGGCCGAGGACGACGACCGGGTCCGGGTCGCCACCGCCGCATCCGACCCCGTCCTGCCCCTGCGGCTGTCGAACCCGTCCCTCGCGGTGTTCTCACCCAAGGCGTACGGCAAGAAGGGCACGGTGAACGTCGTCGGCACCGCCACCGGCCCCTTCGCGCTCACCAGCACCGAAGGCGACACCGCCGCCACGCTGGACCGTTTCGACGACTACTGGGGCGGCCGGGCCCAGGCGTCCGGCGTCACCGCCAGGTTCGTCTCCGACGGCACCGCCCGCGCCAACGCCCTGCGCACCGGCCAGGTCGACATCGCCGAGTCCCTGCCCGTCGCCCAGCTCGCCTCCCTCGACCAGGACGACGTCCACGAGGTCAACACCGCCCGCAACACCAGCCTTTACCTCAACACCAGGTCCGGCGCCTTCACCGACCCGGGCCTGCGGGCGGCCGCACGCGAGGCGATCGACACCTCGGTCATCGCCAAGGGCGCCTACGAGGGATACGCCGTCCCCGCGCAGGGCCTGTTCGGTCCGGCCCTGACCTGGGCGGCCGGCAAGCGCGTCGAACCGGCCGGGCGGGCGCGCGCGACTCGCCCCGACAGCGAGAACATCACCCTCGCCACCTACAGCGACCGGCCCGAACTGCCGGAAACCGCCCAGGTACTCCAGCAGCAGCTGCGCAAGGCCGGGTTCAAGGTGAAGCTGGAGGTCCGCACGTACGCGCGTCTCGAAGGCGACCTGCTGGACGGCGCGTTCGACGCGGCGGTCTTCTCCCGCAACATGATGCTGGACACCGGCGACCCGGTCACCGTCCTCGCGAGCGACTACACCTGCGACGGCTCCAACAACCTGTCGTTCCTGTGCGACAAGAACGTGGACAAGCTGGTCGCCGCCGCGCAGGCCGAGTCCGGCACCGCCGAGCGGCAGGACGCCGCCATGAAGGCGGAGGCGGCCGTCCTCGGCACCGACTCGGTGATCCCGCTGGTCCATCTGAAGCTGGTCGCGGGCATCGCGACGGACGTGCAGGGCGCGCTGCCCGATCCGTACGAGCGCACCCTCATCGGTACGGGGACCCGGCGCTGAACAGCTCGCGGACACCCTCGACGAACGGTGCGGCCGCCGCACTGCGGGCCCTCGCGCGCAGCAGCGCACCGGCACTGCTGTGGCGGACCGTGCTCGTGGCCTGCCTGGTGTGCGGGATCGGTCTGCTGCCGTGGCTGTCGCGCACCGACCCCGCGCTGACCGTGCTCCGCGCGCGGTCGGCGGACCGCGACCCCGATCCGGAGACCCTGCGCGCCATCCGGGACCAACTGGGCCTCGACGACGGCCCGCTGACGCTGCTGGGCCGCTGGCTGGGCGGGCTGCTGCACGGGGACGCGGGCACGTCCTGGGTGTCCGGCGGCCCGGTGCTGCCGGGCCTCGCACCGGCGCTCGGCGTGTCGCTGCTGCTGATGGCCGGGGCCCTGGCCATCGCCGCGGCCACGGCCGCCGCCGTCTGCGCCCGTACGCTCCGGCTGGGCGCGCGGGGCAGGCTCGCCGACCGCCGCCCCGGCGGGACGGCGACGGCCGTGCTGGCCGCGCTGCCCGAGTTCCTCGTCGCCTCGGTGCTGGTCTCGGTGATCGGTGTGCAGCTGGGATGGCTGCCCGCCCTGGGCTGGTACGGGCCGCAGTGGATGGTGCTGCCCTCGCTCGCCGTCGGCCTGCCCGCCGGAGCGGTCCTGGGACGGATGCTCGACGACCTGCTGCCCGGCGCGTTCGCGGAGCCCTGGGCCGTGGCGGCAGCGGCACGCGGTGTCCCGCCCAAGTCGGTGGCGCGGCAGGCGGTGCGCCGCTGCGTGCCCGGACTCCTGCCCAATCTGGCGCTGTTCGTGGTCGGACTGACCGGCGGCTCGGTCGCCGTCGAGCAGATCTTCGACATCCCGGGCATCGGCCGGCTCACCCTGCACGCCGCCCTCTCCCAGGACCTGCCGGTCCTCCAGACCGGCACCCTCGCCCTCGTCCTGCTCGCGGCCACCGCCGGCGCCCTCGCCCGGGTCGCCGCCCGGCTGCTGATCGGCCCGGCGCTGCGCGACGGCGCCTTGCAGTCCCTGCACCGGCCCCGGCCGCCCGCGCCCCGCACGCTCCCCTTGCTCTACGCAGGACTGCTGGCCGCCGTCATCGGATTCGGGCTGCCCCGCGACCCGATCGCCCTGGACACACTCGCCCGGCTGCGAGCTCCTTCGGCGGAGCACCCTTTCGGCACCGACGCGCTCGGCCGCGACATGCTCGCCCGGGTCTCCCACGGTGCCCTGACCACCCTCGGCACCGCCCTGGCGGTGAGCGCCGCGGCCCTCGTCGTCGGGCTGCTGCTGGGCCTGCTGCCGAGGCTGTCCGGGCCGCTGGTCGACACCCTCAGCGCCGTACCGCCCGTGCTGGCCGGACTCCTCGTCACCGGCATCCTGGGCAGCGGCCCCTGGACACCCGCCGTCGCCGTGGCCGTGGTGGCCTGGTCCCCGCTGGCCGCGCACACCTCCGCCCTGCTGCGGGAGGAGCGCGCCACCACCCATCTGACGGCCACCCGGGCGCTGGGGGCCGGCCGCTGGTACCTGCTCGTGCGCGAACTGCTGCCCGCCGTCGCGCCCCCGGTCGTCCGCCACGCCCTGCTCCGGCTCCCGGGCGTCGCACTGAGCCTGGCCGCGCTCGGCTTCCTCGGCCTGGGCGCCCAGCCGCCGTCCCCCGACTGGGGCCTGCTGCTCGCCGAGAACCAGCCGTACGCCGAGCGTGCCCCGTGGGCCGTCCTCTTCCCCGCCGCCGTACTCGCCCTGCTCGGGGCACTCGCGGTGACGGCCGCGGGCGGCGTGCGGCTGCCCCGGCGGCGCACGCGGCCCGGCCCGGCCGAACCGCCCGCGGCCCGGGTCGCGCCGGCCCCGCCACGGCGACCGGGGCGCTCCGCCGCCGACCTGACGTCCGTGTCCGCTTCACCGACGGAAGAACGATGACCGACCTCATTTCCCGTGTGCTGTCCCGCCGGACGGCCCGAACCTCCGACGCCGCCACGCCCAAGGGCCCGCGGGAGAGCACCTGGCGGCTGTGCAAGGAGCTGTCGCCGCTGCTGCGGCTGCTGATCCTCACGCAGCTCGCCTTCAACATCGGCTTCTACGCCGTCCTGCCGTTCCTCGCCGAGCACCTCGGCACGGCGATCGGCATGGCCGGGTGGCTGGTCGGGTTCGTTCTCGGGCTGCGGACCTTCAGCCAGCAGGGGCTGTTCGTGGTCGGCGGCTGGCTCGTCGACCGGTTCGGGGTGCGGCCCGTCGTGCTGGCGGGCTGCGTGCTGCGGATCGCCGGGTTCGTCTGGCTCGGCTACGCGGAGGCGAGCTGGACGGTGATCGGGGCGGTGCTGGTGATCGGTTTCGCCGCGGCGCTGTTCTCCCCCGCCGTGGAGTCGGAGGTGGCCCGCCAGGCGGTGGCCTGGGAGGAGGACGGGCACGGCCCGCGCACCCGTGTCCTCGCCCTGTTCAGCGTGGCGGGCCAGGCCGGGGCGTTCGTCGGGCCGCTGCTCGGCGCGCTGCTGCTCGCCGTCGACTTCCGCACCGCGTGTCTCGCCGGTGCCGCGGTCTTCGTGCTCGTCCTCGCCGGGCACCTGTGGCTGATGCCGCAGCACATCCCCGGCCGCGTCCGCGTCCGGGAGCGCGGCGGGGCCCGTGCCCTGCTGCGCAATCGCCGCTTCCTCGCCCTGTGCTGTGCCTATGGCACCTATCTGCTCGCCTACAACCAGCTGTACCTCGCCCTGCCGGACGAGGTGCAGCGAGCGGCGGGCTCCCAGGCGCCGCTGTCCTGGCTCTTCGCGCTGTCCTCGGTGCTGGTGGTGTTCACCCAGCTGCCGGTGACCCGCTGGGCGGGCGACCGGCTCGATCTGCGCCGCTCCATGACCGCGGGGCTGCTGCTGATCGCGTCCGGCTTCGCGGTGGTGGCCGCGGCCCGGCCGGCCGGCTGGACGGGGAACACCGGGCTGCTTCCGGCCGCCGGCTTCGTGATCTTGCTCACCGTGGGGCAGATGCTGGTCGTGCCCGCCGCACGCGCCTGGGTGCCCGACCTCGCCGAGGAGGGCCGGCTCGGGCTGTACATGGGGGCGTTGTCGTCCGTGTCCGGGCTGATCGTCCTGGCCGGCAGCGCGGCCACCGGCTTCCTGCTCGACCTGGGCCTGCCGGCCGCCGTGCCGTGGCTGGTCCTCGCGGCCGTGCCGGCCCTGGCGGTGGCCGTGCTGCCGCGCCGGGAGAAGGGGGCGGGCACGGCGGCCTGACTCGGGCGCCCGCGCCCCGGGCAACCGGGCGCGCGGGAGCGTCACCCCGGCGTGCGACGTCCTCGCTCCCGGAATCCGGGAACCGCGCCCCGGGAAGACGCCGCTGCGGAGATCGGTGTCACGCCGCGCCAGTATCCTGGGTCGGCTGCGGCACCCCCCACCAATCCCCGTGCGCAAGCGGGGAGTTCGGCCTGCGGCGACGACCCTTCCCACACGCATGAGACGAGGACGAGTGCTGCTAGCGGGCCGCTACCGGCTGGAAGTTGAAATCGGGCGCGGTGGAATGGGAGAGGTCTGGCGTGCGTACGACGAGACGCTCGCCAGAGCGGTGGCCCTCAAGCTGCTGCTGCCCCAGGACACCGACGCCACGGCGACCTCCCGGTTCCGTCTGGAGGCGCAGACCGCCGGGCGTCTCAACCACCCCAACGTGGTCGGCGTCCTGGACTTCGGCGCGTACGACAACCGGCTGTACCTGGTGATGGAGCTGGTCGAGGGCGACAGCCTCGCCGGGGTGCTGTCCGGCTCCGGCCCGCTGCCCGCCGAGCAGGTGGCCCGTCTCGCCGCGCAGGCGTCCGCCGGGCTCGCCGCGGCGCACGGGCAGGGCATCGTGCACCGGGACGTCAAACCCGCCAACCTGCTGCTGGACACGCACGGCACGCTGAAGATCGGCGACTTCGGCATCGCGCGGTTCCTCGACGACCCCGGCGCCGCGCTCACCGCCACCGGCCAGATCGTCGGCACCGGCCTCTACCTCGCGCCCGAACGGGCCCTGGGCAAGCCCGCGGGGCCCGCCTCCGACATGTACTCCCTGGGCTGCGTGCTCTACCAGCTCCTCAGCGGCCGCCCGCCGTTCCAGGCCGACACCGCCGTCGCCCTCCTGCACCAGCACCTCGACTCGGCACCCGTGCCGCCCCGCGAGCTCGGTGTCGCCGAACTTCCCCCGGCGTTCGAGAACTACCTGCTCGGGCTGCTCGCCAAACAGCCCGAGGACCGGCCCACCGCCGAGCAGGCCGCCGAGTGGTTCGCCGGGGGCGCCTGGCGGGGCCTGCCCGAACCGCTGCCCGAGGTCTCACCGCCGCTGCGGCCGGACACGTCGTCCGCGTCGGCCCATACCGGGCCGGGCCCGTACGCGGCTGCCGAGACCAGCCACCCGACCACGTACGCCCTGCCGGCGGCCCCGGGGCACCGCACCGCCGCCCGGGCGGCCCAGGCGGGGCGTTCGGGCCGGGCCCGAGGGCGCGGCGGGCTCGGCAGCCGGTCGAGAGTGGCCGCGACGGCCGCCGCCGCGGCGCTGTTCCTCGCCGCGATGCTCCTCGGCATGCGCTGGTTCTCGCCCGACACGACCACCGAGGGCAGCGAACCCGACGCGTCCCCGACCGCGAGCAGCCCCGCGGCCACCCCGTCCGAGGACTCCGCCTCGCCCATCACCTCCGATCCGGGGGCCGGCCGGCAGGTCGCCACCACGCCGACCACCGGCACCGTGGCCGAGGTCACTCCGTCCACGCCGCCCGCCTCCCCGGCCCCTCCCCCGCCGGCCTCCGGCGAGCCGACTCCGACGCAGGCGGCGGGCGACGCCGGACCGGAGCAGCCGACGCCGGAACAGCCGGTCCCGGCCGGGGACGACGGGGAGGGCGACGACGGCGGGGACGACGACTGACCGGGCCCCGGCGCGTCCCCGCACCCTGAGCGCCCGAGCACGTGGATCAGCCGGCGGATGCGCCGGTGTGCGAGCGGGCGCCCCCTCGCGCGCCCCTCGGGCGGCTTGTCATCGCCCTTACCCCGGCCTTATTGTCACCAGGCCTTGGTGAACGGGAAATCCGGTGTGATGCCGGTGCGGCCCTCGCCACTGTGAATCGGGAAGTCCGGCTCCAGCCCTCACGGGCGGCCACTGGGTCCTTGTGACCCGGGAAGGCGGAGTCCGGGCGGTGGTACCCGTCAGCCAGGAGACCGGCCAAGGCGCGTCAACCATCCACGAGGTGCTGGAGAGGGTCTGCTGAGCCATGCACATAGCCGAGGGTTTCCTTCCTCCGGCGCACGCGGTCGCCTGGGGCGTCGCGTCGGCGCCGTTCGTCGTCCACGGGGTCCGGTCACTCACCCGTGAAGTGCGCGAGCACCCCGAGAGCACGCTGCTCCTCGGTGCCTCCGGCGCCTTCACGTTCGTCCTGTCCGCCCTGAAACTGCCGTCCGTCACCGGCAGTTGCTCGCACCCCACCGGCACGGGCCTGGGAGCCATCCTGTTCCGGCCGCCCATCATGGCGGTGCTGGGCACCATCACCCTGCTCTTCCAGGCGCTGTTGCTCGCGCACGGCGGCCTGACCACGCTCGGCGCCAACGTCTTCTCCATGGCGATCGTCGGCCCCTGGGCCGGATACGCCGTCTACAAGCTGCTGCGGCGCTCCAACGCGCCGCTGATGGTGGCGGTGTTCTCCGGCGCGTTCGTCGCCGACCTGTCCACCTACTGCGTCACCAGCGTGCAGCTGGCGCTCGCGTTCCCCGACCCGGGCAGCGGATTCCTGGGCGCCCTCGGCAAGTTCGGTTCCATCTTCGCCGTCACGCAGATCCCGCTCGCGGTGAGCGAGGGCCTGCTGACCGTGCTCGTGATGCGGCTGCTGGTGCAGTCGAGCAAGGGCGAGCTGACCCGGCTGGGCGTGCTCCTCGCCAAGAAGCAGGCGCGGACCGAGACGGAGACCGAGGCGGTGGCCCGATGAGCCGGAACACGAAGATCAACCTGGTGCTGCTGTTCGC
Source organism: Streptomyces sp. NPDC029044 (assembly GCF_040637495.1). Classification (NCBI taxonomy): domain Bacteria; kingdom Bacillati; phylum Actinomycetota; class Actinomycetes; order Kitasatosporales; family Streptomycetaceae; genus Streptomyces; species Streptomyces sp. NPDC029044. The sequence goes on from NZ_JBEZWN010000022.1 coordinate 46,092, forward strand.
CGTGGCCGCGCTGGCCGTGCTGCCCTTGGCGCTGGGCCTCGGCGACCACAAGAAGGAGCCGTTCACGGGTGCCGACGCCGAGGCCGAGACGGCGATCACCGAGCTGAAGCCGGACTACGAGCCGTGGTTCTCGCCGCTGTACGAGCCGCCGTCCGGCGAGATCGAGTCGGCGCTGTTCGCCCTCCAGGCGGCCCTCGGTGCCGGGGTCCTCGCCTACTACTTCGGTCTGCGCCGGGGACGTCGGCAGGGCGAGCAGCGGGCGCTGGAGCGGGAGGCCGACAGCGCGCCCACCGGCGCCGCCGGGAAGTCCGCGGCGGAACGGGACTGAGCCAGGGTGCTGCCGATCGACGCGGCGGCGCACAGCAGTCGCTGGCGCCGCCGCCATCCCGTGGACAAGGCCGTGCTCGGGCTCGGTCTCACCGTGCTCGCGATCTCCCTGCCGCCCTGGCCGGGCGCGGCCCTGGTCCTCCTGACGGCCCTGGTCGTGCTGCTGGGTCCGGCCGGTGTGCCCGGGCGGCGGCTGTGGCGGGCCTACCGGGTCCCGCTGGGCTTCTGCGTGACCGGCGCGCTCACGCTGCTCGTCCAGGTGGGCGGCACGGGCGGGTTCGTCTCCCTCGCCCCTGACGGGCCGGTCCGGGCCGGGGAGTTGCTGCTGCGGACCTCGGCGGCCTCCCTGGGCGTGCTGCTGTTCGCCTTCACCACGCCCATGTCCGACCTGCTGCCCCGCCTGGTCCGGGCCGGGGTCCCCGCGCCGGTCGTCGACGTGGCGCTGGTGACGTACCGGATGAGTTTCCTGCTGCTGGACTCGATGCGGCGCATCCGGGAGGCCCAGGCGGCCCGGCTCGGGCACACCGGCCGGGCCGCGGAGTGGCGTTCGCTGGCCGGGCTCGGCGCCACCGCGTTCGTCCGGGCCTTCGACCGGGCGACCCGTCTCCAGGCCGGACTCGCCGGGCGGGGCTATGACGGCACCCTGCGCGTCCTGGTGCCCGAGGCCCGGGTCTCGGTGCGCTTCACGGCCGCCAGTTGTGCGCTGCTCGCAACGCTGGCCGCCCTCACCCTCGTACTGGAAAGGCCGCTGACATGAGCGAGCCCGCCCTCGTCGCCCTGCGGGGCGCGACCTACGCCTACGAGGACGGCCCCACCGTGCTCAGCGGGCTCGACTTCGAGATCCGGCAGGGCCGGGCGCTCGCGCTGCTCGGCCGCAACGGCAGCGGGAAGACCACGCTGATGCGGCTGCTCTCCGGCGGACTGCGGCCGCAGGAGGGCCGGCTGACGGTCGCGGGGCAGCCGGTGGCGTACGACCGCAAGGGCCTGACCCGGCTGCGGACCACCGTGCAGCTGGTGGTGCAGGACCCGGACGACCAGCTGTTCGCGGCCTCCGTCGAGCAGGACGTGTCGTTCGGGCCGCTGAACCTCGGCCTGGACGACACACAGGTGCGGACGCGGGTGGCGGAGGCGCTCGCCGCGCTGGACATCACCGCCCTGGCCGACCGGCCGACCCATCTGCTCTCCTACGGCCAGCGCAAGCGCACCGCCATCGCGGGCGCGGTCGCCATGCGGCCCCGCGTGCTCGTCCTCGACGAGCCGACGGCCGGACTCGACCCCGACGGCCAGGAGCGGCTCCTCACCACCCTCGACGGACTCCGTGGCGCGGGCACCACGGTGGTGATGGCCACCCATGACGTCGACCTCGCCCTGCGCTGGGCCGACGACGCGGCGCTCCTCACCCCGTCCGGCGTCCGCACCGGGCCGGCGGCAACGGCGCTGGCCCGCCCGGATCTCCTCCGCGAGGCGGGGCTGCGCCTGCCGTGGGGCGCCGCGGCGGCAGAACTCCTGCGCGCCCACGGGCTGTTGTCCGGCACGGAGCCGGGGCCGCGCACCCCGGACGAACTCGCCGCTCTCGCGACGGCACGGCAGGGGGCGTCCGGAGGCTGAGGGGCCCCCACAGCCCTGGCGCCCCCACGCCTGCGGCTGTCGGAGCGGCTCGGTCAGTCGAAGTAGGACTGGAGCGAGCCGCGGCGCCGGACGTCCAGGGTCGCGCAGTGGAACGAGCCTCCGAAGGGGGCGTAGTGCAGCAGGTCGCAGGGGATCGGCTCGAAGCCCCAACTCTCCAGCGCGCGCAGCATCCCGGTGTGGTGCCGCTCGGCGATCACCTGCTTCTCGTCGAGCATGAGCACGTTCATGCTGAGCCACTTGCCGCACATCGACGTGACCTTGAGCAGCCGCTCGTCGATCGGGTCGGGCTCGGGAGCGACGAGGACGTCCCAGGAGGCGAGGACGTCCGGCAGGCGGTCGGCGTCGATGTACTCGGGGTTGATCAGCACCTTCCCGGGCGCGAGCAGGACGAACGTCGTGTCGATGTGCATGGGTGTGCGGCAGCGGCTCTCGATCTCGTGAATGCGGTAATCGGGGCCGAGGTGGCGGCGCAGCCAGTCGATGCCCATCGCGTTGGTGACGTTGCTGCGGGTGACGAACAGGTCGCGTCCCGCCCGGACGAAGTCCGCCGCGTCGAAGACGGGCTCGAACTCGGTGAGGATGTACCGCAGGGGCTCGCCCGGCCCCGGTACGCGGAAGTCCGGATCGAACAGCTCGTCGGTGAGCTGCGGCTTGGGGGCCGCCGTCCACCGTGCGCCGCGCCGGAAGTAGTCCTTGAGGATGGGGCGGTAGGAGTGCGTCTCGAAGTACCGGCAGGGCCACGCCATCGGCGTCTCGATGATCTCGTCGCCGATCACGAGCATGCTGTCGCGCGGGCAGGTGTTGCAGAAGCCGCGCGAGGTCCAGTCCGGGGTGCCGAAGCGGCGCCGGTGGTCTACCGCCTCCGGCCGCCGGACCGTGACGCCGAGGGACTCCAGCAGGGCGACGAAGGCGTCGATCTCCTGCTGCGCCTGTTCGACGAGCAGCCGCGGATACCGGAAGCCGGCCGCGAGCCCCTGCAACCGCCCTGCCCACGGAGGCACGTTGCAGGTCACGACCGCGTGGTCGGAGGGGATGGTCGCGCCCTCCAGGCGCCCGACGATGATCTCCTCCAGCGGATCCCACTCGGTGTGCGAACGGACCGGCGACACGAGCCGCTCAGCGCCGTCGGCCGGGCGGGGTACTCCGGGATTCCGCAGGACGCTCATGCTCACCACTCTTCGGATCGCAAGCCGGGTGATACGCCGCAACTGCCGGATGCCTCAATGCTCCAGGTGCCCTGAATCGGCTTGTCCACGCTCGCCGCGGCGCCCTACCGTTGCCGGGGTGGATCTCTTCTCACGCACCTGGACGGCGTTGCGCGCGGCGGTGGCCGGTCTCTCCGACGAGGACTTCGGGCGGCCCTCGGGCTGTACGGGCTGGCTGGTGCGGGACCTGGTGTGCCATCTGATCGTCGACGCCCAGGACGTCCTGATCACCCTGGCCACCCCGTCCGACCGGGAACCGACCCGGGACGCACTGACCTACTGGGACATCTCCGGCACCCCGCCCACGGGTGACGACCCGCTCGACGCGCTGACCGTCCGGCTGGCCGCCGCGTACCAGGATCCGCGCCTTTTGAAGTTCCATCTGGACGACGTCGGTTCCGCCGCCGGGCGGGCGGCCCGGCTCGCCGATCCGGCCGGCCGGGTCGGCACCCGCGACGAGATCATCGCCGTGGGTGACTACCTCGCCACGTACGTCATGGAGTGGACGCTGCACCACCTCGACCTGATCGCCCACCTCCCGGACGCGGAGCAGCCGCCCGCGGAGGGGCTCGCCCGCTCGCGGGAGATGCTGGAGCGGATCGCGGGGAGCCCCTTCCCGAAGTCCTTCCAGGACGTGGACGCGCTGCTCGTCGGCACCGGGCGGCGGTCGCCGACCGAGGCGGAGCAGGCCGAGCTGGGCGCCCTGGCCTCCCGGGTGCCGCTGTACCTGGGCTGACTTCGCGGTCGCGAAGAGGCCCCCCGGGGCCGCCGTCGAGGGACTCCCTCCGAGGTGGGAGCATGCTCCCCATGGACATCCGCCGCAGGAACAACGTCAACGTCACCGGCCCCACCGACGCGCCGGTGCTGCTTCTGGCACACGGTTTCGGCTGCGACCAGAACATGTGGCGGCTGGTGGTGCCGGCGCTGGCGAAGCGTTACCGGGTGGTGCTGTTCGACTACGTCGGCTCCGGCGGCTCGGACCTCGCCGCGTGGAGCGAGGAGCGCTACTCCTCGCTCCAGGGCTACGCCGCTGACGTCGCCGAGGTCTGCGAGGAGCTTGACCTGCGGCAGGCGGTGTTCGTGGGGCACTCGGTGAGTGCCATGGTCGGTGTGCTGGCGGCGCAGGCGGCTCCGGAGCGGATCGGGGCGCTCGTGATGGTGACGCCCTCGCCCTGCTACATCGACGACGAGGGCTACCGCGGCGGCTTCAGCACGGAGGACATCGACGAGCTGCTCGCCTCCCTGGAGGCGAACTACCTGGGCTGGTCGTCCGCCATGGCCCCGGTGATCATGGGCAACCCGGAGCGTCCGGAGCTCGGGCAGGAACTGACCAACAGCTTCTGCGCCACCGACCCCGACATCGCCCGGGTCTTCGCCCGTACGACGTTCCTCACCGACAGCCGCGAGGACCTCAAGAGCGTGTCGGTGCCGACCCTCGTGCTGGAGTGCGAGCAGGACGCCATCGCGCCCCGCGAGGTCGGCGCCCATGTGCACGCGGCGATCCCCGGATCCCGTCTGGTCACGCTCGACGCCACCGGGCACTGCCCGCAGCTCAGCGCGCCGGAGGCCACCACCGAGGCGATTCTCGGCTTCCTGGAGTCCCTGAAGTGATGTGCCGTACGGGCGGTGTGCCGGAGCCCGCGGAGACCGGGGACGAGCCGAGCACGGACGCGGCCTTCACCGCCCTGCTGGAGGACAGCGCGGAGGACCTGTACGAGTCCGCGCCGTGCGGCTACCTGTCCACGATGATGGACGGCACCATCGCCAAGATCAACACCACGCTGCTGGAGTGGCTCGGCCTGGACCGTGCGGCCGTCGTGGGCCGCAAGCGCTTCACGGACCTGCTCACCGTGGGCGGGAAGCTGTACCACGAGACGCACTTCGCCCCGCTGCTGCGCATGCAGGGCGAACTGCGGGGCATCGCCCTGGAGATGCGGCGCGAGGGCGGTGGCCGGCTGCCGGTGCTGGTCTCCGCGGTGGTCAAGCACGGTAGCGAGGGCGATCCGCTGCTGATCCGGATCACCGTCTTCGACGCCTCGGACCGCCGCGCGTACGAGCAGGAACTCCTGCGCCGCCGGGAGGAGGCCGAGCGGGCCCGCGCCGAGGCGGACCAGGCCCGGCGGCAGGCCGAGGCGGACCGGGCGAGGCTGGCCGACGCGCTCGCCGTGCTCCAGCGTTCCCTCGTGCCGGACTCGCTGCCCGCGGTGCCGGGTCTGGAGACGGCCGTCCACTACCACACGGCCTCACCGGACCAGCTCGGCGGCGACTTCTACGACCTGTTCCCGGTCGCCGGCGACCGGTGGGCGTTCTTCCTCGGCGACGTCTGCGGCAAGGGTCCCGAGGCCGCCTCCCTCACCTCGCTGACCCGCTACACCCTGCGTGCCGCGGCCCACCACGACCCGGATCCGGCCTCGGCCCTGGCCACGCTGAACGCCCTGCTGCACGAGCGGTACACCGGCGACGGCAACCCCCGGTACTGCACCTGCATCTTCGGGGTCGTAGAGCCGGGCGGCGAGCACGGGCGGACGGTCGTGCGTCTCGCCTCCGGCGGCCATCCCCCGGCGCTCGTCCTGCGGTCCGACGGCCGCGCCGAGTTCCTGCCCACCCCGGGCGGCCTGCTCATCGGCGTCGTCCCCGGCGCGCCCATCGGCACCGCCGAGACCGTCCTCGACCCCGGCGACACGATCGTGCTCTACACCGACGGCCTCACCGAGGCCCGCACCGGCCCCGGCCGGGACGACCTGTACGGCGAGGACGCGCTGCACGCCTTCGCCACCGACCACGCACCCGGCGCGCCGCACGAGGTGATCACCGCCCTGACCGGGCTGCTGGAGAGCTTCGGCGACGGTCTGGACGACGACACCGCGCTGCTCGCCCTCGGCGTTCCCGCCCGCCCTTCCGCCACAGGCCCCGTAACGAGTCACACCTCATGAACCCGCTCACCGTCAGACAGCACGACACCGCGACCGGCCCCGTTCTGCACGTGGCCGGCGACCTGGACTACGACCAGGCCCCCGTCCTGCGGGGCAGGCTCGACCAGCTCTCCCTGTCACCGGGACAGCGCCTGGTCCTCGATCTGTCCGGACTGGAATTCTGCGACTCCTCGGGCATCACCGCGCTCCTCGCCGCCCGCCAGCACGCGCTGACCGCCGCGGCCGACATCGTCCTGACCGGCGTACCGGCGAACCTCATGCGCGTCCTCACCCTCGTCGGCCTCGACCAGGTCTTCACGCTTCGCCCCGACTCCAGCGCCGCATCCTGAACCGCACGGAAGCCCGGGGGCGGCGACCGCTTCCCCCGGCCCGCCCGCCGTGCCCCTGAGCGCTCCCCGCACACCACCGCCCGGCCGGAAAACGCTTGGACTCGGCGGTCGGTATCGCGGGACACTTCCGGACTCGACCCGAAACCTCACGCATCCGTTGCGGTGATGGCCCCTGCCCGCACGCGCGGCGCGGCGGGCGGCCACAGGACGACACAGGGGTGGGATGGAAACGCCGGAAACACACAGGGTTTTACCGGGCAGGCGCTCGGTCCTCCTCGCACTTCGCCACTACGGACGGGAGTTGTCCCGGCTCCGCCGGTGGTCGGCTCCCGCGATGCTGCTCTCGGCGCTGGGCAACATCGGAATCAACTACGTGGCGCCGCTGATCGTCGCCAAGCTCGTCGCCGACATCGCCGGGAACGAGGACGTCACGGCGGGCTCGACACTGCCGTACGTACTCGCCTTCGCCGGTGTCCTGCTGACCGCGGAGGCACTGTGGCGCGTCGCCCTGCACTGCCTCACCCGTCTCGAAGCCCTGGGCATCGAGCACCTCTACGTGATCGGCATGGACGAACTGTTCGCCAAGGACGCCGCGTTCTTCCATGACAACTTCGCCGGCTCGCTGACCAAGCGGGTCCTCAGCTTCGCCTCCCGGTTCGAGCAGTTCGTCGACACACTGACGTTCCAGATCGTGGGGAGCTTCGTACCGCTGGTGTTCGGCGCGGTGGTGCTGTGGCGTTACGAACCGCTGCTCGTCGTCGGTCTCCTGGTGATGATCGGCCTGACGGCGGTGCTGGTCGTGCCGCTCATCCGGCGCCGGCAGGCGCTCGTCGACCGGCGTGAGGAGGCGATCGCGCGGGTGTCGGGCCATGTCGCCGACAGCCTGATGAACATGGACACCGTGCGGGCGTTCGCCGCGGAGGAGCGCGAGGCCGCCGAACACCGCTCCCGGGTCGCGATGTCACGGCGGCTCACCATGCGGTCGTGGGACTACGGCAACCTGCGCATCGACACGCTGGTCGCGCCGATGTCCGTCCTCACCAACGCGATGGGCCTGCTGCTCGCGGTGGCGCTGGGCGGCGGCGCGCACGGCGTGGAGGCCATCGTGGTCGCCTTCGCCTACTACAACAACGCGACCCGGATCATGTTCGAGTTCAACCAGATCTACCGCCGGCTGGAGAGCTCGATGACGGAGGCCGCCCAGTTCACCGAACTGCTCCTGACGCCGCCGACGGTGCTCGACCCGCCGGCACCTGAGCCGCTGCGGGCCCGGGCGGCCGACGTCCGCTTCGAGAAGGTGACCTTCGCCCACCGGGGCGGCCGGCCGCTCTTCGAGGGGCTCGACCTCGCCGTGCCGAGCGGCGCGAAGATCGGTCTCGTGGGCCGGTCCGGCGGCGGCAAGACCTCGCTCACCCGGCTGCTGCTGCGGATGACCGACATCGACGGCGGCCGCATCCTGGTCGGCGGCCAGGACATCAGCCGGGTGCGCCAGGCCGACCTGCGCGGCCGGATCGCGTACGTGCCGCAGGACCCGGCGATGTTCCACCGCACGCTGCGGGACAACATCGCCTTCGCCCGGCCGGACGCCACCGACGCCGAGATCCGCCGGGCGGCCGAGGCGGCCCATGTCACCGAGTTCGCCGACGCGTTGCCGGAGGGTTTCGACACCATGGTCGGCGAGCGGGGCGTCAAGCTGTCCGGCGGGCAGCGCCAGCGGGTCGCCCTCGCCCGGGCGATCCTGCGGGACGCGCCGATCCTGCTGCTCGACGAGGCGACCAGCGCGCTGGACTCCGAGAGCGAAGTGCTGGTCCAGGAGGCACTGTGGCGGCTCATGGACGGGCGGACCGCGCTGGTGGTGGCGCACCGGCTGAGCACGGTCGCCGGCATGGACCAGCTCGTCGTCCTCGACCGCGGCCGGATCGTCGAGCAGGGCAGCCACCAGGAGCTGCTGGCTAACGGGGGTGCCTACGCCAAACTGTGGCAGCACCAGTCGGGCGGCTTCCTGGACGACACCCCCGGTCGGGCCGAGGTGGTGTAGCGCAGGCGTTCACCTCCCGTCGAGGGCCCGTGCCCGGGCCGCCAGGGCCTCCAGCAGGAGGTCCACCGCCGGTTCGAAGGAGCTGTCCGCCATCGCGGGCAGCTCCCGGCGGACCAGGGTCAGGGAAGGGTACGTCGCCGGGTCGAGGTCCTGGTAGACGTCGCGCCAGGACCGGTGGTCGGCCGCGCGCTGCTGCGGTGGGAGCGCGAGGAACGCGGCCTCCGTGGCGGCGTGGCTGAGCACGGTGTCGATGAACGCCAGGTAGAGCCGTGCGGCCTCGGCGGGCGGGAAGCCCGCGGTGAGCAGCAGGCCGATGCCCGTCTCCACGGCGCCGATCTCGTTCCTGCGGCGAGTCACGCGGTGGGCCGCCATGGCCGCCGCGCGGGGATGGGCGAGGTAGCCCGCGCGGACCCTGAGGGCCATCTCGCGCAGCGAGCCCACCCAGTCGCCCCCGGGCGTGAAGCCGGCCATCGCGTCGCCGATGATCCGGTCCGCGATGGCGAGCACGAGATCGTCGGTGTCGTGGAAGTAGCGGTAGAGCGCGGTCGGGTCGCAGCCCAGGGCCGCGCCGAGCCGGCGCACGCTCAGCGCCTCGGGCCCGTGCTCGCCGATGAGCCGCAGCGCGGTCTCCACGATCAGGTCCTCCGACAGCAGGACCCCCGAACGGGTCGGCCGGCGACGCCGGCGTTCCTGCGGGACGCGGGTGGTCATGACCGGGACTCCTCTCCTCGCAACGGAAGGCTCCACGCACCGGCGGCGCCTCGCACACGGACGGTTCCACACGCACGGACGGTTCCTCGCGTAACGCAGTGAACGACCCCCGTCGCCTTACGTCAACAGGGTTGACCCAATGTGGACGCCGGATGTTCCATCACAGTCCCGCGCGGCTCTTCCCACCACTGCCCCGAGGAGCCCTTCATGTCCTCCGTACCGCCCTCGCCCCGCCCCGCGCTGCGCCGTTCCCTCGGCGTCGTCGACGGCGTCGCCATCGCCGCGTCCAGCACCGCGGCCACCACCAGCATCGCCATCGGCATGGGCACGATCGCCACCATCGTCGGCCTGCAAGCCCCGGCGCTGCTGCTGCTGGCGTTTCTGCCGGTGCTGGGCATCGCCCTCGCCTACGCCCGTCTCAACCGCTCCGAACCCAACTGCGGCAACGGCTACACCTGGGTCGGCAGATCCCTCGGCCCCTGGCCGGGCTTCCTGACCGGCTGGGTGACGCTGGTCGGCTCGGTCATCTTCTGCGCCTACACCAGCGCGATCATGGGCTCGGTCGTGCTGGCCTTCGCCAACAAGGCCGGTCTGCGCAGCCTGGCCGGCATCGCCCTCGATCCGACGTCCACCGGCGTCTGCACGGCGGTCGGGCTGGTGATCCTGCTCGCGCTGACCGCCCTGGCGGTCACCGGCGTCCGGGGCGCGACCCGGTTCCAGTTCGGGCTGCTGGTCTTCGAGTACGCGGTGCTGCTCGGCTTCTGCGGCTGGGCCCTGGTCACCGGCGACCACGCGGTCTCCCTGTCCTGGTTCAACCCGTTCGAGATCTCCAGCGGCACGGCCTTCGCCCAGGGCATGGTCCTCGCGGTGTTCTTCTTCTGGGGCTGGGACGCGGCGTTCAGCGTCACCGAGGAGACGAAGGACCCCGGCGACTCGGCGCGGGGCGGGCTCATCGCCCTGTTCGCGATGCTCGGCCTGTTCCTCTTCGCGTCGGTGGCCTTCCAGCGGGAGATGAGCCTGGCCGAGCTCGTCCGCAACGGCCCGCAGGCCCTCGGCTACCTCGGGGAGAAGCTGGCCGCCGAGCCCTGGGCGACGCTGCCCCTGATCGCCCTGATGTTCTCCGCCGTCGCCTCGGTGCAGGCCACCTTGATCCCCACGGCGCGCGGCCTGCTCGCCATGGGCCGCGACCGCACCATGGGCCCGCTGTGGACCCGGGTCCACCCGCGCTACGGCACTCCGGCCGCCGGGACGGTCGTCGTGATGTCCGTCGCCGCCGTGATCGCCGTGCTCGCCTTCGCGATCCCCAAGCTGAGCGACATGCTGCTGGCCGCCGTCAACGCCATCGGCCTGATCGTGGCCCTCTACTACGGCCTGACCGCGCTCGCCTGCGCCGTGCGCTTCCGCGCGGCGCGGCACGAGGGCCCGCGCGAGGCACTGCTCGCCGTCGCCGTGCCCGCCCTGTCCGGGCTGGTGCTGCTGGGCCTCGGCGCCTACCTCGGCTACTCGTACCTCACGATGAGCGATCACTTCGAACTGAGCCCGGACAACGGCTGGTTCATGTTCTCGCTGCCCGCCGTGATCGTGCTCGCCGGCCTCGTCATGGCCGCCGTGGCCAAGTACGTCCGGCGCTCGTCCTACTTCACCACCGGGCGCGGCACCGACGCCGAGGCCCTGACCCTGCCGATGGACCGCACGGCGGTCTGACCCTCATGGAGTTCACCCCCATGTCACACCCCCCTGCCCCGGGACCCGCCGACCTCGTCCTCACCGGCGGCCCCGTGCACACCGTCGATCCGGCCCGCAGCCGCGCCACCTCGGTGGCCGTGCGCGGCGGGCGGATCGTCGCCGTCGGCCACGACGAGGTGCGCGAGCTGACCGGGCCGCGCACCGAGGTCGTCGACCTGGCCGGGAAGCTGCTGCTGCCGGGCTTCCAGGACGCCCATGTCCATCCGATGGGCGCGGGCCTCGAACTCGGCCTGTGCCATCTCGGCGACACCACCGACGCGGGCGAGTACCTGGGCATTATCGGGACGTACGCGAAGGAGCACCCGGACGTCGAGTGGATCACCGGGGGCGGCTGGTCCCTGGAGGCGTTCCCCGGCGGTTCCCCCACGGCCGCCGCCCTCGACGCGGTCGTCGCGGACCGCCCCGTCTTCCTGCCCAACCGCGACCACCACGGCGCCTGGGTCAACAGCCGGGCCCTGGAGCGTGCGGGCATCGACGCCCGGACCCCCGACCCCGTCGACGGCCGGATCGAGCGCGACGCAGCGGGCAACCCCACCGGGATGCTCCAGGAGGGCGCGGTCCACCTGGTCGGCAAGCTGGTGCCCGATCCCACGCCGGAGGAGCAGCTCGCCGGTCTGCTGCGCGCCCAGGCCGTGCTGCACTCGCACGGCGTCACGGCCTGGCAGGACGCCATCGTCGGCACGTACGCCAACCTGACCGACCCGGCTCCGGCCTATCTGACGGCGCTGGAGCGGGGCCTGCTCACCGCGCGGGTCGTCGGCGCCCTGTGGTGGGACCGCGAGCGCGGCGCCGAGCAGATCGCCGAACTCGTCGCCAGGAGGGAGGAGCTGAGCCGGGACCGGTTCCGCGCCGGGACCGTGAAGATCATGCAGGACGGCATCGCGGAGAACCACACCGCCGCCATGCTGTCCCCCTACCTGACCGGCTGCGGCTGCACCTCGGACAACAGCGGCATCAGCTTCGTCGAGCCGGGCGAGCTGCGGAAGTACGTCACCGAACTGGACGCGCACGGCTTCCAGGTGCACTTCCACGCCCTCGGTGACCGGGCGGTGCGCGAGGCGCTCGACGCCGTGGAGTCCGCCCGGACCGCCAACGGCCGTCGCGACACCCGGCACCACCTGGCGCATCTCCAGGTCGTCCACCCCGCCGACCTGCCGCGCTTCCGGTCCCTCGGCGCGAGCGCCAACCTTCAGATGCTGTGGGCCGCCCACGAACCGCAGATGGACGAGCTGACCCTGCCCTTCCTGGGAGCGGAACGCGGCGCCTGGCAGTACCCCTTCGGAGATCTGCTGCGTGCCGGGGCGACCCTCGCCGCCGGCAGCGACTGGCCCGTCAGCAGCCCCGACCCGCTCCAGGCCATCCATGTCGCCGTCAACCGTGTCTCCCCCGAGGCTCCCGGGGGCACCCCGGCCTTCTTCCCGGAGCAGCGCGTCGACCTGGGCACCGCCATCGCCGCGTACACGGCGGGCAGCGCGTACGTGAACCATCTCGACGCCACCACCGGCAGCATCACGGTCGGCAAGGCCGCCGACCTCGTCGTGCTCGACCGCGACCCGTTCGCGGGTCCGCCGGAGGAGATCGCCGCCACCCGGGTCCTGGAGACCTTCGTCGAAGGCCGTCGGGTCCACGCCGGCACCTGAGGCGTGGTCCAATGCTCCGCGGGGTTCCGTCCGCGGAGGGGGATGAGGCACGGTGGGGTCGTCGGGGCACGGGGTCATGCGGTCCGTGATGTGGCTGCTGCTCGCGGTCGTCGCGCTCGGCGTCGGGGTGGCGTCCGCCTTCCAGATCCGCGGGGCGCTGGAGCGGGAGCGGGAGTACCGCGGCGCGGCTGCCTGCGCCGCCGCCCCCGCCGAGGCGTCGGGGTGCGTGTGGGAGCAGGAGTTCACCGTGCGGCGTGCCGCCCTGAACCGCGGCGAGCGGAGCGAGTCCCCGGAGGCGGAGCTCGTTCCGCCGTCGGGCGAGCCGTGGGAGGTGACGTTCCTGCGCACCGAGCCCGTGATGTCCGAGATGCAGCCGGGCGAGAAGGTCGTCGGGGTGATCTGGCACGGCCGGGTCGTCGAGGTGCGGGACGCCGAGGACCGGCGGCAGCAGACGTCCGACGGGCCGGTGGGATGGCCCGAGGACCGTCTGGGCGGTGCGCTGGCCTGCACCTCGTTCGGCCTGGCGGCCCTCACGGGCGGGCTGTGGCCACTCTTCGCGCGGGGCGAGCAGCGCCACGTGACCGCGGCGAAGATGGTGCGGTGGCACGGCGTGGCCCTGGGCGGCACGGCGATCCTGACGCTGTGGGCGCAGGCGGCCAACGACTGGCCGTTGTGGGCCTTGCCCGCGATCTGGGGGCCGCTCGCGCTGCTGATCCTGGCGTCCATGACGGCCTTCGCCCTCGGCGCGCTGCGCGGCGACCTGGACGACGACGCCCCGGCCCCGCAGGAGCCCCGGCCGCAGCCCTCGTGATCGGGTGACGCTCAGGTCTGCCGGGCGTGCACGGGGCTGTGGGCTACGTCGTCCGGGCAGGCGCGGTGCTGCTCTCCGGTCCGCCGGTCGCGCCGCCAGTCGTACGCCGCGAGTGCCAGCGACGCGGCCATGCCGACGAGCCCGGCGACCATCGCGACAAAGAGGGCACCGCGGTAGTCGTCGCTCCTGCTGCCGAGCACGAGGTAGTAGAGACCGGGCAGGGCGGCGGTGCCCACCGCGGCGCCGAGCCGCTGCCCGGTCTGAAGGGCGCCGCCCGCCGCTCCCGCCATGTGCACGGGCACGTCGCGCAGCGTCATGGTGATGTTCGGGGAGATCACACATCCGCCTCCCACACCGCCGACGAACATGACCGGGGCGGCGATCCAGGGCGCGATGTCGAGGGGCGCGAAGCGCAGCAGCAGCGCGCTGCCGCCCAGCCCGAGGATCACGCCCGTGAGCCCGCCCACGGTGAGCAGCCGGCCGAGCCGGTCCACCAGCCGCCCGGAGACGGCGGCCGCGAAGGCCGAGCCGAGGGCGAAGGGCGTCACGGCGAGGCCGGATTCGAGCGGCGAGAAGCCGAGACCGTGCTGGTAGAAGAGGGCGAAGACCAGCCAGACGCCGCTGAATCCGATGAAGTAGAGCGTGCCGACGCCGGCGCCGACGGCGTAGCCGCGCACGGTGGTGAACAGGCGCGGGTCGAGCAGCGGCTGGGTGCCGCGGTCCAGCAGGCGGTGCTGTCGGCGGGTGAAGGCGAACAGGAGTGCGGCACCGGCCGGGAACATCCACCACAGCCGGGCGAGGCCGCCGGTCTCCGCCTGCACCAGCGGGAACATGAGCGCGAGGACGCCCAGGCCGAGGAGCACGACGCCGGGCAGGTCGACGTACTCCCGGCCGGAACGCCGGGTGCGGGGCAGCAGGCGGCGGCCGAGGAGGACCGCGAGGATGCCGATGGGGACATTGACGTAGAAGATCCACCGCCAGCCCTGGGCGCCGTCGGCCAGCGCCAGGATGAGGCCGCCGGCGAGGGGGCCGATGCCGGAGGAGATGCCGACGGTGGCGCCGAAGAAGCCGAAGGCACGGCCGCGTTCGGCGCCCCGGAACATCTGCTGGATGAGCGCGGAGTTCTGCGGGGCCATGAAGCCGGCCGCCAGGCCCTGGGCGAGCCGGGCCACCACCAGCAGCGTGATGTTCGGGGCGGCTCCGCAGGCCGCGCTGAACAGCACGAAGCCGCTGAGGGCGACGAGGAAGATGCGGCGCCGGTCCAGGGCGTCGCCGAGGCGGCCGGCGGTGACGAGGGCGAGGCCGAAGGAGAGGGCGTAGCCGGACACCACCCACTGCACCTCGGCCGCCGAGGCGGCCAGCTGCTGCTGGATGGTGGGCAGGGCGACCGCCACGATCGACACGTCCAGCAGGCTCATGAAACCGGCCACCAGAGTGACCCACAGGGCCCGCCACCGCTTCGGGTCCGGCTCATACCCGTCCTGCCGCCCGCCCTGGTTCCGGCCGCCCGCCGACGCTGTCACTTGGGCTCCTCTCACCAGGCGCGCACCCGGCGTGTCAAGTTCCCCCGCCGGGGCACGGGCACACACCCGTCCAGGAGATCCTCGCGGACCGCGCGGCGTCCCGCCTCTCACCCTGAGCACCCCTGCATCACACTCCGTGGCCGTCCGGATGCCGCGCGAAGGGGGTCGTTTGAGCGCGCGAGATCTGTGCAGGCGTTGTGCTTGGGAATGCGACCGGCGAAAGGAAACACGTGATGGCGGCGCCCGACAACGACGAGTCGGTGGATCCCGCGGCTGTGAGACGACACCGGGTGCTGTTCCGGGCGATCGAGAAACGACGTCACCCCAAGCTGCGCCGCAGCGACATCACGGTGACCGACGAGGCCGCGGTCAAGCGGGCCACCAAGGCCGCCGCCCTCGGCAACGCCATGGAGTGGTACGACTTCGGCATCTACAGCTACCTGGCGTCGACCATCGGCAGGGTCTTCTTCCCCTCCGGCAACGACACCGCCCAGCTGCTCGGCTCCTTCGCGACGTTCGCCGTGGCCTTCCTGGTCCGGCCGCTGGGCGGCATGGTCTTCGGGCCGCTCGGGGACAAGGTGGGGCGCAAGCGCATCCTCTCCCTCACCATGATCTTGATGGCGGTGGGCACCTTCGCCATCGGCCTGGTCCCCTCGCACGCCGCGATCGGCTTGTGGGCCCCGGCCCTGCTGATCTTCTTCCGGCTGGTGCAGGGCTTCTCGACCGGCGGGGAGTACGGGGGCGCCTCGACGTTCATCGCCGAGTACGCGCCCGACAAGCGGCGCGGGTTCTTCGGCAGCTTCCTGGAGCTCGGCACGCTCGCCGGCTACGTCGGGGCCTCCGGCCTCGTCGTCCTGCTCCAGACCCTCCTCAGCGACGACCAGATGCTGTCGTGGGGCTGGCGCGTGCCGTTCCTGCTCGCTGCCCCGCTCGGCCTCATCGGGCTCTACCTGCGGCTCAAGCTGGACGAGACGCCCGCGTTCCAGAAGCTGGAGGGCGGCCAGGCGAAGGCGAGCGAGGCCGCCGACGCCGTGGAGACCTCGGCCGCCGCAGACCTCGGCAAGATCTTCACTCAGTACTGGCGGCCGCTGCTGCTGTGCCTCGCGCTGGTCGCGGCGTACAACATCACCGACTACATGCTGCTGTCGTACATGCCGACGTACCTGTCCGACGAGCTGGGCTACGGCACCAACCACGGCCTGCTGATCCTGGTCGTGGTGATGGTGTTGCAGATGTGCCTCATCAACCAGGTCGGGCGCCTGTCGGACCGCTTCGGGCGCAAGCCGCTGCTGATGGCGGGGATGCTCGGATTCCTGTTCCTCTCCCTGCCGTCGTTCCTGCTGATCCGGCAGGGCAACGTCGTCCTCATCACCCTGGGCCTGCTGCTGATGGGGCTCTCCCTGCTGCCGATGCTCGGCACGATGTCGGCGGCGCTCCCGGCGATCTTCCCCACGCAGGTGCGCTACGGCTCGCTCTCGGTGGCCTACAACCTGGCCACCTCGATCTTCGGCGGCACGACACCGCTGGTGATCACCGCCCTGATCGGTGCCTTCGACTCGACCCTCATGCCGGCGTACTACGCCACCGGCGCCGCGGTCATCGGCGTCATCGCCGTGCTGTGCATGCGCGAGACCGCCAACAAGCCGCTGGCCGGTTCCCCGCCGTCCGTGGAGACGGAGGCGGAGGCCCGGGAACTGGTGGAGGCACAGTCGCCGCAGCCCAGGTTCTGACCGGCGTGCGAGGCCCCGTCCGCGACCGTCGCGGACGGGGCCTTTCGCGATTGGGCGGTGGCAGGCCGGGAACGCGGTGCCCGCAACGACCCCGAGGCGAGGCCGGTGAGGCGATGACCGAGTACGAACGTTCCCGCACGATGCCCGCACAGCCCGAGCACGTCTTCGACCAGGCCGCGAACGTCGGCCGGCTGGACAGCTGGCTGCCACAGGCCCTGCACGTGGAGGCGGGGCAGTTGCCGGCCGTCACCGTGCACGAGGACCGCACCGACGAGGACACCTCCGCCCTGTTCCGTGCCCGGCCCGACCAGATGCGGCTCGAATGGGGCACCCGCGACCAGGGCGCGTACGCGGGCCGGCTCCAGGTCGCCGGGCTCGACGGCGGTGCCAGCGAGGTGACCGTGCACCTGTCGTTCTTCGACGACGGCCACGACCCGGGCGAGCGGGCCGTCACCGACGCCCTGGACGGCAGTCTGCGGCGGCTGGAGGAGCAGGTGCGCCTGCGCGTCGACCACGCGGCCGGCTGAGCCGCCGTGGCACGCGGCAAGCAGTACGCCGTCGCGGCGTCCGGGCAGTGGACCGACGAGGAGGAGGGGCGGCGCCGGCTGCCCTCCGGTGAGGTGCACGCGTGGGAAGCGGGCCGCAACGAGACGGTCTGCGGCCTGTCCCTCAGCCGTTCCCGGCTGGTCCGCTTCCCGCACGTCGGCTGGCCGGACACCTTCCCCGAATCCGGCGGCGCCGCGGACCGGGTGCGCCGCCTGTGTCCGCGCTGCGCCTCGGTGGCGGGACGCCGGGGGCCGGACGCCCGCCCGCGGTGGCACCGCACCAACCCGCGTCCGTGAGCGCGCCCGCGCCGGCGGGGCCCGGCGTGGCGGCATCCCCGCACCGACGGGGCCGCGCTCTCAGGAGGCGCCGGCGTCCCCCGCCACCGGGCTGCGGTCATGGCCGTCGCACATCGAGGCGGCACCGCACGCGGCGGCCCGTGGGCGGATCGGGACGCCGTTGGTGCGCAGCACCTCCCGGACGTCCAGGATCAGGGAGAACACCTCGCGGTTGCGGTCCTCACCCTGCTCGTCCCAGGCCCGCTGCTCGGCCTCGACGGCCATCCGGTCCTCGGCGAACACCCGCTCGGTGAAACGCCTGATGAGCGGCCAGGCCAGGTGCAGAGCGCCGGGAACCCGCGGCTTCTCGATCATGAGCAGGCCGAAGGTGTGACATCTGCGCTGCTCGGCGTCCTCGGGCACGTAGGCGACCCAGAGCCGGAAGGCCGGCCGCTCGGCGTTCTCCGGGACCAGGTCGAGCGTCTGGTACGGGTACTCGGTGCGGATCGTCATGACGTCGCGGGAGTCGCTGCCGCCGATGCCCTCGGCGGCCAGCAGACTGGCCCCGCGGTTCCGTTTCCCCCCGGCGTGGCTGAACAGGTACCTGGCCTCCACCGACCGCTCGTCGGTCCGGGAGTCGAGCAGTTCGGGACGGAGTCTGCCCACCACGCCCCGGTGGAGGAACTGGTGGTTCATGTCGAGGAGGTTCTCGTGCATGAACGAGTAGTGGCAGCGCACGGTCCGGGAGTACGTCATCGTCCTGTACCGCGGTGAGCCGAAGGCCGGCAGATCGGGCAGCGGGGTGACGGCCGCCTTGTCCGGGTCGCCCGGAAACACGAACACCAAGCCGTACGCCTCGCGGACGGGGTAGCCGCGCACGCCGCGCGGCGGCCTGCCGTCGCCCTTGGAGAGGTACGGGATCTGCGAGATGCGGCCGTCGCCCCGGTAGGCCCAGGCGTGGTAGCAGCAGCGCAGGGCCTCGCCCTCCACGACGCCCATGCTCAGCGGCACCTGCCGGTGGGCGCACCGGTCCTCCAGCGCGTACACGGTGCCGCTCCGGCCGCGGTACAGCGCGATGCGCTCGCCGGCGAACGCCGTCGCGAACGTCCGCCTGCTGCGCACGTTCTTCGACAGCGCGACCGGGTACCAGTGGTCGGGGTTCGCCCCGACGCGCCGGAGGTCGACCATGCCGGTACTCGGATCGCGGTGCGCCGAGGGCCAGGCGGTCCCGGCGGAGAAGGCCCCGGCCTCGTCGGTCTCGGTCATACCTCTCCTCACGCGTACGGGCAGCGAAAGCCGCGTGTCGCGTCGGGCAGCATCGGGCTGCCGAAGCGGGCGCCCGGCAGCGTCCATCCTCACCGCGGCGCGCCGGTCACGCCCTGCCCGGCGCGTACGGACGGGTGAGCCACCGGGCCGCACGACGGCGCAGCGCCGGATCAGAGGTCGAGCGCGGGCAGTCCGGCCAGGCCGCTGTCGCGCATGATGCGGTCCACGGTCTCCGGCAGCGTGCTGTCGGGGCCGATGACGGTCTCGGCACCGCCGGGCAACAGGTCCATCTCCCGGTACCAGTCACGCAGCTCCGCCTCGCCGAACTCGTTCGCGATGGGCTTGGTGGCGTGGCGCCGGAGCGTCAGCTCGAACGGCACGTGCAGGTAGTACGCGTGGGTCGGCCCCCGGTGGTCGGCCCGCAGCCGGGCGAGCATCTCGCCGTAGCGGTCGGCGTACAGAATCCCTTCGACCACGACGTGGTACCCGGCATCGAGGGCGTAGCGGGCCGTCAGGTCGATGAGGCCGATGTTCGCCGCACCGGGCCGGTCCCTCTCCCGCAGCACGACGCGGCGCAGATTGTCCTGTCCGACCAGGGCCAGCCCGCGGCCGAAGCGCTCACGCACCCCGGCCGCGACGGACGACTTCCCCGACGCGCTGTTGCCCCGCAGCAGGACCAGCCTGGTCTGTTCGGTCCCCACCCTCACGCGCGCCATCCTACGAGCGGCAGTGACGGCGGTTCAGGCACTTTCGGCGCCCGGCGACGGTCTCTCCCCCGGTGCCGGTCCCGACGCCCACAGCCAGGTGCGGCGGCGGGTGCGGCCCACGATGTCCGTGCTGTGCGCGGCCGCCACCGCCGTCATGAACGGCCAGGCGAGGAAGGTCGTGCCGAGCTGGGCGACGGCCCCGTCGGTGCCGATCTCGACGACCGGGAACTCGGCGGCGAAGACGAGCGCGCCGAGCAGCGCTCCCGTGAGGGTGAGTGCCCACGGGCGGGTGACGACACGCGACGCGAGGGTCAGTCCCCCGGCGAGGATCAGGCCCATCAGGACACCGGCCAGCAGGCTTCCCCCGGTGAGCAGCACGCCGTAGCGCACGTCACGGGCGGCGAGCTCGGTGTCCCCTCCCCGGAGGAACTCCACCAGGGCCACCCCCAGGGCGAGAGCGGCCCACGGGATGCCCGGAACGCACGCCATGAGCAGGCCCACTCTCACCCCGCGCCCGGCCGTGCCCCCTGTTCTCGCACGCTCCACGTCAGGGCCTCACCAGTCCGCCGACCCACCAGTCGTGCGGCTCGCCGTCGTTGGCGATGCCGCGGTTGCGCAGCGTCCCCTCGACGGTGAACCCCAGTCGCTCGGCCACGGCGCGCGAGCCGGTGTTCCCGGTCATGGCCCACCACTCGATGCGGTGGACGTCGAGCGTGGCCCACCCCCAGTCGCAGAGCGCCTTCGCGGCCTCGACCGTATAACCCCGGCCCCGCTGCTCCTTGACGGCCCAGTAGCCGAGTTCGTAGACACCCCGGCTCACCCTGGTGAGGCAGGACGAGCCGACGAGCGCCGCGGTGTCCTTGCGGAAGGCTCCGAGGACGTAGTCGTCGTCGCCGGCCCAGCCCCGGGGCCACTCCTCGCAGACCCGCTTCTCGGCGTCCTGCCGTCCGAAGGGCACGGGGACCGGGGTGTAGAACTGGATGTCCTCGTCCTGGCAGGCGTCGTACACCGCGTCCGCGTCGCCCGGCCCGAAGGGCCGCAGCACCAGACGCCCGGTCTCGAGAGTCACTGGATCCACCGCGCCAGTATGAGCGCGGCCCCTCGCCCGTCACCAGCGAATTCCGCGGGCCCGGGCCACCTCCGGGCGGCTGGCGAAGCCGGCCCGGATCGCGGTGCGCGGGCACCGCGACGGGTTGCGCAGTGCGGAGCCGAGCACCGCGGGCCGGATGAGGCCGGCTCCTGCCCGGCCCGGCCCCCGCGTAAGCCCGTTCCGGGTTCAGCGCCCGGGCACGCGCACGGCCAGGACGGCGACGTCGTCGTCGTTGCCGGAGGGGCGGACACGGCGCAGGAGCTGGTCGGTGAAGGAGGCGAGGGGGCGGTGGGCGAGGGCGGCGGCGTGCTGACGCAGTCGCTCCAGTCCTTCGTCGAGGGTGCGGCGGGGCGCTTCGACGAGGCCGTCCGTGTACAGCACCAGGGTGGAGCCGGGCGGCAACTGAGCGGTGGCGTCCGGGCGGCGGGTGCCGGTCTGGGTGCCCAGGAGTATGCCGTGGCCCTCGGTGAGGTAGTGGGCCAGACCGTCGTGGCTGATCAGCAGCGGCGGCGGGTGGCCGGCGTTGGTCCAGGACAGCTGCCAGTGGCCGTCCTCGGCCGGTTCGACCCGGGCGAAGATCGTCGTGGCCATGGTGACGTCGGTGATGTGCTGGATCGCCTCGTCGAGCCGTTCGACGATCCGGCTGGGCGGTTCGTGCTGGGACCAGGCGTAGGCGCGGAGCATGTTGCGGACCTGCGCCATGCCGGCCGCCGCCTCCAGGTCGTGGCCGACGACGTCCCCGATGGCCAGGGCGGTGGACGCGTCCGACAGCGGGAAGGCGTCGTACCAGTCGCCGCCGACCTGCGAGGCGTCCGGTGCGGGCAGGTAGCGGACGGTCATCTGCAGGCCCGGGACGCCCGGCATCTGCGGCAGCAGATGGTTCTGCATGGTCTCGGCGACCTTGCGCTGGCGCTGGTAGAGGCGGGCGTTGTCGAGGGCGAGGCCGGCACGGCGTGCGATGTCCTCGATCAGGGGCAGGTCCACGGAGGTGAAGGGCGCCGGGTTCTCGTCGCGGCCCAGGGTCAGCGCTCCCAGGACCGCGCGGGTGCTGCGGATGGGTGCGATGGCCGCGGAGTGCATGCCCGTGGCGTCGAAGAGGCGGCGCTGCTCGACCGCGATGCCGGAGTCGGGCGGCCCCTGGTAGGTCTGCGGCCCGGCGAGATTGGAGGCGACCCCGCGCAGGGCCCTGGACAGGGGCATCGGGGACTCCTCCGGGATCGGCGGCATCGGCCCCTGGAGATCCTCGTGGTGTGTGAGCGTGTCACCGTCGGAGTGGACGACGACGGTGCGCCACACCTCGTCGCGCTCGGTGATCAGGTCGACCACCAACCAGTCCGCGAGGCGGGGCAGGACCAGCGCGACCAGCCTGCGCAGTGCCTCGTCGACGTCGAGCGTGGAGGTCAGCTGCGCGGTGGTCTCGGCGAGCAGGGCCAGCCGGTGCAGCTCCGAGAGCGGCTGGGTCGCAGGCTCCGGCAGCGGGTCGGGGGCCTGGTCGTGGTCGGGGGTGTGGAAGACGACGAGCGTGCCGGCGTGGCGGCCGCCCACGTCGTACGGCGTGATCAGCCAGGAGATGCGCAGCAGGGTGCCGTCGCCGCGGGCGAACCAGTCCTCGTCGGACTGGGCCGTGCGCCCGGCGTGGAAGGCCTGCCGCATGGCGCACCGGGTTCTCGGCAGGGGCTCCCCCTGCGGGCCGCGGTGCAGCAGGTCGTGGGCGTCATGCCCCATCAGCTCGTCAGCGGTCCGGATCAGGAGCTGCTCGGCGCGGGTGTTCGCGGCGATGATGCAGCCCTGCTCGTCCACGACGTAGGCGCCCGCGCCGATGGCCTCCAGGGTCCCGGCCAGCACGACGGACGCTGTCGGCACGGACGGCCCGTGAACGGTCTCCGTGTGCTCCGGCCCCGTCATCGCGGCCTCCCTGTCGATCGGGCCGGCGTCCCTGCCGCCGGCATGCCCTGGTTACCTGCCCTCCCCGTATGCCCATACCGCGGAGGATTCCACGTCGCGGGGCCACACGGAGTCCCGGGCAGTCCTTGATCACCGCATGCGGGGCGGCTGACCTGCGGTCCCGGGCCTCGGACCGGGCAGAGCCGGCCAGGACGCCACGCCTGCTCAGGTCGGGCTCACGTCGGTGTGCAGCAGGTGGTGGTCCGAGGACGGCGTCGGTTGCACGCGGTGCCTGAGCGGGGCGAAGCCGCGCAGGAACACGTAGTCGAACTTGCTCTGCCAGTCGGTGGTCGGCTGACAGGTCCCGGTGGGCGACGGACGGCACTGCGGGTCCGCGTCGGTGGCCAGCGCCCATATCCGGGAGAGCTCCGGGGCATCCGGCACGGCGTTGAGGTCGCCGAGGAGGATCGCGCGATCGTGCCGGGCGACCTCCGCGGCCAGCACGCGCGTCTGGTCAGCCCGGACCGCCTCCTGACGCCGTTGCGCGAGATGCGTGTTGAAGACCCGGACGGACTGCCCGGCCACGGTGGTGGTGACGGCCATGTAGCCGCGGTCCTCGGATCCGCCGTCCGGATACTCGACGTTGACGGGGTCCGTCATCGGTGCGGCCGAGAGGATGGCCTGGCCGAAGGCCCCCGGACTCCACGGCGCTCCCCCGCAGCGGCCCCACTTGCGCAGCACGGACCCGTACTCGACGTGGTAGACCAGCCCGTGGAGGTTCTCCAGATACTCCCGGATCCTCTCCACGTCACGCACGCACGCCTCCTGAAGGCCGATGACCTGGGGCGCGTAGGCGGCGATGTCCGCGGCCCGGTCGA
Source organism: Streptomyces sp. NPDC029044 (assembly GCF_040637495.1). Classification (NCBI taxonomy): domain Bacteria; kingdom Bacillati; phylum Actinomycetota; class Actinomycetes; order Kitasatosporales; family Streptomycetaceae; genus Streptomyces; species Streptomyces sp. NPDC029044. The sequence continues at coordinate 69,360 of NZ_JBEZWN010000022.1, forward strand.
CGTCGCTCACCGTGCAGGGGTTGCAGATGTTCCACGTCATGACCCGGTTCGCCACGACGTCCCCGGCGGCTGCGGCGTGCCGCGGCCCGGCGAAGAGGCCACCGTTCGGTGCGCTGGGGCCGACGAGCACCATGCAGAGGGCCAGCACGGCGCCCGCGAGCAACCGCGCACTCGTACCCCGACCGAGCACCCTCGCCTCCTCACCGGTGCGCACACCTGGCATCCGACGTCTCCCAGCACGAGGTTATGGGACCGGGGCGCAGGAAACACACGTGTACTCCCCTTTCGCATTCCGGCTCATCGGTGCTGGCGCCTGCGCCCCGCAGGGATCAGGCTGTGCGTAGGGTGGCCGGACTGGTGATCGACCCGGGTGGTGGCGATGGAGTGGCAGAAGTTCGCCGAGGAAATGGCCCTGCTCGCGCGGACCCTGCTGAAGCAGGACTCGGTGCAGCAGACGCTGGACGAGATCGCGGCCTCGGCCGTGCGGCTGGTGGAGGGCTGTGACGCGGCCGGGATCCTCGCGGTGCGCAAGGGCCGCGCCGTGACGCTGTCGTCCTGCGGGGACATGGTCGAGGAATCCGACCGTCTGCAGGGCAGTCTGGGCGAGGGGCCGTGCTTCGATCTCGCCCGCCGGGCGGACGAGGAGCGCGTGTTCCGGGTCGCCGACATGACCCAGCCGCAGCCGGACTGGCCGCGGTACGCCGAGGCCGCGCGCGGGCTGGGCATCGGCAGCATGACCGGGGTCCTGCTCTACACCCACGAGGAGGACTTCGGCGCGCTGAACCTGTACGCCCGCCGCCCGGGGGCCTTCACCGAGGACATCGCGACCGCCGGCTGGCTGCTGGCCTCGCACGCGGCGGTCGCCCTCGCGGACGCGCGCACGATCGACCAGCTCGAACACGCCCTGGAGACCCGGCACGCCATCGGCGAGGCCATGGGCATGCTCATGGAACGCCACGGGATGAGCGACGAGGACGCCTTCAGCGTGCTGCGCAACATCTCGCAGCACCACAACATCAAACTGCGCGACGTCGCCCAGCAGATCCGGGAGAAGCACAGCGACGGTCCGGCTTGAGCGGCCCGCCCGTATCGGCGGGCGGGGGGGCCTCGTACCGAGTGAGGACCGGGCACGCGTCCCACCCCGACGGGGTGTGACCGACAGGCGGGCCTCACAGCGCCCGCAAGGGTGTCGGTGATCGCCGGGACGGGCTCTGCGGTCAGGTCTTCCGCATCACGGCGCTCACCTCGTGGAGGTCTTGCAGGGTGTAGGAGAGGGTCGACGGCGTCGAGGCCCAAGCGGGAAGGCCGGACCGGGGGCTCACCCCCACCTCTCGGCACAAGGAGTGGTAGCGAGCCTCATCTGCTCGAATTCCGCTCGCCCACCTGACCCAGTAGTGGGGGTCACTTCTGGTTTCCTGCGCGATTCGGCCGAATCGGTGACCGATCACGGAAATCTCCGGGGCTGCACCCTTTTCCCATCCGGGCAGATCGGTACGGACCGTGGGGGACAGCCGAGCGAGATCGGCGTGCATGGTCCAGTCCACGGCCACTTCGGCCTCCAGCACGCGGAGTCCGCCGCCATCGAGCAGATACACCCCGATGGCGGAGAACCAACGATTCGACACCCCTTTGAAAATCCGCTCCCGCGCACTCTCACCGATACCGGCGTACCGCAGAAAGATGTCGAACTGATCGATTACCGTCTCGGTACGAGTTCTCGTCTCCGTGTATGTCAGCGTACGCATCGCTTCCCCTTGGTTGAGCCCTGTACTCAATGTGCGATATCAGTGAGGTAGGTGAGTCCGGCGGCATCGAAGGATGCGTCAAGCTTTCGGGCCAGTTCGTCGATCTTCGAATCGGTCGATACCTTTGATGTGGCAAGCGCCGTTTGGATGTAGCGCATGTACCGCTGGGATTCACGCACGACCGACCCCAGGTCGGCTGCCGACCGGGCAATCACGTTGGCCGCCACCTCCCGCTTCACCATGCTTTCCAGTTGAGTGAAGAAGGCGATGGGCCGGTGGGCATAGAGCCTTGCCAGGTCCGCTGTCTTCTCTTCCGATACGGATTCCGAGAAGATCGCGGATATCACCGCCCGACGCTCCTTTTCGTCAGGGCTCCAGTGCATGATCGCCATACGTCCCGGGCGCCTCAAGGGAGAGTAGACTTTTGCTGGGTCATTCCCTGTGACGAAGACCGGAACTCGTCGAACCGTTCCCATCCTTTCAATGGATTCCGGATGGTCCGCCAGGTGCATCAGCTGGGCGAGCACTTGCTGATGGTTCACCGTTCCAGTGTTTTTGGACCATTCTCCGAGCGTGGTGTCGATGTCATCGACAACGATTGCTGCGGGAAACCCCGCGGCGATGCGGTGAGCGGCGGTCACGTAGTGCTCGACCACCAGCTTTCCCGGCAGGCCGGCTCGGTCGCTCTCCAGATCCGCCGCGTTGATGGAAACGATTTCTACACCCGACCGAGTCAGCATCGTCCGCAGTTGGAATGTCTTCCCCTCACCGGGCGGGCCGAAAATGCCGAGTATCAGGGGATGGTCGACCAATGCGATGTAATTCAACACCAGGTGCTGACTGATTTCCCTGGAGAATCGTTCTGAAATAACCGGTTCTCTCATGACGAAGGGCCTTCCCCTGCCTGGCCGGACCGTCGCCGCTGGATGTCTCGCTCGATTTCAGCGAAGAGCACAGATGTCTCGGGCATCACCGACGCCTCTTCCGCTGGTGGCCCGATCGGTTGCCGCTCCGCCGGGGAGGGAGGCTCGGACGGTTCCGGCCCGGTGACCGACTTGGCCGACATCTCGGGCTCTGCCGGCGGCCTGGCGCCTTCCCGCACCGACAGCTGCTCGATGTACCGATCAAGGTTCATCAACGCATCGACGAGGGTCGGTGCGGCAGCCGTCGGCTCGAAGCGAACGGAAGCCCGCGACCGAAGCTTGTTCTGAGCCCATTCCAGACCGTCGATGCGTTCGATCGTGTCCCGGAAGAGAGCGGTCAGTTCTTTCACAGCGATCTCGGTTCGCTCCTGCGACGCCATCAACTCGCGCACCTCCTCCGTGAGCGGCTGGACCTCGACGGCTTCCCCTTTTCCCCGGGTGAAGCGTTCGGTCAATGCGGTGCCGAAGGATGTGAGAATCCCGACGGCGACTTCTTCCAGCATGTTCCCCCCACGGATTGCCTGGGCTCATCGACCGACGGCCGGGGCCAGTTGGGCAGAGCGACAGCCGTGACCTACTCCTCGCGCGCATGACGATCATCGCGTCGGTGGACCCGGCAGTATGGCGAGATGGTTCCCTGGGCCCGCGCCTGGCCCTTCGAACGTGGCTTTGTCGGCGCCGCTCACCTGCGCAGCAAACCCTAGAACCGGAGATCCGGTCTTCTCCGCGGCAAACCTGACGATGACGGACGCAGTAGGAATCAGTCCGGCTACGGAATTGGTCAGGAAGCCGGGAAGGTTGTCGTGACTGTCCGCGCCCGCCCCCCTCTCCGGCGCAGAGGTACTGTCACCCGCATCTCACGTAACTGTCAATGAAAAAGCGCACGTTGGTACGGGTGTGACAAAACTCTTCCGACAATGCCCCAGGAGTGCCTCCCGGCGCACGCAACTGCCCGGGTAGTCCACCCTGGTTCGCAGGTCAGCGAAACCCTTCCGCGCGGGTTCAGCGGCGTCGCCGGCAGCGTGTTGCCCGAGACTCGGAGGGCCGCCGTGGTCGGGTCGACAGCCGACGCCCCACTCCGCGAGACCCGGACGACCTTGTGACGCACAGCACACACTCGGGATGGAACTCACCGGGGCTGCCATCCGACTCCCTGAACGCTCCACCGCTCGCGCCCGCAGTGGACCGCGTGCCCCGCCACGCGTCTGCGCCGGACCGGGTGAAACGCCATGCCCCGACGAACATCCGGAGTCCGCTGTGTCCCGTCACGGCAAAGCGCGCGCCGCGCGCCGCCTCACCATCGCCGGCGCGGTCCTCGTGGCCGGCGTCGTCGCCACCGCCGGCCCCGCGTACGCCCATACGGAGGTCGAGGCGAAAGACGCGCGCGCCCTCGCCCAGAACGTCACCCTGGACTTCCACGCCGCATCCGAATCCTCCTCGGCCGGCATCACCAAGCTGGAGGTGGTCCTGCCCAAAGGCATCACTCCCTCCGACATCACCTACGACCAGGGCCCCAAGGGGTGGAAGTTCCAGACCACCAGCCGCGGTTACACCGTGTCGGGCAACAAGCTCGCCGTCGGCGAGGACGCCGAGTTCTCCGTGACCGTCCGTCAGCTGCCGGACGCCGAGAAGCTCGTGTTCAAGACGCTCCAGACCTACAGCGACGGCCGTATCGACCGCTGGATCGACCTGGACGACTCGGGAGACGACGGCCATGGGCACGGCCACCCCGCGCCGACCCTGAAACTGGGACCCGCCGAACCCGGCGCAACACCGCTCAGCCCGAGCCCTTCGGGCGAAGCCACCACCGCGGCGCCCTCCGGTGCCGCACCGAGCGAGCCGTCGGATGCGGCGGCGACACCCTCGGCGAAGCAGGCCGACGACGAGGCCGACGGCGGGATGGCTCCGGCCGCGTGGGCCGGTATCGGCGCCGCCGTCCTGCTCGTCCTCGGCGGCGGCGTGTGGTGGTTCAGGCGCCGCGGGACGCCGGCCCCGTAAGTCTTGAGCCGACAAGCTCGCCGGCATCACCAGAGGATCACCACGCCCTGCCGATGACGGAAGCTCCGGAGCATGGTCGCTCCGGAGCTTCCGTGTTGGGCGGACCCCTCACCGGGTGGCGTCGGGGCCCGTCAGGCCGCGGCGCCACTGGTTCGCCTGCCCGAACCGCTGGACACGTTCGCCCCAGCCCCCACGTCCCGACGACCGGCCAAAGGGGAGGGCCGAGTTGAGCGGGCATGGCATGATCCCGGTGTGGCGGTCGCGTTCTCCCAGGTCAGCCCGGCGGCGACACCTGATGGTCAGCGAGCTGTCACCGTTGTTCGTGAAGGGTGCGCCAGCCATGGCCGGCGAGGTTGGTTCGTGCGAGGGGATCGTGTCTCATCGGCGGCGTCAGCCGGTGAGACCGTCATCGATGAGGCGGCGGATCCCCTCATCGCCACACGCCGCTCCTGCCGCTGCCCACGCGTCCCTGCTGATCTTGTTCGCCGCCGCGGCCACCGAGTCACTGATGATGTCCACGCTCCATGAGGACAGATCGGAGGCGACGACGGGTGAGCGCAGCGTCCATCCGACATGGGGGTCGACGTTCGTGCAGACCGCGGAGGCGGTGGCGCTCCTGGTGAGCGCACGGTAGCGGCAGGCGACCAGCAGGTGCCGTCTTTCGCCGCTGAGAGTGTGGTAGCTGAGCGGGACGATGCGCGGTGCTCCAGTGGTGGTACGGACAGTGAGGTCGACGATGTAGCGGCCGCGGCTGTCTGTCGCGGAGACGGTGAGTTCGACCTCCTGGTGCGGTCCTGTGACGTTCTGCAGGATGTCGTTGCCGCCGTGTGCGGAGAGCGCACGCGAGGCCAGAGCGGGGACCGGAGTCTCGTCAGGGCCCGGAGCCGGCGGGAGCACGGTGAGCGAGAGCCACGGCCGGTGGGGGACGCGGTGGAATACGGCTCGCCCGTGCCGGTCCATGGTGGCCAGGCGATGGTCCTGCGCGGAGACGTGCAGTGCCAGGGTGGGTGCGGCTCCTGGAAGGTCACCGGAGATCGGTGCGGGCGTGGCGGCCACGGTCAGGGACGAGGTGTCGCCGTCGTCGGGGTCGAGCCAGGCCAGGGTACGGACGACGCCCTCGCCGGCCGACCGGTGACAGGAGTTCAGGAAACCTGCTCGGTTCAATCGGGTGAGGCACTGCCCGAGGTCCGTGCGCCAGGTGTTCGGCTCGATCGGTTGCAGGAAGGGGGCTTCGTTCGGGGTGGGGCTGAGGCCAGAACGAGGCGACGGGGTGGGAGCCGATGTGCGTGTCGGCCACAGCGCCGAGGCGGCTGTGCCGGCGAAGGAGGTGAGCGGTCCCGGGCCGGCGCATCGAAGTAGTTCCCTGAGCTGCCCCGCGCGGTGTCGGGTGTCGAGGCCCAGGATGTGCAGGCCGTCGTAGAGCATGCGCAAGCCCAAGCGCAGGACGGGAGGGCCGAGTTCCAGGGCGGTGGCCAACGCGGTCTGCGCGGTGGTTCGGTCCCCTGTGACCGATCCGGCATGCCAGCCGTGCAGCAGTGCGGCATCGCTGGACCAGGGGTAGTTGTCGCGCAATTGCCTCAGGTGGGCCGCATCCAGGGAGAGATCGGTTCGCAGCCGCAGGTAGGCAAGGGCAAGGTCGTCCATGAGGGAGGTACCGGCAGGCCTCGTGGTGCGCAGCCGCGACGCCACTTCTCGGGCGTTGCTCACATCTCCACGGTCCAGGAAGGTGAGGAGGGCCAGGGCCATGGTCTCCGGTAGCTCGACGCGCCAATCCTGTGCCCTGCTCGCACGGATGACGGCGTGTGCGCGAGGCGGCAGGAGGGTCGTTCGCGCGGGTCGGTCGGGGGTGTCCACCTGTAGGGCCAGGATGCCGTCGTCCGGGCTGGCGAAGGCGTCCATGATGCCTTCGTGCACTGCTGCGGTGCCGTCGACCGGGGTCCACTGCCCGTCAGCGGTGCCCCACCAGGTGAGGCCGACGGCCGACGGGTCGTCGCTGGACGGACCGCCGTGGTGCTCCTCGTCGCTGCGCGCGTCCAGGAGTACGCAGTTGCCCGGGTCGCCGGTCCGGAAGGCAGCCCGTACGACGATTCCCGTGGTGAGCCGGGCCTGGGCAAGGTAGGAGCCGGCTCCGGGCAGAGTCACCGCATGGGGCGCCCCGGTGGTCGCGACGGTGGTGGCGACCGTGCGGATGTCGGTGTCGAGGACGTCGATGACCGCGTGACGGACCGGCGTGTACGGGCGGGTCGTGACCAGCAGCCGGACCTGGACGCGAGTCATGCGAGATCCTTCGGGAAGGCCTCGCACGGCAGGTCGTAGTCGACCTGCGGTGGCGCAAGGAACAGCCGGTCGTCGGCCTGGGCATAGGACGCGGCGAAGGTCGCCGAGTAGTCGTAGTGCCCCGCCGGAGCGCGGTCATGCCAGCGTTCGGGGCAGGGCGGCCGGCTGAGGCGCTCGGCGGCGGGCCTGCCGAACGGGGTGAGTTCGAGATGTGCTTCCATCAGTGCCTCGCGAGGTCGGCACCCCAGAGTGAAGGGGATGGTGGGCGGCTGCGCGAGCTGCCGGATGACACCGCCGAGCGGAGTCCCGGTCTCCTGAGGATGTTGTGTCTCCTCTCCGGCTCCCCCTTCGTTCCTCGGCGGGTTGGTCAACTGCTGGAGCACGGGAAGCAGATGGGTGGTGATGACCCAGTCACCGTCGGGTCCCCGGCGCTCTGCTGCCTGACCGGACAGAGCTCCCAGCAACGCGGAGGTGAAGCGGGTGACACCCTCCGGGTCTCCATAGGCAGACGCCCCCGCGGAGGTGGAGAGGATCAGCGGTGCGTCACGCACACCTGGCAGGCCGGGGGGTGCGTCGAGCAGGGCACGCCCGCGGGGTGGCGTCGACATGAGGTTCTCGGCCGTGGCAGTGCGGCATGCGTCCACGAAGAAGCAGATGGTGCGGGCCGTGCACGCCGACAGGACCGCAGCGTGAGTGTCCCGGAGCGGGAACGCACCGTCGAACGCGGGTTTGCCGGGGGTGGCGAAATCGTCCAGCAGGAGCAGCTGGTCCGTCTCGAGCGCATAGCCGTGCCCGGTGAAGAAGAACAGCGCCACATTCTGCGGATGCTCGTTACAGCGCTCCAGCCAGCTCAGCATGCTGGTGCGCAGGTTGTCGTGGTCGGCCCGCTTCACCTCCGTCCCGTTCAGAGTGATCGACCGCCGTGCGGACACGAGGAGATCTACGCTGCCGAGCGGGGCGACGGCGTCGTCTGCCTGGTGTTCCACCAGCCAGTCGGCGACCATGCGGGCGGACGCGGGTGTGGAAAGCAACTGGGGGTAGAGCTCTCCCATGGTCGCGCCGACGCCTCCGGAGGGTCGCGGGGACTCCGCTCCCCGGCAGTACGGGTAGTCGCCGACGCCGACGACCAAGGCGTGCATCTGGGGGCCGGATGCGCTGCGGTGGAAGACGAGGGTCATCGCGGCATCCGCAGCCGTCTTGCGACCCGCTCGTAGAACCCTGGTTCGTTGAGATAGCCGCTGTGGGCCCACAGCACGCCGGTCGGGATGCGGTAGTCCTCGGCCCCGGCGAACACGGGCGCCGTGCGGAACGCGAGCGGGTCGTTCAGGTCCACGACGTTGACCCACCGTCCGATGGTCCCGGGGAGCGCGACCTTGGGCTGATCGGCGCTCGGGATCCGTTCGTCGCTGGCGTGGAACAGCTTGAGCTCTTCGAAGTAGCCGACCTGCGACCCGACCGTGACGAGGATGTCCACGGGCAGTTCGGGGCGGAAGTGGGTGAGGATGTCGTACGTGATGTTGCCGCCCATGCTGTGGGCCACGACGACGAGTGGATCGTCGTCGCTCCGGTGCTCCGCTGCGGTGGCCAGGGCCGTGGCAACGATCTGAACGATGGGTCCCGGGTTGGTGACCGTGCCCCGATCCTTGAGGTAGACGAGGATGTCGCCGAGACACGCGGTGACGGTATCGCTGAGTGCGGGGAACAGGCGACTGGTCAATGGCTGTTGCGCCGCGCTGACGGCCTGCCCGCGCAGCCAGCCGATAGCTGAGAGGAGACCGCCCGGCCCGAGCACTTCCGCCTGGGCGGGCGTGCGGCGCTTGAAGGGGGTGCCATCCGGCTGGAAGGCCCATCCCTCGGACTCCTGGAACAAACGGGTGACGAGTTCCTGGTCGTTGCGCAGGCTCGTGAGCCAGGGATAGCGCACAGGGGAGGAGCCTTCCGGGTGCAGGCCCTGCCTCGCCCGCAGGTACGCCAGTACGGGCACGGCCTCCTGTGCGGCACGGGTGAGGGTGCCGATGTCCCCCAGGGCTGCGGGCAACGCCGCGAACAGCACATCTACGGCGTCCTCGAGCCGGTGCCCGGCCAGGTCGAGCAGAACTGTGTTCGGCCCGGACCGGCCCCAGCGCACGGCCTCCAACGCGGCAGCGACAACGTCCTGATCAAGGTCGGGCGGGGTACCGCCCAGCGACTCGACGTGACGACCGGGCACCGAGGCATGCTGCCACCGGGCGTGTGCGGCCGCGTCCCCCCAGAGGGGGGCGAAGACCGGGGTGCCGCTGGGATCGCCGCTCACCGCAGGCAACAGGAACAGCCGCGCCAGTAGTTCCTGGTAGGCGGATCTGCGCTGGTAGGGCGTCCCGCCCCGGTTCCCGACGCCGTGCACGAACACCATCGGCATGTGCCGCCCCCTCCCGTACCGCCGCCCCCTCAATTGATAGCGCACCGCTGGCAGGTGAGCCCCTCTTTCCCGGAAAGGGAAAAGCCGGTGGGACCGGACTCCTATGCTGACTCCCCTGCCGGCGAGGAGGGGGACGCGTGCGCAGGTGGAAGCAACGTGGCACCGAGGGCCGCGAGACTGCGGACGCCGCCGCCGAAGACGGCGCGGCACTACTTCGTCAGCTGTGGAATGACCGCGAAACCCCAGCCTCCGCGATGGAGTTGCGGCGACGCCTTGAGAACTCCCTCTGGTGGGCGGCTTGCCGCGACGCCGTGCGCACCGACGCGGACTGGCTGGGCTGGGTGGTGGATGGCCCCCCGGAGGAGGAGGACATCGGCGCCTGGCTCGAGGCACAGAGCCACGTGCACGACCCGGAACGGGCGCGGGAAGCACTCTGGGCGACCGCAGCCTGCGGCTGGGCGCTCGCGGCGCCCGCCGGCGACCTTCCGGACGCACGGCGCACCGAACTGCTGGACGCGGTGGCCGCCCACTGGCGTGCGACCCGGCTGCTGCCGGACGTCCCGCTGACCACCTCCGTGCTGCCCCGGCCGGAAAAGGGTGAACTGCCAGCCCCGCTGGACCGAACAGCGACCCTGATCGCCGCACACAACGACGACATGGCAGGTGCCTACGTCGCCTTCCAGGCTCTGCTCCTGCACGAACCCGCAGGCACCGGACGCACCACCATGGCCCCCGTCCTCTTCCGCGTCGAGGACACCGCCAGTCCCCTGTCAGCCACACTCGCCCTGCGAATCGTCCCGGGTGGCCCCGCGGGCCTGTTCCCCGACCCGGAAATCATGTACGCCGCACGAGCCGCTGACGAAGACTTCAAGAGAGCTCTCACTGCCGCCTGGCAGTGGGTGCATCGCGAACGCACCGCCCGGAGCTGCGTGGTGTGGAGTGTCACGCAGAACGCAGACGCCGAACTGCGTCTGCGCGGCGCTTCCATGGGAGCCCCGCTCGCCATAGCTCTCGACCGCCTCCTCGCCCGGGGCGCGACCGGAGCCGTCCGCCGATTGCTGACATCGCAACGAAACGGCTACGCGATCACCGGAGAAATCGACCGGGCAGGCAGCATGCGCAGGGTCGGTGGCCTGGCCGCCAAGCTCACCGCAGCGCGAGCCGAGGGCTGGCACGTGATCGCGCCCGAGGACAACCGGCGGGAATTGCTCTCACAGACACCAGCCGGCGTCACGGTCCACCACGTCGCCCATCTGACCGAGGCACGCCGCCAGGTGAACGCGGTGAAGAAGGCCGTGATCGCCCTCAGCACCATTTTCACGCTGCTGATCGCCACCTCGGGCGTCTTTCTGTACCAACGGATGCAGGCAGATGAAAGCGCTCAAGCCGCCAACCGGGAGAAGACCGACCAGCGCCTGCTCGCCGACGCCGCGGACGCACGAGCTCGCGACCCGCAACTGGCCCTGCGCCTCCAGATCACGGCCCTCGCCCGCAACGCACCGAACGCGCGCGCCGCGCTGATCGACACCCTCACCTCAAGTCGGTACGCCGGCACCACAGGCATCCCGTCCGCCGCATCCGTGCTCACCGCACCCCGCCGCAACCTCCTGGCCTCGGTCCAGGACCACACCCTCGCCTTGTGGCGCACCGGTGAGCAGCCCTATCGAAGGAGCGGCACGATCCCGCACGCCGGCGGCGGTTTCGGCACAGCCTTCTCCGCCGACGCCCGTACGCTCGCCGTGACGGGGGAGGACGGATCGGTGGTCCTGTGGGACATCGACGATCCCGACCATCCGAAACGCCGCAGCCCCCTGACACTGGCAGGCAAACGCGTCAAGGCACTCGGCCTCGCCGTCTCCCCCGACGGCAGGCTGATGGCGGTCTCCGAGGCCGACCGGCACATGGGCCTGTGGGACGTCTCCCGCCCCACTGCACCCCGGCTCCTCGGCCGGACACAACTGCAGAGCGGCGGCTTCATCGACCAGATCTCCTTCTCGGCCGACGGACAGCGCATGGTCACCTCAGCCTTCGACGACCAAGATCCACCCGCCTCCTACGCCTGGGACCTCAGCGACCCCGGACGGCCTCGCGTCGGGGGCCTCATCGGAACCGCCGCCAGCATGGCCGTCGCCTCTCCCAAGGGAACCCTGGCCGCCATCGTCGACGGCTACGGCAAAACCACACTGTGGGACATCACCGACACCGACAAACCGAAACCCGTCGGTTCCCCGTTGACCGACCACACATCCCGGATCAGATCCGCCGCCTTCTCCCCCGACGGCACAGTCATGGCAACGGGAGGCGAAGACAACAAAATCTTCCTCTACGACATCTCACGCCCCGACGCTCCCGCCAAGTACGCCACGCTCGAGGCCCACCGCGCTGCCGTGACGTCGCTGACGTTCTCGCCGAACGGCCGCACCATCACTGCGACCTCTGGCAAGCAGACACTGGAGTGGACCACGCAACCACCATCAGCACCGCGACAGCTCGCCACCATTCCCGAACGCGCGTCAAACCTGTTCCTCGCGCCCGACCGGCGCGCCCTGCTGACGTCCTTTGTCGACGGCACCCTGTGGGACCTCGACCGACACGGCCGCGCGACCCGTCGCATGGACCTTCCCGAGGACGTGTACGTGGACACCGCCCGGTTCTCGCCCGACGGTCGGCTCCTCGTCGTCCTCAACAGTCTCGACATCAGCCGCAACATCGGCAGCATGGACGTGTACGCACTTGGCAAGACGGCCGTCACGCGGCTGTCGAGCACCCCCCGCACGACGACCGTGGACGACGACGCGCTGACCTTCTCGCCTGACGGCCGCACCGTAGCACTGCCCGACGACCGACATGACGTGGGGCTGTGGGATCTGTCCGACCCGCGGCAACCGGTACCGACGCGCAGCCTCGCCGGACAGCACACCTACCTCTCCATGCTGCAGTTCTCCCGAGATGGAAGCCAGCTGACCGGGCTCGGCGACGACGGCACCTTGACCCTTTGGACGACGGAATCCGGACGTCTGGAACATACTCGCGCCACCGGGCAAAAGCTCCCCTCTCCGGTGTACAACTCCGAGGGCGAGCAGGTCGAATACGGCGACGTGCTCGGAACCCCCTTGGGCAGCGAACGATTCGCCACTCAGCAAGAAGCAGTCGACCAGCTCTGGTCCCGTGGAGCGGACGGCAAGTTCACCGAGAAATCGACACACAGGCCTGGCTTCTTCGGTTCCGACGCCGACGGCACTCTCGACACACGCGGCATCCAGGCCGCCTCAGCCGATGGCCGCCTCATCGTCACCATGGGACCCAACTCGCAGTTGCGCGTCTGGGACCTCGACGACTTCGACTCACCTCTTCCGCTCGCGGATTTCACCGCGGCCGACCCCGAGACGAGCGGTCTCACCGACGTGTCACTCTCCGGCGACGGTGCACTACTCATCGTGGCGACGCAGGACACCGTACACGTTCGAGACATCGCCCCCCTCAAGCGCATCTCGGACGACCCCACAGCCGCAGCATGCCGACTCGCAGACGGCGGCCTGACTGCAACACAGTGGGACCGACACCTCCCTGACGTCGACTACGAGTCACACTGCCCGACCTCGCACAGCTGACGGGGTTGAGCGGCGCCCTCGTCATTGCTCCCTCTCAAGGGTTCCTGATCCCGCAGCAGTCGAGACAGCATCGGCTGCGGGCCTGCCGTTGACTGGCAGAGGCCGGTTGGGCCGTACCTGCGCGCGGCGGCGCCGGACAGCGCACGGCGGGCCGTGATGCGTTTGCCGACCGACTCCCCCTCGGCGAGCAGCCCTCCGGCATCGCCCACTGGCCGGCGCGCCTTCGGCGACGCCACCGTCGCCGCCGCGACGCCCGACCAACTCCTGAAGCGGGCGGCCGTCGCACCCTTGCATGTCCTATGCCATCCACCTTAAGTTACTAACTGGTAGCCGCATGGCTTGATGCTGCGCCGCAGACAGGAAAGGACACAGGGCATGTTCGAACGGGCCCGCGCCACGGGTGCGCCCGCTCAGCGCGAAATCCCCGAGGTGATGGCGGCATGACCCCACGCAAAGGCGGCAGCCGCGACCGCATGGTGCTCAGCGCCGCCGCGCTGCTGGGCGAGTACGGGGCCAGCGCCACGAGCATCGACCGGGTACTCGCTCACAGCGACGCCCCGCGCGGCTCTGTGTACTACCACTTCCCCGACGGGCGAGCGCAGCTGATCAACGAGGCGGTCGCGCTCGCGGGGGACTTCATCGCGGGACTGATCGATGCCGCCATGCAGGCCGATGATGCCCTGGCGGCGATCGACGCCTTCTTCGGGCTCTGGCGTCAACGGCTCGTCGACAGCGACTTCCGCAGCGGCTGCCCGATCGTGGCGGTGGCCGTGGAGACCAACGACGACGCGCCGCAGCTGGCCCGCTCAGCAGCGGCCGTCTTCGCCCGTTGGCAGGAGGCCCTCGCCGACCTGTTCCTGAAGAACGGCCTGCCGGAGGAGCGCAGCAGACGACTGGCCGCGTTCATCATCGCCGCGGTCGAAGGCGCGGTGATCATGTGCCGGGCCGAAGAGAGCACCGCCCCGCTCGAGGCCGCCGCAGCCGAGATCCACGAACTGCTCGCCCTCACCCTGCCGCGCCGTCCCTGAACCGCGCCACGCGCCACAGGCGTGACGCACACCCCATCCCACCCACACCCAGGAGGACTCATGCCCACTCTCGACCGTCAGGAAAGCGTCTTCGTACTCGACCTCGGGGACGACGAGAACCGCTTCCACCCTGACTGGATCAATGCCGTCAACGCCGCACTCGACGAGGTCGAGAAGACGGAGGGCCCCCGCGCCCTGGTCACCGCCGCCACCGGCAAGTTCTACTCCAACGGCCTCGACCTGGACTGGCTGTTCGCCCACGCCGACCAGCACCAGGACTACGTCGTCTCCGTCCATGAACTGTTCGCGCGGATGCTGTCGCTGCCGGTCATCACGGTGGCCGCGCTACAGGGACACACCTTCGCCGCCGGCGCGATGTTCTCCCTCGCCCACGACTTCCGCGTGATGCGCGCCGACCGCGGCTACTGGTGCCTGCCCGAAGCGGAGATCAACATCCCCTTCACCCCCGGCATGGCCGCCCTGATCCAGTCCCGGCTGTCGCCGCAGACCGCCCACGCGGCCATGCTCACGGCCCGCCGCTACGGCGGCGCCGACGCCGCGGCCGCCGGCATCGTCGACCAGGCGGTCGGCGAGGACGCCGTGCGCTCCACCGCGATCGAGATCGCCCAGGCACAGGTGAACAAGGCCGGCGACACCCTCGGCACCATCAAGGCCCGCATGTACGGCCCTGCCCTGGCCACGCTGCGCGACACGACCGATCCCATGGGCTGACCTCACGGTCCACACGTCCCTGCCCACCGCCGCCCCGCCCCGGGCGGCGGGCTCCCGCGCCAACACGGTTGGCGGTGTTGACGAGGAGAAATCACATGACTGACCAGGCCGACACTGCCAGTTGGCGCAAGACCGCGTGCATTCTGTGCGAGAACAACTGCGGCATCCAGATCCAGACCGACGGCCGCCGCTTCGCAAAGATCCGGGGCGACAAGGAGCATGTCGCCACCAGCGGCTACACCTGCAACAAGGCCCTGCGTCTGGACCACTACCAGAACGGTGTGGAACGCCTGACCACGCCTCTGCGCCGAGAGGCAGACGGCAGCTTCACCCCCATCGACTGGGACACCGCTGTGCGCGAGATCTCCACCCGGCTCACGTCGGTGCGCGACACTCACGGTGGCAAGTCGATCTTCTTCTACGGCGGCGGAGGCCAGGGCAATCACCTCGGCGGCGCCTACAGCGGCGCCCTGATGGGCGCCCTGGGCGCTCGCTACCGCTCCAACCCTCTGGCCCAGGAGAAGACCGGCGAAGGCTTCGTCGACGCTCATCTGACGGGCAGTCACACAGTCGGGGACTTCGAGAACGCCGAAGTCTCGGTCTTCATCGGGAAGAACCCCTGGCAGACCCACGGGGTTTCCCGGGCCCGCACCGTGCTCAAGGACATCGCCAAGGACCCCGCCCGCACCATGATCGTCGTTGACCCGGTGCGGACCGAGACCGCCGACCTGGCCGACATCCACTTGCAGCTGAGGCCTGGCACCGACGCCTGGTGCCTGTCCGGCATCCTCGGCGTCCTGGTCCAGGAGAACCTCGTC
This sequence comes from Streptomyces sp. NPDC029044, assembly GCF_040637495.1. Classification (NCBI taxonomy): domain Bacteria; kingdom Bacillati; phylum Actinomycetota; class Actinomycetes; order Kitasatosporales; family Streptomycetaceae; genus Streptomyces; species Streptomyces sp. NPDC029044. The sequence continues at coordinate 84,890 of NZ_JBEZWN010000022.1, forward strand.
GACCACGCCTTCCTCGACACCCACACCACCGGGGCAGCAACCGTACTCGAGCAGCTGCAAGCCGTGGACGTCGCTCACTGCGCCGCCACGTGCGGACTGGACGAGGGACTCCTGCGCACGACGGCCCGCCGGATCGCAGCCGCCTCCAGTGTCTCGACATACGAGGACCTGGGCGTTCAGCAGGGCCCCAACAGCACCCTCGTCTCCTACCTCAACAAGCTGATCTGGCTGCTGACCGGCAACTTCGCCAAGCAGGGCGCAATGCAGCCGCACTCGTGGGTCGTACCGCTCGCCCGCTACAGCACCCGCCCGCGCCGCACCCCCGTCACCGGCGCGCGGATGCCCGGCGGGCTGGTGCCCTGCAACGTCATCGCCGAGGAGATCCTCAACGACCATCCCGACCGGTTCCGGGCGATGGTCATCGAGTCATCCAACCCGGCACACTCCCTTGCCGACTCCGCCGCCTTCGCCAAGGCCCTCGACAAGCTCGACCTGGTCGTGGTCATCGACATCGCACTGACCGAAACGGGCCGCCGGGCCGACTACGTACTGCCGGCCGCGTCCCAGTACGAGAAGTGGGAAGCGACCTTCTTCACCTTCGAGTTCCCGCACAACACCTTCCACCTGCGTGCCCCCGTTCTCGACCCGCTGCCCGGCACGCTGACCGAACCCGAGATCTACGCCCGCCTGGTCCGGGAACTCGGTGCCGTCCCTCGCAGTCGCCTCTCCCTGCTGCGCGCCGCCGCCCGCCTCGGCCGCACCCCGTACAAACTCGCTTTCGCCGCCCTGGCTGTCCTCGACAAGAGCACCATCAAGTTGGCCCCGTACCTGTTGTACGAAACCCTCGGCCCCACCCTGCCCAACGGTGCCCGCTCCGCCGCTGTGCTGTGGGCGCTCTGCCGGCGCATCGCCAAGGAGTACCCCAAGGCCATGCGCCGCGCCGGGCACGGCGACGCAGAAGCCCTGTTCGAAGCGATCCTCAAGGGCCGTTCCGGAGTCGTCTTCACCGAGGACGAGTACGCCGACGCCTGGGGCTACGTGCCTCATCCCGGCCACCGTATCCCGCTGCCCATCCCCGAACTGCTCGACCTGCACGCCGACTTGGACACCACTCCGGCCGTGCACACCACCGAGGAGTTCCCGATCGTCCTGGCCGCCGGCCAGCGGCGTGCGTTCACCGCGAACACCATCATCCGCGACACCACCTGGCGCCTGCGTGACAAGGGCGGCACGCTGCGCATCAGCCCGCACGACGCCGAGCGGCTCGGACTCGACAACGGGGCGCCCGCCCGGATCACCACCGAGCGCGGCACGGCAGACGCCACCGTCGAGATCGACGACCGCATGCAGGCCGGGCACGCCGCCCTGCCGAACGGTTTCGGTCTCGATCTGCCCACCGGCGACGGCGGGACCGAACGCACCGGCGTCGCCCTCAACACCCTCACCGACTTGCGCCGGCGCGACCCCATCGCCGGCGTCCCGTGGCACAAGCACGTGCCCGCCCGCATCGAGGCCCTCCCCGCCTGACCCTCCACCCACGACAGGCCGGCACGTCCGCGGACCCCGCTGCACGGGTCCGCGGACCCGCGGCACACCCGAGGAGGACGACCGTGCCCCACTTGAGCACCCCGGCTCACGCGCGGCCGCAGACCCGATCAAGCCGCTTGCCCTAGGCGAGACACAGTTCTCCGTCGAGGAGACTTTCCGGGCGGTCGGGGATGACGCCGCCGGCAGGATCGCGCTCTCGGTAGGAACGGTACGGAATCACGACGGTGGTCCCGCCAGGGCCCCGGTGGACAGCTTCCACAGGACACCGTTGACCACCTGACGGCGATCCCGCACCGGACGGCCCCTTCGCGGCGGAGCCGGCAACGGCTCGATCACCGCCCACGACTCATCAGTCAGCTCACGACGACGCACCGCGCACAGATCAACGCACCAACCTCTTGCGGACCCGACCCTGCCTCCCCCGGCACCGCCGGCGGAATACCGGACGGGCGGGCTCGGTTGTCGGCCTCGAAGGAGGCCCCGAGTGAACACCACGCAGGACACCACGTACTACGCCCACGGAACCCCGGCCGAGCGCTGGGAGCGCGCGCAGCTGTTCTTCGACGCCAAGGACTACGCCGCCGCCGCACGGGTCCTGGTCGGGCTGGTCGAGGAGGTGCCCGAGCAGACCGGGCCCCGGCTGCTCCTGGCGCGCTCCTACTACCACTCCGCCCAACTGCGCCGTGCTGAGGGCGAGTTGCGGACGATCATCGAGCGGGACCCCGTGGAGCACTACGCCCGGCTGATGCTCGGCCGCACCCTCCAGCGGCAGAACCGGCACGAGGAGGCGGAGTCGCACCTGCGGATCGCCTCGGCGCTGGCGGGTGACTTCGAGGAGCGCTGAACCGGGCCGTGAACGCGAAGGCGCCCGGCTCCCTGAGGAGCCGGGCATCCGTGTGCCGGGGGCCGCTACCCGGCCGGCGTACCGTACGACCGCCGCCCCCGCCGGTAGGCGATCTCCCCGAGCAGGATGTCGACGGCGAGGAACGCCGCCAGGGGGATGCCGAACAGGGGCAGGAAGTACCCGAGGACGGCGATGCCCGCGAGCAGCGGTACCAGGATCTGCGGCGGTACCTGCTGCCAGGCGCCGCGCGGGACGGGGCGGCCGAAGGCACCGCCGCGGCCGCGCTGCCACCACATGCGGTAGCCCCAGACGATCAGCAGGATCAGGGACAGCGCGAGCAGCATCAGGGCGATCTGGTTGGCCAGGCCGAAGAGGACGCCGGTGTGCAGGTCGATGCCCCAGCGGGTGAGCTTCGCGAGCACCGGGTAGTCGGCGAAGCGCGACACGTCGAGGACCTGCCCGTCGGCCGGGTCGACGGCGACGGCGTCCTGCTTGGTCGGCCAGCTGCGCTGCACCTGCTTCACGACGTACGCGGACTTCGCGTCGGCGGGCGGCACGATCTCCACCGGATCGCCCAGCCCTTCGGCGCGCGCCGCCGCCAGGACCTTGTCCAGGCCCACGCCGTGCGCGGCGTCGCCCGCCTGTCCGGCGGCGGAGTCATGGCCGGCGTGCTCTCCGCCGGACGCGGCCGACACCGACGGGGTGGCCTGGCCCAGCGAGGTCCGCAGCTCGTCGATGTTCGCCCCGGCGTAGGCCGACCAGGTCAGGCCGGTGGCCGAGAGGAAGAAGAACCCGGCCGCCGCCCACACGCCGACGCTGCCGTGCAGTCCGAGCGTGCGGCGCCGCCCCTTGGTGCCCCGTACCTTGCGCAGGGCGCGGCGCCGGGAGAACCACAGCACCAGGCCGCCCGCCGAGATGACGCCCAGCCAGCTGGCCGCCAGCTCGCTGTACAGCCGCCCCGTCTCCCCCAGGTGCAGGTCCCGGTGGAACTCGTCGATCCAGGTGCGCAACGGCAGGGCGCCGGTCGAGCCGTACTGTTCGAGGGAGCCTCGCACCTTCGCGGTGTACGGGTCGACGAACACGGCGAGGGTGTGGCCCTCCCCGACGCCCGGGACGCCCGACAGCATCACCCTGGTCGTCGCGTCGGCCTCCGGCGAGGGGCGTACGGCCGCGATCGTGCCCTCGGGGTGGGCCTTGCGGGCGGCGGCCACCTGCTCGCTGATCGGCAGCTTCCGCTCTCCGGCGGGGACGGTCGTCTCGTGGTCGTACACGAGCTTCTCGGCCTGGAAGGAACCGGCGTAGAGCAGACCGGTGACGGCGGCGACGAGAAGGAACGGCGCCACCAGCACCCCGGCGTAGAAGTGCAGGCGCAGGATCAGCGGGCGCAGGGGTGCCCAGTTGCTCTTCGACGGGGCCGGGGCGGCTGGTTGGGGGGCCTCGTCCGTGGTGGTCGAGGGAGCGGTGGTCATCGGCGGGCTTCTCCGGGTGGTGTCTTCTGGGCCGTTGCGTGTCGGCGGTGGCCGTCGCGGTGCAGTAGTCGGGACGGCGGGGCGTTCGGTTCCCGGAGAAGTCATGTGATGTGCGTCACGCGATGGTGGGGGGTGCCGTGCCATCCTGACGCGATGGGAACTCCGGACGATCGCGCACCCCTGGCCGAACGGGTCGGGCAACTCCTCGATGAGGGGCTTCCGTTGACCATCGTCGCGGCCGGTGACCCGGTGCTGCGGCGCGGCACCGAGCCGTTCGACGGCCAGCTGGAGCCCGCCCTGCTGGCCCGGTTCGTCGAGGCCCTGCGGATCACCATGCGCGCGGCGCCCGGAGTCGGCCTGGCGGCGCCTCAGGTGGGCGTGCCACTCAGGATCGCCGTCATCGAGGATCCGGCGCCGGTGCCGGAGGAGGTACGCCTCGCGCGTGGGCGGGTGCCGCAGCCGTTCCGTGTGCTGGTCAATCCCTCCTACGAGCCCGTCGGTGACGCGCGGGCCGCGTTCTTCGAGGGCTGCCTGAGCGTGCCGGGCTGGCAGGCGGTGGTGGCGCGGCCCGCCGAGGTACGGCTGACCGGACAGGACGAACACGGGCGTGCGCTGGACGAGGTGTTCTCGGGCTGGCCGGCCCGGATCGTGCAGCACGAGACGGACCACCTCGACGGTGTTCTGTATCTGGACCGCGCCGAGTCGCGTTCGCTGTCGTCCAACCGGGCGATGGCGGAGCGCTGGGCCCAGCCGACGCCCGAGGAGGCGGCGCGGGCGCTGGGCTTCGACCTGCCCTAGCGGGCAGATCCGGCCGAGCAGATCCGTCCGGCCGAGAATCGGAGGCGCCCGTCACTGCGCCTCCGCTGCCTTCGCCGTATGTCCACGCCCCGAATTTTGCCCGGAGGGGGCGCGGGTCACGCGTCCCGGTACGCCTCCAGCAGCCGCAGCCACACCTCGCTGATCGTCGGGTACGACGGAACGGCATGCCACAGGCGGCTGACCGGGACCTGGCCTGCGACCGCGACGGTCGCGGAGTGGATGAGTTCACCGACGCCGGGGCCGACGAAGGTGACGCCCCGCAGGATCTCGTCCTCGATGTCGACGACCATGCGGGCGCGCCCCTGGTAGCCGTCGGCGTACAGGCCTGCCCCGGAGACGGTGGACAGGTCCACGTCGACGGCCCTCACCCGGTGCCCCGCCTCTTCCGCCTCGGCCAGCGACAGGCCCACGGCCGCCGCCTCGGGGTCGGTGAAGACGACCTGCGGGACGGCCGTGTGGTCGGCGGTCGCGGCGTGGGCGCCCCAGGGCTCCGCCAGGAGGGTCTCCCCGGTGGCCCGCGCGGCGATGGCGGCTCCCGCGATGCGGGCCTGGTACTTGCCCTGGTGCGTGAGCAGGGCGCGGTGGTTCACGTCGCCGACCGCGTACAGCCAGTCGTGGCCGGTCACGCGGAGGCTGTCGTCGACGGGGAGCCAGGAGCCGGGGTCGAGGCCGATCGAGTCCAGGCCGATGTCGTCGGTGCGCGGGGCGCGGCCGGTGGCGAAGAGGATCTCGTCGGCCTCGATGCGCTCGCCCGTGCCGGTGACGGCCACGACCGTGCCGTTCTCCCGGGTCACCGACTCCACCGAGGTGCCCGTACGGACGTCCGCTCCGGCTTCCTTGAGCGCCTCGGCGATCAGTTCCCCGGCGAAGGGCTCCATCCTCGGCAGCAGGCCCTTGCCGCGGACCAGCAGGGTGACCTGCGAGCCGAGGGCCTGCCAGACGGTGGCCATCTCGGTGGCGACCACACCGCCGCCGATCACGATCAGCCGGCCGGGCACGGCCTTGGCGCTGGTGGCCTCCCGGCTCGTCCACGGCTTGACGGCGTCGAGCCCGGGGAGGCCGGGCAGGGCGGCGCGGCTGCCGGTGCAGACGGCGACGGCGTGCCGGGCGGTCAGGACGCGCTCGCCGCCGTCGGGGCCGGTGACCGTCACCGTACGGGGGCCGGTGAGGCGGCCGTGGCCGCGGTGGAGGTCGGCGCCGATGGAGTCGAGCCAGCCGACCTGGCCGTCGTCCTTCCAGTTCGAGGTGTAGTAGTCCCGGTGGGCGAGAACCGCGGACGCGTCGAGGGGGCCCTGCACCGACTGGCGCAGGCCCGGCACGCGGCGGGCGTCGGCGCGGGCGATGACCGGCCGCAGCAGGGCCTTGCTGGGCATGCACGCCCAGTAGGAGCACTCGCCGCCGACCAGTTCGCTCTCCACGACCGCGGTGGTCAGTCCGGCGGCGCGGGTGCGGTCGGCGACGTTCTCCCCCACGGGCCCGGCCCCGAGCACCACGACGTCGTACGCGTTGGTTTCCGTTTCCGTCATGGGGTCAGTCTGGTGGGTGGTGTGCGCCCTGGCCACATGGGTAGGGGCGCGGAATACGTGTCCGGTCGGCCGTGTTGTGCCGACGGCTTGACCCCACACCAGGAAGTAGGGATGTACGCCATGAGCAGCACCGTGGAGCTCACCAAGGAGAACTTCGACCAGACGGTCACGGACAACGAGTTCGTCCTGATCGACTTCTGGGCCGACTGGTGCGGGCCGTGCAAGCAGTTCGCCCCGGTGTACGAGAAGGCGGCCGGGGAGAACCCGGACCTGGTGTTCGGCAAGGTGGACACCGAGGCGCAGCCCGAGCTGGCCGCGGCCTTCGGTATCCAGTCCATCCCCACGCTGATGATCGTCCGTGACCAGGTCGCCGTGTTCGCCCAGCCGGGGGCCCTGCCCGAGGCCGCCCTGACGGACGTCATCGGGCAGGCCCGCAACCTCGACATGGACGAGGTGCGCAAGGCGATCGCCGAGCAGCAGGCCCAGGAAGGCCAGCAGGCGGGCTAGCCCCCTCCCGGAGCGGACGGCCCCTGGAAGGGTGCGCCCTTCAGTTGGGGGGCGCCTTTCAGAAGGGGTACGGAGCCACGTCTCCGCGTACCGTCGTCCAGCGCAGTTCGGTGAAGGCCTCCAGGTTGGCCTCACCGCCGAAGCGGGCGCCGGTGCCGGAGGCGGCGACTCCGCCGAAGGGCGCCACGGCCTCGTCGTTCACGGTCTGGTCGTTGATGTGCACGATGCCGGTCGGGATGCGCTCGGCGAGGTCCAGACCGCGGGCCGGGTCCCTGGTGACGATGCCCAGGGAGAGGCCGTAGGGGCTCTGCGCGGCCAGGGCCGCCGCCTCGTCGGCCGTGGTGAAGGAGCGGACGGGCGCGACGGGGCCGAAGACCTCCTCCGTGTACGCCGGGCTGCGGTCGTCGACGTGGGCGAGGACCGTCGGCCGGTAGAAGAGCCTGTCGTGGGTGCCGCCGGCGGCGACCTTCGCGCCCGCGCTCCTGCTGGCCTCGACCAGGCCGCTGATCTTGTCGAGCTGGCCCGAGTCGATGATCGGGCCCAGGTGGACCCGGTCCCGGTACGGGTCGCCGACGGCGAGCGAGTCCGCCTTGGCGGCCAGCCGCTGGACGTACTCGTCGTAGAGGGACGCGTGGACCAGATGGCGTCCGGTGGTCATGCAGATCTGGCCCTGGTGGAAGAACGAGCCCCAGGCGGCCGTGGAGATCACCGCGTCGAGGTCGGCGTCCTCCAGCACGATCATGGCGGAGTTGCCGCCCAGCTCCAGGTGAGCCCGCTTGAGGTGGCGTCCGGCGGCCTCGCCCACGGCCCGTCCGGCGGCGGTGGAGCCGGTGAAGGAGATGACCGGCACGCGCGGGTCCGTGACCAGGGCCTGTCCGGCGTCCGGTCCGCCGGGGAGCACGTGCAGCAGTTCCTCCGGCAGGCCGGCGGCGGCGAAGACCGCGGCGAGGGACAGCCCGCCGCAGACGGCCGTGCGCGGGTCCGGCTTCAGCAGGACCGCGTTGCCCAGCGCCAGGGCCGGTGCGACGGAGCGGATGGACAGGATCAGCGGGGCGTTGAAGGGCGAGATCACGCCCACCACACCGGCCGGGACGCGGCGCGTGTACGACAGGCGCGGCGCCTCGCTGGGCAGGACCTGGCCGGCCGGGCGGGAGGCGAGTGCGGCGGCCTCGTAGCACTCCTGGGCCGCCACGTGCAGCTCGAAGTCGGCCTTGCCGGGGACGGAACCCGATTCGCGGACGAGCCATTCCCGCAGTTCGTCGGCGTGCGCGGTGAACAGGTCACCCGCCTTGCGGAGCACCGCGGCCCGGGCGAAGTGCGGGGTGCGTGCCCACTCCCGCTGTGCGGTGGCGGCCCGCCCGGCGGCGGCGCCGACGTCCTGCGGGGTGGCCAGGGCCAGGGTGCCGAGGTCCTGGCCGGTGGCGGGCTCGGTGACGGTGTACCCGGGCCCGCTGAGGGGGCGGGGCTGCCAGCTCCTGGTGTCGAGCAACGGCATGACGGCTCTCCGATCGATCGGTCACCGGCGGAGGGGAGGGCGGAACTCCCCTGCGTGCGCGGCCGGTTGGGCGGTCACATGGCGGGACGGGCGAGCGGGCGCGGCGGGGTGCCGCGGACCGCACAGGAATGCGCCCCCGTTTTGTTGAGCATGCAACATCCTAGCCGTGCCGCGGCACGAAGGCCGGGTCCCGGCCAGTGTCAGCCGGGCCAGTGTCGGCCGGGCAGGTTCCGGGGCGTCAGCTCGATGCGCGGTGCAGCACCGTCGCCCCCAGCACCTTGTGCGTCTCGGGTTCGGTGGCGGGCCTGCGCACCGCGCGGTCGACCAGTTCGGCGAGTTCACGGCCGCAGGGCAACTCCAGACGGACCGTGCTCAGCCGGGGCCGCAGCAGCCGCCCGAGCATCAGATCGTCGGCGCCGACCACGGCCGTCTCCTCGGGGATACGGATGCCTTCGTCCAGAAGGGCCCGCATGAGCAGCATCGCGTATTCGTCGTTGTAGGTGAACACGGCGTCCAGGCCCAGGCTCCGCCAGCGGGCGGCGAGGCGCGCCGCGGCCTGTTCGTCGTAGGCGAGGGGCAGTTCGGTCACCGTGGCGTCCGTGCCGCGCACGGACTGGCGCACGCCGTCGAGGCGGGGTGCGGAGAACGTCTCCAGACCGGGCTCCTGCGGGACGACGACTCCGATCCGCCGCCGGCCGCGGTCGTAGAGGTGGGCGCCCGCGCTGTGGCCGACGACATCGTGGTCCATGAGGAGGGCGTGCGCGCCCTCGATGGTCTCGGGGCCGAGGGTGACCACGGCTCGCGCCCCTGAGCGCTTGAGCACCGCGACCCCGCGCGGACCGAGCCCGGAGCCCGGCACGAGCACGGCCACGGGCCGCAACTCGGCCCAGGCACGGGCGGCTTCGTCGCCGTGCGGGCCACCTGTGCCGTGCTGTACGACCGTGTAGTCCAGGGCGGCGAGCGCATTCTGGAGGTCGGTGAGGAACCGGCTGTAGAGCGGGCCGACGGGGAAGGTGGGCGCGGGGATCAGGACCATGCGGCTGTGCCCGGCGCGCAGGCTGCGGGCGGCCGCGTGCGGTACGTAACCGAGCTCCTTCGCCGCCGCGCGCACACGGCGGCGGGTGGGTTCGCTGATCCGTACGGCGGTGGTGTTGTTGAGGACGTAGGAGACGGTCGCGCGCGAGACGCCGGCCAGGCGGGCCACATCGGCGCTCGTGGGCACGGAGCGCGACGGTGCGGGGGACGGGGGCGCGGGCGTTTTCGGTATCTGCACCATGACGTACGGCATCTTGGCAGAAGCCCCAATGCGCGGTTCCGGCGGGGGAGTTGTGAGGAAGCCGTGAGCGGTCACGGGACTCCGGGAGCGGACCTCAGCGAGTGGGGGCCGCACCCGTCACCCGGTCGACCAAGTCGGTCCACGCGTCCTCCAGGCGGGCCATGGGCAGACCGCACTGCTTGGTCAGGTGATGCATCAGGGCCGGGTCGAGCTGGCCCATCAGCGTGTGGGAGAGCACCTCGCAGTCGGCGTCCGGGACCGCCTGCCGCAGCAGCATGACGACGTGGTGGCGCAGCACGCTGCGGGCCGGGTTGATGAAGCGGCGGGACGCGCACGGCTCGGCGGCGAGCTGGAGCTCCAGGTCCTCGGCCGACCGGCGCAGCATGGCGCAGCCGAACGCCCGCAGCCGCTCCACGGGCGGCGCACCGGGCCCGAGCGGCGGCGGGCCGCTGAGGAAGGATGCCTGGAACTTCTTCTCCGAATGGTCGAGCAGTGCCGTCAGGAGGCCGGTGCGGTCCCCGAACCTGCGGAAGACCGTGCCTTTGCCGACCTGGGCCTCGGCGGCCACCGCCTCCATCGTGACGGCATCCGCGCCACGCTCCGCGACCAGTCGCCCGGCGGCTTCCAGCAGCCGGGCGCGGTTGCGTGCGGCGTCGGCCCGCAGGCAGGGCTCATCGCCCTCCAGGGCGGTCCCCAGCTGCACCAGCTCGGGGTGGTCGACGGGCTCCTGGGGCGTCGGAAGGGGGTGCGGGGCGGCGGACATGAAGCCAGCGTAAAGCATCGGGAACAAAACTGGACCGCGGTCCGGTTAGGATGCTACAACTTTAAACGGACCCCGGTCCGGATCGTCAGCAGTGTTTCCGAGCAGTGCCTCAGATGTGGGAGTTCAGCATGTCCGTACGTATCCTCGCCCTCGTCGGCAGCCTCCGCGCCGGTTCGCACAACCGCCAGCTCGCCGAGGCGGCCGTCAAGCTCGCCCCCGAAGGTGCCGAGGTGAACCTGTACGAGGGTCTTGCCGAGATTCCCTTCTACAACGAGGACATCGACGTGGAGGGCAGCGTCCCGGCCGCCGCCGCGCGGCTGCGTGAGGCCGCGAACGCCGCGGACGGGCTGATCCTCTTCACTCCCGAGTACAACGGCACCATCCCGGCCGTCCTGAAGAACGCCATCGACTGGCTGTCCCGCCCCTACGGCGCCGGTGCCCTCAGCGACAAGCCGGTCGCCGTCGTCGGCACCGCGTTCGGCCAGTACGGCGGTGTCTGGGCCCACGACGAGACCCGCAAGTCCCTGGGCGTGGCCGGCGGCAAGGTCCTGGAGGACGTCAAGCTGTCCATCCCCGGCTCGGTGACCCGCTTCGCCGAGACCCATCCGGCCGACGACGCCGAGGTCGCCCAGCAGCTGACCGAGGTCATCGCCCGGCTGCACGGCGACCTCTCGGAGGCCGCCGCGGCCTGACCACCCGCACCACGTGCCCTCGGAGGGGCCGCGGCCGGCAACGGCCCCGGCCCCTCCGGCATGCCGGGGGGCAGGACCGCCGCGCAGTCGCCCGGGCCGTTCAGGCGACCGTCGTGGGCGCCAGCGCCCGCAGTTCCGCCAGTGCCGCCGCCACCGCGGGCCGGGCGTGTCCGCCGCCCCGGGTGCAGGTCAGGAGCTTGCGGTGGGGGTTGCCGGTGCAGCGCACCCGGGCGATCGGCAGGTGCGGGGTCAGATGGGCCAGGCGCGGGATGAGGGCGACGCCGAGCCGGTGGGCCACGAGGTGGGCGCTGACGTTCCAGTCGAGGGCGTGGTGGACGACCTCGGGGGTGAACCCGGCCGCGCCGCAGGCGGAGAGGACGTGCGGGCGGCAGGGGCTGTCCTCCACGGGCGCGATCCACGCCTCCCGCGCCGCCTCGGCGAGATCGACCCGGGCCCGCCCCGCCAGCCGGTGCCCCTCGGGTACGACCAGGTCGAACGGGTCGTCGAGCAGCGGCTGCTGGTCGAACCGCGCGTCGCTCTGCGGCGGGTTGTGCGGAGTCGCCTCGACGACGGCCAGGTCGGTGGCGCCCTCGAAGAGCAGGTCGAAACTCTCCGGGACACCCGCCTCGGTGATCCGGACGGACAGCCGCGGATGCCGCTTTCCCAGCCGGGCCGCCATCGGCGCCAGCAGCACCGAGACGGCCACCGGGAAGCCGGTCACCCGCAGCACCCCGGAGGGCGCCCCGTGGTCGGCCCTCAGATCCAGTTCCGCCTGGTCCCAGCGGGCCTGGATGGCGTCGGCGTGCGCGAGCAGGCTCTCGGCGGCCGACGTGAGCCGCACCCCGCGCCCCTGCGGTTCCAGCAGGTCCACGCCCAGGTCACGGGCGAGCTGCCGGATCTGCTGGGAGGCGGCGGACGGGGTGAAGTGCAGGGCGTGGGCGGCCGCGGTGACCGTGCCGTAGTGGGCGACCGCCCTCAGGACGTGCAGTCGGCGCAGGTCAATCATGAAGCCCAGGCTTCACAGTGCTGTCTGCAAAGTCAACCTGGACGTGTACGGACTCCTGGACGCACCCTGGCTGTGTCGCGACGTTCGACCAGCCACGACGTACGAGGAGTCAGCCATGCCCAGCACCGACACCACCGCCTGCCCGCACTGCGGCCGGCCGGACCGGGGCGAGCCGTTCCGGGTGCTCTCCCGGCACACGACCGCGACAGGTCACACGGAGTGGACGCGCTGCGGATGCGGCTCGCTTCAGGTCCGGGTCGCCGACGGCTGCGGTACGCGCGTCGTCTCGCGCAGCGGGCCGGCCGCACGGGCGGGTGCCGCGAGCCACTGATCACCGCGCCGGGACGTCCCGAAGCCGCCTCGCACCGCGACACCGGTCATGACTGCCCCTGACCGGTCATGACCAGTCAGGGGCAGTCGTACACGAAGCCGGTGGTGGCCGTGCGCGCCGTCCCGGAGAGGATGCGCAGTTCGGCCCGTGCCGTGCGGTGCCCCGGGCCCTCGAAGGTCCAGCGCAGGTGGAGGCGAGCCTGCCGCTGGCCCCGGACCAGCTCTTCCTCCAGCACGCCCGACGCGGTGCCGTCGCTGCGGATCCAGCGGTAGGACAGCGTGCCCGGGCGGCCGTTCGTGGTGACGAGGCCGACGAGGTCGGCGGTGCCGTCACAGCCCAGGGCCGCCGGCCGGGCCGTGACCGTCACCGCGTTCACTCTCAAGGGCGGGCCGAGGCGCTGCCAGGCGAGGAACGCGAGGACGCAGACCAGGACCAGCGCGGGCAGGGCGTGCCTGCGCAGCCGTCCGCCCCGGGGCGTGGGAGGCGGCGGTACGGCGGGAAGCGTCAGGTGGGTGCGCTGCCGAGCGGCGGCGGTCACGCCCGGGCCGAAGCGCAGCACGCTGCCCTCGACCCGGTCGGGGGGCGCCGGCCACGCCGGTCCCCGCTCCGGGGCCGGCTGCCCGGTGGGGGTCTCGTCCGGTCCGGGTCGCTGGATCCAGTGGCTCGCGAGCACGGTGGCGCTGTATTCGGCGTCGTCCGGGGCGGGCCGCTCACTCGGGGTGGAGGCTGCGGCGGGGTCGTCGACGGGTCTGAGAACCCGAGTCCGCTCACCGGCGGGGTCCGTGACCCGAGTCTGCTCACCGGTCGGGTCCGTCACGCGAGTCCGCTCACCGGTGGGGGCCTTGAGCCGAGTCCGCTCGCCGGTGGGGTCCAGCACCTCGGTCCGTTCCCCGGTGGGATCCAGCACCTCCGTCCGCTGCCCGGTGGGATCCAGCATTTCCGTCCGCTCCCCGGTGGGATCCAGCACCTCCGTCCGCTCCCCGGTGGGATCCAGCACCTCCGTCCGCTCGTCGGCCGGCGCGGGGGTGCGGTCGCCGTCGTGTGCGGTCATCGGAGGTCGCACCGCCTGGTCAGCAGCTCCTGCGAGGCGCCGCCGTCGGCTGCGGCGGGGGTGGTGGTGGCCTGCACCGTCCAGTAGCAGCCGAGGGTCTGGAAGGTGTGGTCGACGGTGAGCGTGTACTGGGTGGCGCCGCTGCGCTCGAAGGTCTGGGACGCGCCGTCCGGGGTGCCCGGCTGCCCTGCCGCGTTCCCCGTGAACCAGGAAACGGTGATGGAGACCGGGCCGGTGCCGTCCGTGGTGACGCCGAGGGTCGCCGTGGCGGTCGTGGGGCCCGTCTGCCGGAAGGCCGACACGGCGACGTCCTTGACGGCGGGGCCGGCGGGCGGGGCCTCGGTGGTCGTCGTCGGCGTCGCGGTGGCCGTCGCGCCGGGCGTGGCCGTCTCCTCGCCGTCGGGCGGGGTGGCCGAGGCCGGGGGCGCACCGGTTCCGGTGAGCGCCGGGCCCGGGGCCGAGGGGCTGGGCGACGGCGACGCGCCGTCCGACGCGCTGGGAGCGCCGGACGGGGACGGGGAGGAACCGGTCGGGGAGACGGACGCGGAGGCGGCCGGCCCCGCGCCGGACCCGGCGCCGGTGGTGGCCAGGGCCTGCGCCGTCCGCTGCGCCGCGGTCCCCGGGTCGTACGGCAGTCCGTACGTCAGGAGGGCTCCGAGGAGTACGGCGGCGGCGGACACGATCAGGCCGGGGCGGCCGGGCAGCCACGGGTGCGCCCGGCCGGGGCCCGGCGTCCGGCTCAGCACCGTCCGGGCGGTGTCCGTGGTGCTCCGGGGGGCGGTGCGGGCCGAAGGCAGGAGCAGCGGCAGCAAGGCCACCAGCGCGGCGAGCCGGCCCCGGCCGCGCTCCTCCCAGTCGGGGCCGTAGGCGGTGCCGGCGACCGCCTCCAGTTCGGTGACGAACGCCTCGGCCTGTACGGGCCGCTGCGCCGGGTCCTTGGCCAGACCGCGCCGCACCAGTTCCCGCACCGCCTGCGGGGCCTCTTCGGCGGGGACGGGCGCGTCGATGTGCCGCAGGGCGAGCTCCGCGAGGTTGTCGCCCGCGTACGGCTTGTGGCCCGTCAGGCACTCGAAGAAGGTGGCCGTGGCCGCGTACACGTCGGCGGCCGGGGAAGCGGGTGCGCCGGTCCACTGCTCGGGGGCCATGTAGGAGGGGGTGCCCGCCACGCCCGCGCTGGTGCCCGCGTCGACCGCGATGCCGAAGTCGACCAGCTTGGAGGATCCGTCCGGCGTGACCAGGACGTTCTCCGGCTTGTAGTCGCGGTGGACGACGCCGACGCGGTGTGCGTCGGCCAGACCGAGCAGCGATCCCTTGAGGACGACGAGCGCGGCCTCGGGAGCGAGCGGGCCTTCCCTCCTGAGCAGCGTGCGCAGCGGGACGCCGTCGACCAGCTCCATCACGATGGCGGCGCCGTCCGGGCTCTCGACGTACTCGTACAGCCCGGCGACATGGGGACTCCCCAGCCCGCCGAGCAGGCGCGCCTCCGCCCGGAAGTCGTACACGAAACCCGGCCGGGTGCGCAGCGACTCGCTGAGGTACTTCACGGCCACCGGCACGCCCGTCTCCTCGTGCACGGCGAGGACCACCCGCCCGCTCGCCCCCGACCCGAGCTCCACCGACTCGGTGTAGCCGGGCACCGCCCATGCGTTCATGTCCCGTCCCCCCAAAGCGACCGCTCCCCAGCGGCCGGTCACGCACCCGGAGACACATCTTTCGGCCACTGCGGTTGCATGGCCAGAAGCAGACGCGAGGCGTGCCCGGACCGTGACAGAGACCGCGCTAGGGGGTCCCGGGTTCGAGCACCGGGGTCACGGCGGCCGCCTCTCCCCCGGCGGGCGTCTTCGTCCCGGCGTACCGAGCAGCAGCAGCGTCACGTCGTCGTCGGAGACGTCCGTGTCCGCGATGAGCGTCCTGATCAGACGGTCCGCTGCCTGATCGAGGGTGCGGGGGTCGTCGGCGGGGACGCCCTTCAGGACGACGTCGACGGCGTGGGTCAGTACGTCGACCTGGACGTCGATGTCGCTGCCGGGCCTCTCGACGAGCCCGTCCGTGTAGAGGACCAGGGCACTGCCCGGCGGCAGCGGCCGGGTCGCCTCCTCGAACGGCACACCGCGCCCCGCGTCGTTGACCCCCAGCGGCACACCGACCGGTGTCACGAGCCGGCCCGCCGGCCCGCCCGGCGGGAGGACGATGACGGGCAGGTGCCCCGCCGAGCACAGGGTGACCTCGTCCCTGCCCTGGTCCAGGACCAGGTAGACGCAAGTGACCAGCTGGTCGGCCAGGTCGCCGACGAACGTGTCGAGGGCGCTCATCAGCCTGCTGGGCGTGGCACCCGTGCGGGCCAGGGCGTGGGAGGCGGCGCGCAGCTGCCCCATGACGGCCGCGGCCTCCAGGCCCCGGCCCATCACGTCGCCGATGAGAACGCCGGTGCGAAGATCGTCGAGCGGGATGACGTCGAACCAGTCGCCTCCGACTCCGGGATCCTGGACGGACGCCAGGTACCGGTAGGCGCACGGCAGGTGGGCCAGGCGGGGCGGCTCCCCCATGAGGCTGTGCTGCAAGGTGTAGGCGATCCGCCGCTGCTGCTCGTAGCGCTCGGCGCGGTCGGCCTCCAGCCGTCTGCGCTCGCTGATGTCCCGGACGGTCAGGACCACGAGGGTCTCATCCTCGGACCGCAGACTGCTGACACTCACCTCGACGGGGAACTCGGAGCCGTCGCCGCGCAGCCCGTACAGGCCCCTGTCCAAGACCTTCGGCTTCGGATCACGCAGGCGGAGGTACGCGCCGAGGAGGGCGCCGTGCCACCGGCGCCGGGAGGCCGGCACCAGGCCGACCACACCGGTACCGACGAGGTCGCCCGGCGCGCGTCCGAACAAGCGTCTCACCTGGGGGTTGGCCATCACGACGGTGCCTTCGCCGTCCGTGATCAGGGTGGCGTCGGGAGCGGAATCCAGCAGCGCCATGAACCGCCGGTGCGACCGTTGCACCTCGCGCTGTGCCGCGACCCGTTCGGTGATGTCGGTGACCACGCCGCACACGGCATAGGGCGTACCGGACGCGTCCTTGAGCGGGAACAGGGTGGAAAGGAACTCCCGCGGGCCTCCCGGCAGGGTGAGCAGTTCTTCCCGCTGCACGGGCTCGCCCTCCGCCAGCATCGCGAGGTCTGCTGCCCGCGCCTGCCGCGCGAGGCCGGACGGCATGACGTCCTGGTCCCGGCGGCCCAGGACCTGCTCCCGGGACAGGTTCAGGCTCTGCTCGAACGTCGTGTTGACGGCCAGGAAACGGCCGTGCAGGTCCTTGATGAACACCACCGCCGGCGTGTGGTCCATGAAGGCCTGCAACAGCTCGTTCTGGCGCACCTGCCACTCCAGCCGGGCGTGTGCCACCTCGACACGACGGCCCACGGCCAGGGTCGCGAAGATCACCGACGCGAAGACCGCCACGTGAGCGCCGACGAGCAGCGCGGTGCCCAGCCGCTCCCCGAAGACCCTCGCGTCCTCACCCGCCAGAACAGCCCATCCCAGCAGCGGCGGCACGATCAGGACGGTGACGAACAGCCATCGTCCCAGCGCGCCGGTCGTCCCCGCGTTCAGCAGCAACGCGGCGAGGCCCTCGCGCGGACGGGCCAGGAAGAGGGCCGTGCCCAGCAGCAGCAAGGCCACCGCTGTGGCCGGGGCGATACCGATGTAGGCGCCGAACCGCTCCAGCTCGGGCACCCGGTAGACGGCCCCGTACAGCCGCAGCACGCCGAGCGCTCCGACCGCCAGGCCAAGGATCTGACTCACCCGGGCGGGTATCCGGGACGCACCGGTGCACAGGGAGGCCACCCCTGCGAGCAGCAGCGCCACGGCCGTGTTGGGCGCCATCCGCCCCGGCGGCCGCCCTCTCGCCCCGGCCGCCGAATCCCTGAAGAGCAGCTCGTCGATCCCCAGGTTCGCCCCGAAGGCGTACTCCACCAGGGTGAGCGCGCCGAGTGCGGCGGCCAGGAGCGCCGCCCCACGGCCCGTCGAGAGCATCCACGGCCGGACCGGCGCGCGGGTGATCACGGACAGGGAGAGACCGAGCGCGACGAGGCCCACGGCGGTGTTGGCCTTCATGGTCACCAGGGCGTCGGCCGGCACGCCGGTCAGCGCGTCGGCTCCGGCGATCCATCGGGCGAGGCCCGCCAGGCCCACCACGCCCGCGGCCAGGGCGGCGGTTCTGGCCGCCGCCCGCGCGGCGCGGAGAACGGGTGGATGGAACGGCAGGTTCTCGACCTGCTCCGGGCGATGCATGCCGGACAGCCCCGGGGTCCGCCGCTCCCTCGTCACCGCATTCTCATCCCTGCCGGATGACTACCAACCTGCATCAATCAGCCTAAGTAATAGGAAAGCGTATATCCGGGGCGGGCACCGGGCCCCGCCGGGCACCGGGCCCCCGCCGGGCGGCGGCGCCTGCGCACGGGGAAGGCGGCGGAGAAGGCGGCGGGTCCTGCCGAGCGGGTCCGTCGAGCCGTTACGCTGACCGCCGCACTCGCGCCGGACGTGCGCCCTTACCGCCGTGCCCACCCCGGTGCCCTCCGCCCGGCCCCGCGGCGCCACCCGCCGAACGGCGGGCAGGTTCCGCCGCACGGCGGCGCCCGCTGCCGGGGCCACCGGACCGACCATGGCTGCCCGAGCCGCCGCGACCTCGCGTGAGGAGACGCCATGACGCACGTACCGCCCCCGTTCGACCCCGAACTCGCCGCCGCCCTGGAGCTGATCAAGGACATGATCAACCCGGGACTGACCCTCGACGAGATCGCCGAGGTGCGCCAGGGGCCGGGCATCCGGATGCTGGCCGATCTGGATCTGACCATGGGCGGGGCGTTCGAGGTCGAGGACCGGCAGGTGCCGGGGCCGCGGGGCGAGCCGGACATCTCGCTGCTGATCTGCCGCCCGGCCGCGGCGGGGTCCGCCGGGCCGCGTCCCGTGATCTACCACGTGCACGGCGGCGGCATGGTCATCGGCACCAACCGGGTCGGGGTGGACGTACCGCTGGCGTGGGCACAGGCGCTGGACGCCGTCGTGGTGTCCGTGGAGTACCGGCTGGCGCCGGAGCACCCGCACCCCGCGCCGGTCGAGGACGTGTACGCCGGGCTGCTGTGGACGGCGGATCACGCCGCCGAGATCGGCGCCGACCCCGAGCTGATCGTCATCGCGGGTGCCAGCGCCGGCGGCGGGCTGTGCGCGGCCCTGGCGCTGCTCGCCCGGGACCGCAAGGGGCCGCAGCCGATCGGGCAGGTGCTGATGTGCCCGATGCTCGACGACCGCAACGACACGCCCTCCACGTACCAGATGGCGGGCCTCGGAGTGTGGGACCGCACCGCGAACGAGACCGGCTGGACCGCGCTGCTGGGCTCGCGCCGCGGCGGCCCCGACGTACCGGCGTACGCGGCTCCGGCCCGCGCCGAGGATCTGACGGGGCTGCCTCCGGCCTTCCTCGACGTCGGCTCGGCGGAGACCTTCCGGGACGAGGTGGTCGCCTACGCGTCGCGGATCTGGCAGGCCGGCGGAGTGGCTGAACTGCACGTGTGGCCGGGCGGCTTCCACGGTTTCGACGGGTTCGCGCCTCAGGCTGCGGTGTCACAGGCGGCCCGCGGGGCGCAGGTGGCCTGGCTGCGGAGGTTGCTGGGGGTGTGAGGGCCGGGGACGGCGCGCTCGGGTGCGGCCGTCGGACGCCGACGGCCGCAAGAGGGGCCGCATACCGCACTATGGGCCTATGAAAGAGCTGGCCGGGCGGCTGACCGCCCTGGATCCGGATGCCGGTGCGGCGGTCCGGGTCATCGCCTACTTCGACCGCCTCGCCGAGTCCAGGGCCGGGGTGGAGGCGCTCGTGCGCGGTGCCGCGGTCCTGGCCGGCTGCCCGGCCCGGCTGGTGGACCCCGAGCGGCGCGTACACGTCCGGGTGGAGGCCGACGGCACTCGGCGAGACACCGACGCGCCGCCGGACCCGGCCTGGCCGTCGGCGGCATTGAGCCCGGGCGGCGCGGCGGTGCTGTGGCTGGAGCGGGGACCGGACGGAGCGGAATCCGGCGGCCTCGCGGCGACGGAGCAGGAGCCGCGCCGGGGCGCTGCCGCGCCGGTCGCCCCCAGCGTCGTCGACGCCGTGATCCTCGAACGGGCCGCAGGAGCCGTCCGGCTGGTTCTCGACCGCACCCGTGGGCGGGCTCCGGCCGACGACCCGGCCCTGGTCGAGAC
>NZ_JBEZWN010000023.1:0-104337 GCF_040637495.1 Streptomyces sp. NPDC029044
GACCCGCCGGGGGGGCAACCCCAACCAACCCGCGCCCCCACCCCACCTGGGGGGTGGGGTGGGGGGCCCCGTGGCCCTGCGGGACGGTGTGACCGTCCGCCTCGCCCCGGTAGAGGTTCAGGCCGACCAGCCGCGCGATGTAGTCCGTGCGGGGGTGGCGGGCGATGTCGGCCGGGGTGCCCTCCTGGACGACCCGGCCGTGCTCCACGACCACCAGCCGGTCGGCCAGCACCATCGCGTCGAGCGGATCGTGGGTGACGAGCACGGCGACCGCCTCGAACTCGGCCAGGTGCCGCCGCAGCCGGGCACGCACCTCCAGCCGGGTGCGGGCGTCCAGCGCCGCGAGCGGCTCGTCGAGCAGCAGCAGCCGGGGGCGGGTCGCCAGGGCGCGGGCGAGGGCGACGCGCTGGGCCTGGCCGCCGGAGAGCCTGCGCGGCTTGGCGCCGCCGTGCGCCGCGAGGCCCAGGCGCTGAAGCCACTCCGCGGCCTGCGCCCGGGCCTCCGCCTTGCTCGCGCCCTGACAGCGAGGGCCGAAGGCGACGTTGTCGAGGGCCGTGAGGTGGGGGAAGAGCAGGTAGTCCTGGAAGACCACCCCGACCGGACGGGCCTCCGGCGGCGTGCGGTCCAGCTCCGTGCCGTCCAGCCGCAGATGACCGCCGGAGAGCGGGGTCAGGCCGGCCAGGGCGCGCAGCGCGGTGGTCTTGCCGGCGCCGTTCGGCCCGAGCAGGGCGACGACCTCACCGGGCGCGACGGTCAGCGCCACGTCGAGCCGGAAGCCGCCGCGGTCCACGACGAGACGGGCGTCGAGCCCGTCCGTGGAGGGGCCGGTGGCGAGGTGGGTCTCGGTCATCCGGCACGCATCCAACGGTCGCGCAACCCGGCCAGCACCGCGATCGACACCGCCAGCAGCACCAGGCTGAGGGCGATCGCGGCCTCCGGGTCGCTCTGCAGGGCCAGGTAGACGGCCAGGGGCATGGTCTGGGTGCGGCCGGGGAAGTTGCCGGCGAAGGTGATCGTCGCGCCGAACTCGCCGAGCGCCCGGGCCCAGGCGAGGACCGCGCCCGCCGCGATGCCCGGCGCGATCAGCGGCAGTGTGACCCGGCGGAACGCGGTGAAGCGGGAAGCGCCCAGGGTGGCGGCCGCCTCCTCGTACCGTGGGTCGGCGGCCCGCAGGGTGCCCTCGACGCTGATGACGAGGAACGGCATCGCCACGAACGCCTCCGCGATCACGACTCCGGCGGTGGTGAAGGGCAGCGTGATCCCGAACCACGCGTCGAGCCACTGCCCGACGATGCCGTTGCGGCCCAGCGCCATCAGCAGCGCCACGCCGCCCACGACCGGAGGCAGGACGAGGGGCAGGGTGACCAGGGCGCGCACGAGGCCGCGGCCGGGGAAGTCGACGCGGGCCAGCAGCCAGGCCAGCGGCACGCCGACGACCAGGCTCACGCCGGTGGCCAGCGTCGCGCAGATCAGGGAGAGCTTGAGGGCCTGCCACACGTCCGGGCTGGTCAGCTGCGTGGGCAGGCTGTGCCACGGGGTCCGCACGAGCAGGGCGATCAGCGGCACGATCAGGAAGGCCAGGCCGGTCAGCGCGGGGATCAGCAGGGGCAGCGGGACACCCGTCCGCACGCGCCGGCGCCGCGGACCGCCCCGGAGGGTGCCGGCCGCGGCGCGAGGCCTGTCGGCAGGGGGTGTCACGGCGTGAGGAACCCCGCCCCGCTCAGCACCTTCCGGCCCTCGGCGGACCGCACCAGCGCGACGAACGCCCGGGCGGCCTCGGTGTTGGGCGCGTTCTTGAGCAGCGCGATCGGGTAGTCGTTGACGGCGTCGGCGGACTCGGGGAACGGCACGCCCTCCACCTTGTCACCCGCCGCGCGCACGTCCGTCTTGTAGACGAGGGCCGCGTCGGCCTCCTTCAGCTCGACCTTGGTGAGCGCGGCCTTGACGTCCTGCTCGTAGGAGACGGGGGTGAGCTTCAGCCTGCTCGCGTCGAGGGCCTGCTGCGCGGCAGCGCCGCACGGTACCTCCTTGTCGCAGAGCACGACCTTCAGGCCCGCCCGGGTGAGGTCCAGAAGCGAGGAGATCTTCCCGGGATTACCGGGCAGGGTGGCGATCTCCAGCTGGTTGCGGACGAAGGTCGCGGGGGTGCCCGCGACGTCCCCGGCGTCCGTGACGATCTTCATGGTCCTGGGACTGGCCGAGGCGAAGACATCCGCCGGAGCGCCACCGGTGATGCTCGCGGCGAGCGAGTCGCTGCCGCCGAAGCTGAAGGTGACCTTCGTGCCGGGGTGCTCCTTCTCGAACCGCTCGCCCAGCGTCGTGAAGCTCTCCTTCAGCGAGGCCGCGGCGAACACGGTCACCTCCCCGGAGAGCTCGCCCGGCCCGGAGGAGTCCGGCTTCGCCGAGGAGTCCGAGCCGGACGACGAGCAGGCACTCAGGGCCAGCAGGGCGGCGGCTCCCACCGCGGCCCCCCGGAGCGGGCGGCGGACACGGTGCACGGTACGGGTCATGACGGCTCTGCTCCCTCTGCCGGGTATCCGCCGATGATAATGCCGCAGATGCCAGGTGAAGAACCACTGTGGGTTCGCATCAGCCGGGGCAGGATTCTCTGAGGGTTGCATGTGCGTTTGTACGGGGGCGGTTGTGGGGCGGGGGTCACCGGGCGCGGAACCGGAGTCCGTGGTGCTCCTGGACCCAGCGGCCCAGCAGCGCCCCGCCGTAGACGACGTAGCCCACGCCGATCAGCCAGGACTCCACGACGAGGACGACGCCGACGGCCCCGTAGCTGATCGCGTTGGTGACGATGAGGGGGGTGAACACGAAGTAGGAGAACATCCGCAGGCCGACCAGTCCCGCCATGGTGGCCACCGCCCCGGGGAGCAGTTCGCTCCAGCGGACCTGACCGCCCAGCAGGAAGCGCTGCCCCCACCAGAAGAACAGCACACCGGACGCCGCGCTCAGCACGATCCGCTCCGGCCCCGAGACGAGGCTGCGCGTCTGCACCTCCTGGTACAGGTACGCGGTCATCGCGATCATCCACACCGCCTGCCGCCAGACCCGGTGCCACGGGCCCGACGGCAGTCCCCAGATCCGCTCGTAGCCGTTCTGCACGCTCCCGCCGAAGGCGACGCCGAAGACGGCGAGGGCGACCCCGCCGAGCACGCTCGTGGTGCCGATGACCTTGCGCGGGGGACTGATGATGTCCGTGAGCACCCGCGCGGACCGGCCGGACAGCCCCATGCCGTCGGCCAGCCAGAACGCGAAACCACCCCGCTCCAGGGGATCGGCGGCGGCGACCACGATCAGCAGCGGTGCCAAGGTGACCAGCGCGAGCGTGGCGAACCCCATGGCCCGGTGCAGCAGCTCCACGTCCCGGCCCTGCCGGACGAGGGTGTGCGCCCCGGCCCGCTCCCACCCGCCGCGTGCCGAACGCCCCCAACGCCTCACGGCCGCCGGTCCGCTCGGCTGCCCGCCGTGCCCGGTGGTGTGGTGACGGTCATCCCTCGGTCCGCCTCCCGCCGCGTGCTGCGCCCACTGCCGGACATCGTCGACCGTTCCACAGCCCGGCGGGGGCGGCAATCCGGATGGGTCCCGCGGGTGTCAGAGCCCCACGAACCGCGCCCCCGCGTCCCGCAGCCGCTCGTGCAGCCCCCGGAACACCGCCGCCGAGCGGACACCCGGCCAGTCCGCGGGAAGCAGGCCGGACGGCAGGCCCGGGTCGGTGTAGGGGAGATGGCGCCAGGAGTCCAGGGCGAGGAGGTAGTCCCGGTAGGCCTCCTCGGCCGGGGTGTCCTCGCGCCGCTCCCACTCGCGCAGCACGCGCGCGTGGCGGTCGAGGAACGCCTCGTGCTCCTTGGCGATGGCGGCCAGGTCCCACCACCGGGCCACGGCCTCGGCGGTCGGGGCGAACCCGAGGTGGTCGCCGCGGAAGAAGTCGACGTACGCGTCGAGCCGCAGCCGCTGGAGCGTGTGCCGGGTCTCCTCGTAGAGCCGCGCGGGCGCGATCCACACACCGGGGGCGGCCGTGCCGAAACCGAGCCCGGCCAGCCGGGAGCGCAGCACGTGCCGCTTCTGCCGCTCCGACTCCGGCACGGAGAACACCGCGAGCACCCAGCCCTCGTCCTCGGGCGGAGCGGAGGCGTAGATGCGCCGGTCACCGTCGTCGAGCAACTGGCGCGCGTCCGGGGACAGTTCGTAGCCGGCCGCACCCTGCGCGGTGCGGGCCGGCACGAGCAGTCCGCGTCTCTTGAGCCGCGACACCGAGGAGCGCACGGACGGGGCGTCCACGCCGGCCGCGGCCAGCAGCCGGATCAGTTCGGCTACCGGCACGGGGCCCGGGACGAAGCGGCCGTACGCGCCGTAGAGCGTGACGATGAGAGACCGTGGTGCATGCTGGTCGGACACGTTGATCATCTTAGGTCGTACGGATCACTCCTGGTCGCCTCCCGGTACCCCGTCGGCGCGCAGTCTGAACCGCTGGAGCTTGCCGGTCGCCGTGCGCGGCAGCGCGTCCAGGAAGACGATCTCGCGGGGGCACTTGTACGGTGCCAGCTCGCTCTTCACGAAGGCGCGCAGTGCCTCGGCGTCCCGCTCCGCGCCCTCCTTGAGGACGGCGAAGGCCAGCACGGCCTGTCCGCGGGCCTCGTCGGGCCGCCCCACGACCGCCGCCTCCACCACGTCCGGGTGCCGCAGCAGCGCGTCCTCCACCTCGGGGCCGGCGATGTTGTACCCGGCCGAGATGATCATGTCGTCGGCGCGGGCGACGTAGCGGAAGTAGCCGTCGGGATCGCGGACGTAGGTGTCGCCGGTGACGTTCCAGCCGCCGTGCACGTAGTCCCGCTGCCGCGGGTCGGCCAGGTAGCGGCAGCCGACCGGTCCGCGTACGGCGAGCAGCCCCGGCTGCCCGTCGGGCACGGGCTCGCCGTCCGCGTCCTGCACGCGCGCCTGCCAGCCCGGCACCGGAACACCCGTGGACCCGGGCCGGATCCGGTCGTCGGCCGCGGAGATGAAGATGTGCAGCAGCTCGGTGGCGCCGATGCCGTTGATGACGCGCAGGCCGGTGCGCTCGTGCCAGGCCTGCCAGGTGGCCGCCGGCAGGTTCTCGCCGGCCGAGACGCAGCGGCGCAGGGAGGAGACGTCGTGCCCGTCGAGTTCGTCGAGCATCGCGCGGTACGCCGTCGGCGCGGTGAACAGCACGGAGACCCGGTGCCGGGCGATGGCGGGCAGCAGCTGCCGGGGTCCCGCCTGTTCGAGCAGCAGCGCACGCGCGCCGGCCCGCAGCGGGAAGACCACCAGGCCGCCGAGACCGAAGGTGAAGCCCAGGGGAGGGCTGCCGGTGAACACGTCGTCCGCGTCGGGCTTCAGGACGTGCCGGGAGAAGGTGTCGGCGATCGCCAGGACGTCCCGGTGCAGATGCATGCAGCCCTTGGGGCGGCCGGTGGTGCCGGAGGTGAACGCGATCAGCGCCACGTCGTCGGCCGCCGTCGCGACGGCCTCGTACGGGGTGGCGGGTGCCGGGCGGTTGAGGAGGTCGTCCGGGGCGTCACCGCCGTAGGTCGTGATGCGCAGGCCGGGGACCTCGGCCTTGGCGAGGTCGTCGACGGCCCGGATGTCGCACAGGGCGTGCCGCACCCGCGCGATCTCGCACATCGTGCTCAGCTCGTGCGGGCGCTGCTGGGCGAGCACCGTGACCGCCACGGCCCCCGCCTTCAGCACGGCCAGCCAGCAGGCCGCGAGCCAGGGCGTGGTGGGGCCGCGCAGCAGCACCCGGTTGCCGGGGACGACACCGAGTTCACCGGTGAGCAGGTGCGCGACGCGGTCCACCCGGGCGCGCAGATCGCCGTACGTCCACGGCTGGCCGGTGGGCGTCAGGAACGCCGGGCGGTCGCCGGGCGGGCCGTGCAGCAGTTCGGCGGCGCAGTTGAGCCGTTCGGGGTAGTGCAGCTCCGGCAGATCGAAGCGGAGCTCGGGCCATTGGTCCCGGGGTGGCAGATGGTCCCGGGCGAAGGTGTCGACGTGGGCCGTGCCCCGTGGATTCATACGGTTCGCCCCCTTGGCGTGGTGGGCTCGCCCCTGGAGCGTATCGTGTTGGTGACGACAGTCAACGGTCCGCGATAGCCTCGGAGTGGCCCGGCCGGAAGGCGGGGTGGCGGAGAAGGGACCGGCGATGACCGCATTCTCGCTCGAACCGGCACAACTCGCCTGGTGCGCCGAGCTGCGCACCCTGGCCGCGGAGCGGCTCCGCCCGCTGGCCGACAAGGGGGAACCGGGACGGGTGAACCGGGCCCTGGTCGCCGAACTCGGCAGCCTCGGACTGCTCGGACGCCTGTTCACCTCGGGAGCGCTCGACCTGTGCCTGATGCGCGAGTCCCTGGCCTACGCCTGCACGGAGGCCGAGACGGCCCTGGCCCTCCAGGGCCTCGGCGCCCACCCCGTCCACGCGTACGGCACCCGGGAACAACGCGCCCGCTGGCTGCCCCGGGTGGCCGACGGCACCGCGATCGCGGCCTTCGCGCTGAGCGAGCCGGGGGCGGGATCGGACGCGGCGGCGCTGGAGTTGCGGGCGGAGCCGGAAGCGCGGACGGAGCCGGAAGCGCGGACGGAGCCGGAAGCGCGGGCGGAGCCGGAGTCCCCGCGGAGTGAGGGGCCGCCGGCCGCCCCGGCGCTCGCCGCAGCCCCCGACGGCCCCGCCCGCTGGCGTCTCACCGGCGGGAAGTGCTGGATCTCCAACGCACCCGAGGCCGACTTCTACACCGTCTTCGCCCGGACCACCCCGGGGGCCGGGGCCCGCGGCGTCACCGCCTTCCTCGTCCCCGCCGACCGCCCGGGCCTGACCGGCCGTGGGCTCGACATGCTCTCGCCGCACCCCATCGGCGCCCTCGACTTCGACGCCGTGCCCGTGACTTCCGACGACGTGCTCGGCGAGGCCGACCGCGGCTTCCGGGTCGCCATGGGGACGCTCAACCTCTTCCGGCCCAGCGTCGGCGCGTTCGCGGTCGGCATGGCCCAGGCGGCCCTCGACGCGACCCTCGCCCACACCGCCGGGCGGGACGCCTTCGGGGGCAAGCTGAAGGACCTGCAAGCCGTCGCGCACCAGGTCGCCGAGATGGCCCTGCGCACGGAGGCGGCCCGGCTGATGGTCCACGCGGCGGCATCGGCGTACGACGCGGACGCCCCCGAGGTGCCCCGGCGCTCCGCCATGGCGAAGCTGCTCGCCACCGAGACCGCGCAGTACGTCGTCGACGCCGCCGTCCAGCTGCACGGCGCCGGGGCCCTGCAACGCGGTCACCTGCTCGAACACCTCTACCGCGAGGTGCGCGCCCCGCGCATCTACGAGGGGGCCAGCGAGGTGCAACGCGGCGTCATCGCCAAGGAGTTGTACGCCCGTCAGGAGGCCCGGTGAGCACCGAGCGCGTCAACCCGCCCGAGCTGTCCCCGCCGACCGGTTTCTCCCACGCCGTCGTGGCGTCCGGCTCGCGGGTGGTGTTCCTGGCAGGCCAGACCGCTCTGGACGCCGACGGCAAGGTCGTCGGCCGCACCCTGCCCGAGCAGTTCGAGAGGGCCCTCACCAACCTGCTGGCCGCCCTCGCGGCGGCCGGTGGCACGCCCTTTGACCTGGCGCGCGTCACCGTCTACGCCACGGATGTCGAGGCGTACCGCACGCACGCGCCCGAACTGGGCCGCACCTGGCGCCGGCTGGCCGGCCGGGACTATCCCGCCATGGCGGTCGTCGAGGTCGTGCGGCTGTGGGACGCGGAGGCGATGGTGGAACTGGACGGCTTCGCGGTCCTGCCGTAGCGAGACCGTCGGGCCGCCTTGGAGCGGCCGAGCGTCAGGCCGCGACGGCCAGACCCTCGGTGCTCGTCCGGCGCGGCTGCACCACGCGTCCGTCCGGCAGCAGTTCGCCGGTGTCGTCGAAGACGACCGTCCCGTCGCACAGCAGGCTCCAGCCCTGCTCGGGGCGGGCCGCGACGACGTGCGCGGCGGGGGAGTCGGTCGCGGGGCACAGGGGCTGGTGGGCACACATGGCGCACCTCCACGTCGGTAGGGCCGTCCGAAGGGTTCGGGCGACTCGTACAGACAGACCATCCTCCCGCGCCGGACTCATCGGAACGGCCCGACGGGAAGCGTGACACGCCCAGGACATTCCCAGGACGCTTCCACGACGGCCGGTGCGGACTCGCCACCGAAGGGGTGAGGGTCACGGGCGACGGCCCGGAGGGCCGGTACGAGTGGAAGCCGCAATTCCACTCATTTCGGGAGGTCTCCCCATGCGTGTACGTCCCCTTCTCGGCGCGGCGGCCGGTGCCGCGCTGCTCCTGCTCACCGGTGCCGGCGCGGCGCCCGCCACCGCGTCGGTCCTCGCTCCGACCGGCACCGTGACGGTCGACGCGGTGGGCCGGATCGCCGCCGACGGCACCGTCACCCTGTCCGGCACGTACCGCTGCGCGAGCTCCAGCGGCCCCGTCTTCGTCAGCTCCTCCGTGCGTCAGGGCCTCTCCACGACCCGTCACGGCATCGGCGGCACCCGGGCCGTGTGCGACGGAGCGGAGCACCGCTGGGTGAACACGGGCCGGACCGTGCCCGGCGCACTCGTGGCCGGTGCGGCCCACGTCGAGGCGACGCTGATGGAGCTGCGTACCTTCAGCGGTCTGCCGCTGCCCAGTTTCCACGCCGTCCAGGGGCAGGACATCACCCTGAGCCAGGCCTGAACACGGCGGTGAACGGTTCGGCGGGCGCCCGAGGTCCGGGTGGCCCGCCGATCCTGTTTAATTGCGATTTCTTTGCAACAGCCTTACTAGAGCAACAAGGGTGTGAGGTCACATGTCGACCCGTCGGATACGAGGGGCCGCCGTCACGGCGGCGCTGGCCGCGGCGGTCACCGCCTGCTCGGCCCCCAGCGGCGCCGGCTCGGGCGACGGCAAGTCCGGAGGGTCCGTCGTGCTCGGGGTGGCCTCCGAGCCGGACACCCTCAGCCCGCTGCTCGGCTACGGCAAGGACGGGAACTCCAAGATCTTCGACGGGCTCCTCGCCCGCGACGCCGACCTGAAGCTGAAGCCCGCTCTGGCGGCCGCGATGCCGAAGGTCAGCGACGGCGGCCGCACGTACACCTTCACCTTGCGCAAGGGAGTCGAGTTCAGCGACGGCGAACCGCTGACGGCCGCCGACGTCGTCTACACGTACCGGACCGTCCTCGACCCGAAGACCAACAACACCTTCAAGAGCGAGCTGGACGCCGTCAAGAAGGTCGAGGCGAGCGGCGACGACAAGGTCGTCTTCACACTCGAGTACCCCTACGCCCCCTTCGCCGCCCGCACCGTGCTGCCCGTCGTCCCCGAGCACGTCGCGGGCAGGCAGGACCCCAACACGGGCTCCTTCAACACCAAGCCGGTCGGCACCGGGCCGTACGTCCTCACCAAGTGGAGCAAGGGCGAGAAGCTCACCTTCAAGGCCAACCCCCGCTACTGGGGCGGCGAGCCGAAGGTCAAGAGCTTCACCATGGCGGTCATCGGCGACGACAACGTGCGCGCCACCCGCCTGCGCTCCGGCGACCTCGACGGCGCGGTCCTCCCGCCCAACCTCGCCGCCACGTTCAAGGGCGACGACGCCAAGCGCACCTACGAGGCCCGCTCCTACGACTTCCGGGCCGTCACCCTCCCCACCGCGAACGAGGTCACCGGCGACCGCGCGATCCGCCGGGCCCTCGACGCCGCCGTGGACCGCGAGGCCATGGTCGACAAGATCCTGGACGGCGCGGGCCGGCCGGCCTACGGACCCCTGCCCGTCGACGACCCGGCGTTCACCGACGACATCGAGCGCACCCAGGACCTCGGCAAGGCCGGCAAGATCCTGGACGAGGCAGGCTGGAAGCCCGGCGAGGGCGGCATCCGCACCCGGGACGGACAGCGGGCGGCCTTCACCCTGCTCTACCCCTCCGGCGACAAGGTCCGCCAGGACCACGCCCTCGCCTACGCCTCCGACGCCAAGAAGGCCGGCATCGAGGTGAAGGTGGAGAGCGCCACCTGGGAGGTCATCGAGCCCCGCATGAAGGACGACGCCGTCCTCGCGGGCTTCGGCAGCACCGGCGACCCCGACTTCGGCCTCTACACCCTGCTGCACTCCTCCCTCGCCGGCGACGGCTTCAACAACATGGCGCGCTACGACAACCCGGCCGTGGACCGCGCCCTCGACAACGGCCGCCGCAGCCAGGACCCGGCCGAGCGCACGGCCGCCTATGAAAAGCTCCAGCGCGCCCTGGTGCAGGACCCCGGCTACACCTTCCTCACCCACATCGACCACCTCTACGTGCTGGCCGACCGCTGGGAGAACCTGAACACCCAGCTGGAGCCGCACGAGCACGGCTTCGCCAGCGGTCCCTGGTGGAACATCGAGGACTGGCAGCCGAAGAAGTGACCCGCCTCCCCTGGGGAGCGATGGCACGACTGGCGGGACGGCGGGCCCTGTTCGCCGTTCCCGTCCTGCTCGTCGTCACCTTCGGCGTGTTCGCCATCGCCGCCGCCTCCCCCTTCGACCCCGTCAAGGCCTACGCAGGCACCGCCGCGCTCGGCGCCGACCAGCAGACCCTGGACCGGCTGCGCGAGAACCTCGACGTGGACCGGCCCTTCGCCGCCCGCTGGTGGCACTGGCTGACCTCCGCCCTCACCGGCGACCTCGGCCACTCCAGCGTCATGCGGCAGCCGGTCGTCCAGGTCATCGGCGAACGGCTCGTGTGGTCCGCGCTGCTCTGCGCGGTCGCCTTCGCCGCCGCCGTACTGGTGGGCACGGTCCTCGGCGTGCTCGCCGCCCGCCGCCCCGGCTCGCTCGTCGACCGGACCGTCACCTCCCTCGCCTACACCCTGGAGGCGGCACCGGTCTTCTGGATCGCGCTGCTCGCCATCTGGCTGTTCGCCCTCCAGTGGGACGTCCTCCCGGCGGGCGGCCTGACCGACACCGGCAGCGAACAGGTCACGCCGGGACAGGTCACGAGCCATGTCCTCCTGCCCGCCGGCGTCCTCGCCGTGTCCCAGCTGCCGTGGTTCACCCTGTACGTACGCCAGGGCGTCGGCGACGCGCTGGCGGAGGACCCCGTACGCGGCGCCCGGGCCCGCGGCCTGAGCGAAGGCACCGTCCTGCTCGGCCACGCCCTGCGCTCCGGGCTCCTCCCGGTGCTCACGCTCATCGGCTCCCGCGTGCCCGAACTCATCACCGGGGCGCTGCTGGTGGAGAGCGTCTTCAGCTGGCCGGGCATCGCCGCGGCCACCGTGGAGGCGGCCACCGCAGTCGACTTCCCGCTGCTCGCCGCCCTGACGACCCTGGCCACCGCAGCGGTGCTCGCCGGGAACCTGCTCGCCGACCTGCTCTACGGACTGTTCGACCCGAGGGTGAAGCTCAGTGACATGTGACGCACCCGCGCCCGCCGCCGCCCCGGAGCGGACCGAGTGGCGCTCGCGCGGACCCCGGCGCCGCTCCACCCGCGCCCTGCGCGTGCGCACCTCCGCCGCGCTGGTGGCCGCGACCGTCCTCGCCGTGCTGCTCGTGCCGCCGCTGGTCCAGCTCGACCAGCAGGCCGTCGACCTCGCCGCGAAGCTGCAACCGCCGTCCTGGGCCCACCTCTTCGGCACCGACGACGTCGGCCGCGACCTGCTGCTGCGCTGCGTCTACGGCCTGCGCGTCTCGCTGCTCGTCGGCGTGGCGGCGGCGCTGACCGCGACCGTCGTCGGCACGGCCGTGGGCGCCGCGGCCGGGGCGCTGGGCGGCTGGGCCGACCGGGCCCTGATGCGGGTGGTCGACACGTTCTCGTCCGTGCCGCACCTGCTGCTCGGCATCTTCATCGTCGCCATGTTCCGCCCCGGGGTGTGGCCGGTGGTCATCTCGGTGGCGCTGACCCACTGGCTGTCCACGGCCCGGATCGTCCGTGCCGAGGTGCTGTCCCTGCGGTCCAGGCCGTACATCGACGCCGCCGTCTCCGGCGGGGCGTCCCGGTGGCGGGTGACCGTACGGCACCTGCTGCCCGCCGTCCTTCCCCAGGCCGCGCTCGCCGCCGTGCTGATGGTGCCGCACGCCATGTGGCACGAGTCGGCGCTGTCCTTCCTCGGCCTCGGGCTGCCCACCCACACCGCGAGCCTCGGCACCCTCATCCAGACCGCCCGCGGCTCCCTCCTGGCCGGCCAGTGGTGGCCGACCCTGTTCCCGGGGCTCTTCCTCATCGTCCCCACCCTCGCCATCGCCGGACTCGCCGGGGCCTGGCGGGAGCGGATCAACCCCCGCCACCGATCGGAGCTGATGCTGTGAGCGCCGGTATGGACTCCATGCCCCCCGTGCTGTCGGTGCGCGGACTGTCCGTGCGGTTCCTCATGCCCGGCGGGCGCCGTGTCGCGGCCGTCACCGACGCGCGGTTCGACGTGGCCCCCGGCGAGTGCCTGGCCCTGATCGGGGAGAGCGGCTGCGGCAAGTCCGTGCTGGCCTCCGCCCTGCTCGGACTGCTCCCGGGCAACGCCCAGAGCGCCGGTTCGGCCCTCCTCGGTGACCTGGACCTGCTCACGGCCGACGAGCGGACCCTCGCCCGCACCGTACGCGGGCGGCTCATCGGCCTCGTACCGCAGAGCCCGGCCGCCCACCTCACCCCGGTCCGCACCGTCCGCTCCCAACTGGAGGAGACGGTCGCCGCGTTGACCGCGACCCGGGGGCGCGCCGCCCTGCGGGCCGCCGCCGAGTCCGCCGCCGAACGGGCCGCGTTCCCGGCGGACCACCTCGACCGCCACCCCCACCAGCTCTCCGGCGGCCTCGCCCAGCGCGCCGCCACCGCCCTCGCCCTGGTCGGCGACGCACCCCTGCTGCTCGCCGACGAACCCACCACGGGACTCGACCGCGACCTGGTGGACCGTACGGCCGACGAACTGCGGCGGCATGTCGACGACCCGGGCGAGGGCGGCCGCCGACGCGCCCTGCTGATGATCACCCACGACCTGGCGGCCGCCGAGCGCATCGCGGACCGGGTCGCGGTCATGTACGCCGGACGGATCGTCGAACTCGCCGACGCCGCCGCCTTCTTCGGCTCACCCGGGCCCCGCCACCCCTACAGCCGCGGCCTGCTCCAGGCCCTGCCCGACCGCGCCTTCACCCCCATCCCCGGCATGCCGCCCGAACTCGGCGACCTCCCGGCCGGCTGCGCCTTCGCCGCCCGCTGCGACCGGGCCACCGACAGGTGCGCCGCGGAGCCGCCCGCCGGCACGGTCGCCTGCCACCACCCGCACGTGCCGGAGGACGTCCGTGCTTGAACTGCGCTCCATCACCGCCGGATACATCAGGAACGCCCCGGTCGTCCGGAACGTGTCCCTGGCCGTCGCGCCGGGCGAGTCCGTCGGCCTGCTCGGCCCGAGCGGCTGCGGCAAGTCCACCCTGGCGCGGGTCGCGGCCCTGCTGCACCGCCCCGACTCCGGCACCCTGCTCCTCGACGGCGAGCCCGTGCGGCGCTGGCGCCACCGCGCCCCACGCGAGGAGCGCACCGCCTTCGGGGTCGTCTTCCAGCAGGCCAGGCTCTCCGCGGACCCGCGACTGCCGCTCACCGACCTGATCGCCGAGCCCCTGCGCGCCACCGGCCGCGGCGCGGAAGTCCCCGGCCGGATCGCCGAGTTGGCCCCCGTCGTCGGTCTCACCCCCGACCTGCTGACCCGGCGGCCGCACGAGGTCAGCGACGGGCAGCTGCAACGCGCCTGCCTCGCCCGGGCGTTGGTGCTGCGCCCGCGCCTGCTGGTGTGCGACGAGATGACCGCGATGCTCGACGCCTCGACGGCGGCCGCCCTGGTCGCGGCCGTGGAGGACTACCGGGCCGCGACGGGCGCCGCCCTGCTGGCCGTCGGCCATGACCGCACCCTGCTCCGGCGCTGGTGCGACCGGACCGTCGAGTGGGACAGCCTGACCTGAGGCGCTACTCCTGTACGTGCCGGATGGCGTCCAGCACGATGTGCGCCACATGGTCGTCGGTGAGGGTGTACCGCGTCTCGCGGGCCTGACGCCGGGCGGTGACGATCCGGGAGGTGCGCAGCACCCTCAGGTGCTGGGAGACCAGCGGCTGGCTGACGCCCAGGGCGGTCACCAGTT
Organism: Streptomyces sp. NPDC029044; assembly: GCF_040637495.1. Taxonomy (NCBI): domain Bacteria; kingdom Bacillati; phylum Actinomycetota; class Actinomycetes; order Kitasatosporales; family Streptomycetaceae; genus Streptomyces; species Streptomyces sp. NPDC029044. The sequence continues at coordinate 14,101 of NZ_JBEZWN010000023.1, forward strand.
CATGGACGTACTTCCCGCCGCCGGACAGTTCCCGCACGATGCCCAGCCGCACGGGCGAGGCCAGGGCGCGCAGGAGTTCGCCGGCCGCCTGGAGGGTCGGATCCGGCTCGTCCGTCGGGGGAGAGGGCGTCGTTGTCATATGCATACATTAGCATATGACAACGATTCCCAGTTCACTCTTCACCCGGTGGGGGCGGCTGCCGTCAGTGGTCGTCCCAGTGTCCCTCGTGGGCGGCGTGCCGGTGGCCGTCGTGCACGTAGTCCGTGTGGTCGCCGTGCCGCACGGCCAGGTGGCCGCAGTCCTCGCCGTGCTCGTGGTCGTGGTTCTGGTGCACCGCGTGGCCGTCGGTCGCGCACTCGTCGGTGTGGCCGTCGTGCGTCCGGTGGATGTGGCCGTCGTGGGCGTAGTCGGTGTGGTCGCCGTGGGTGAAGGCGAGGTGCCCGCAGTCGTCGCCGTGGGCGTGCGCGTGGTCCTCGTGGGTGATGTGCTGGGCGGTGGTCATGGTGGAGCTCCTTGCGTGTGCTGGTGCCGGCCGTGACGTGTCGACCCGGGCCGGGCATGGCGACATTAACATATAGCGATTCCTGCATGTATTGTCGGAGGACCCGCCGCGACCCGCCATCCGGGACGGGGCGTACGGGTGAATCGGCGGTCTAGGGCCCGTCGTTTGGATCACGCCGCAGACGCGGGGTTTGGCACGCACATCTGCCGCGTTGCCGTCGGTTGCCGATGCTCCGCATCGACGCCCTCCTCCGCCTTGCAGCTGCGCCAGACCCCGCTCACGGCGATGACGAGCCGCTGCCGATTCCCTGCGACCTGATCCAAACGACCGGCCCTAGCGCACCGCCACGACCACGCAGCTGTCGCCGTACTGCCACACCGGGCCGGCCTTGGCGAAGCCGGACCGGCGGAGGAGCTCAAGGTGGGCGGAGAGGGGGAGTTCCGCGGGGCGGCCGGTGCCGAGGGGGGCTTCGCGACGCCGGCGCTCGGCGAGGAGGTCGGTCAGCTCCGGGTCCTCGCCGGCCGCGGCCCACCAGGAGCCCCAGTCCTCGTGGGCGTACACGCGCTGCCGGCCGGCCCGGCACCGCCCGACATGCGCGGCGATCCCCGCCGGGCCCGTCTCGCCCTGGGGGAGGTGGTCGCCGTTGACGAGGACACCCCCGGGCCGCAGCAGCCCGGCGAGCTGCCGGTAGGTGCCGAACAGGGTGTCGCGGTCCAGGTAGTGCAGGGCCGTCGTGGAGACCGCAGCGTCCAGGGGCCGGTCCAGCTCCAGGGCCCGCACCCAGCCGGGCGCGCCGATCTCCGCGTCGACGTAGCGGGCCGCGTCCGGGTGGTGGGTACGGCCCAGCTCCAGCAGGACGGGGTCCCGGTCCACGGCCACGATCTCGGCGTCCGGCAGCCGCCGGATCAGCCGGGCCGCCAGCGAGCCCGGCCCGCAGCCCAGATCCACGACGAGGGGCGGAGCCGTGCGCCCCGCCATGACGTGCTCCACCACATCGGCGATCACCGTGAACCGCTCCTCGCGGTCGACGGCGTACCGCTGCTGCTGGAGCTCCCAGCGCTCCACCCATCGCTCCGCCGTCGCCAGACTCAGCCCCATCCGGTCGCGCCACCTCACCGTCTCGCACCTGACTCGTTACGGCCCGAGCCTACAGGTGGAAACGGTTCCCATTATGCCCTGTGCCCCAACAGGCAACGTTCGCCCCGTCGCGACGCCCGGCACGCGCCCTCGCCGCACCGGCCGAAAGCTCAAGTGCGTCCAGTACGAGGGCTTCCGGCCGGCACGCCGAGAGCACGCACCGTACACCGCTCCTTGAGGGGCAAACGTTGCCTGCCGGGGCACTAGTTGGCGGTGTCACGGCAGTGAAGCGAGAACGGCCAGCAGCCGGTCGACCTCCTCCGCCGTGTTGTACACATGCAGACTCACCCGCACCGAACCGGTCTTCTCGCCAGCGTCGCCCTGGCAGTGATGGTCGGAGCGGACCATGAACCCGTGGCTGAACAGGATGAACCCCAGATCGCCCGAGTCGATGGCGCGGTGCCGCAGGGTCACGATGCCCTGGCGGCGCTGCACGGCCGAGTCGACGGCGAGACTGAGCGGGCAGCCGAGGATGTCGTAGGCGTCCAGCCGGCGCAGCCCCTCGGTGAGCCGGACCGCCAGGTCGGCCGTCCAGCGCTCGATCCGGCCGACACCGGCCGCCTCCAGCCAGTCCAGGGCCGCTTCGAGCGAGGCGATGCCCACCGTGTTCGGGGTGCCGCTCCACCCGCCGGGCACGAACTCCGGCCCGCGCGCCTGCCGGGCCCACACCGCCCCCGAACCGGGCAGGGCCAGCGCCTTGTGCCCGGAGAACACCACGAAGTCGACGTCCAACTCCGCCACGGACACCGGCAGATGACCCACACTCTGCGCGGCGTCCAGGCAGATGACCGCGTCCGGGCCGACGGCCTCACGGATGCGGTGCACGTTCATGTCGCCGCCGTAGACGTGGTGCACATGGGTGGTGGCCACGAACCGCGTGCGCGGCCCGGCCCGTTCCGTCAGCGCCCGGTGGTCGTAGTCCCCCGAACCGCTCTGGTACGGCATCGGCACCACCCGCACGTGCACCCCCTCCCGAGCCAGCGACCGCTGCGCCTCCAGCCAGGGCACGATGTTCGCCTGGTGATCGGCGTCCGGCACGACGATCTCGTCGCCGTCGCGCAGGAAGCCCGGCAGCCAGTCGCGGGCGATGGTGCGCAGTCCCTCGGTGGTGCCGCCGGTGAAGTGGACGGCGGAGCGATCCGGCCGGTCGTCCCCGAGGAACCGGGCGACGCGCCCGCGGGTGCGCTCCACCAGCTCCGTGGTCCGGTTGGCCCAGGTGTAGGTGCCGCGCGCGGCATTGGCGTTGGAGGTGGTCAGATACGTCTGCACGGCGTCCAGGACGGCCTGCGGCTTCTGCGCCGTGGCCGCGCTGTCCAGGTACGCCAGCTCCGGATGCCCGGTGACGATGGGGAACTGGGCGCGCAGCCCCTGCTGCCACCGCTCCTGTTCCTCGCGGCTGATCGGTGCGCTCATGCCGGTCAGTCCCGCACCAGGGGCGCGCCCGCGTCCCGCCAGGCGATGATGCCCCCGGCCAGGCTGCGCACGTCCGGGTGGCCCATCCGGGTCAGCAGCGCCGCGTACCGGGCGGACTGCTCACCGACCGGGCAGGCCAGCAGCACCGGCCGGCGCCGGCTGAACGGCAGGCCGCCCCGCACCAGTTCCGCGAACAGTTCGTCGACGATGTTGACCGAACCGTCGATGTGCAGCGCCGCGTACGCGTACGGGCTGCGCAGGTCGACCACGAGCGGCATGCCGGTCTCGATCCAGCGCCGGGCCTCGGCCACGGTGACCGACGGCGCCCCGCCGACCTCGGCGTCGGACAGGTCGGCCGGCGAGTTCTTCCGGGGCGGCCGGCCCAGCAGGTCGGGGCGCCGCTGCCGGACGTAGCTCAGATAGCTCTCCACCCGGTCGCAGACGATGAAGACGGCGGTCCGCCGCTCCTCCGACTCCTCGTCGAGCGCCCGCAGATGACGGACGGCGCCGAAGTAGGCCGCCCCGCCGGTGGGCCCGCCCAGGATGCCGCAGCGGCGGTTCAGGGTCAGCATTCCCTCGATCGCCTCGTCGGCGGTGACCGACTCCATCGTGTCGTACGTCTCCGGGTCGAACAGGCCCACCTCCTGCACCTCGTCGATGGTGCGGATCCCGGGGATGAAGTCGGACTTGGCCGCCACCAGCCCGACCACCCGCACGGAGGGATCCTCCTCCCGCAGTGCGCGGGCGACGCCCGTGGAGGACCCGGCCGTGCCCACACAGGCGACGAACCAGTCCGGGACCCGGCCGTCCAGGTCCTTGACGATCTCCGGTCCGGTGCCGGTGAGATGGGCCTCGGTGTTGCGCGGGTTGAAGTACTGGTCGGTGTGCAGGTAGGCGCTGCCCGAGGCGGCGAGTGTGCGGTGGAACAGGGTCAGCGGATCGTCCGTCGCGGTCGGGTCCAGGCACTCGCTCTGCCCCGGCAGCTCCTCGATCTCCGCACCGAGCAGCAGCAGGAGGTCCTTGATCTCCGGCACCCGCATCCGGTTGGTGACGCTCTTGAAGCCCAGGCCGTGCATGCCCGCGATCACCGCGAGGGCCTTGGCCGTGTTGCCGCTGGACAACTCGACCACCTGGCTGCCGTGTTCGACCGCCTCGGCCAGCAGAGGTCCCGCCATGCTCCAGGCGGCCCGGTCCTTGACCGAGCCGAAGGGGTTGAGCATTTCGAGCTTCGCGTACAGATCGATGGTGCGCAGGCCGTGCACCGCCGGGTCTATCCGCACCAGAGGGGTGTTGCCTATCGCCTCGGTGATGCTGTCGTACCTCACTGAGCTCCCCTCGCGGGCGTGATCGGCCAGAACTGGTCGTCGAGGCACCAGCGCCAGGCATCGCCGTCCTGCCAGGCGGCGACCTTGCCGGCGGCGGGCTGGTGCTGGGCGCGGGTGGCGTGGAAGTCCATGGCGTAGCCGGCGGTGTTGGCGAAGGCCAGCAGGTCGCCGGGTTCCGGACGGCGCGGCAGGAACACCGTGCGCCGGGTGATCAGGTCGGTCTCCAGGCAGAGGCTGCCGAAGAGGTGCACGGCGACCGGGCCGCCCTCCGGTGCGGCTCCGTCCCGGGGAACGACCACGGGGTCCATGAGCACTCCGTGGTCCTCCAGCGCGATGTCGTCCGCCTTCGCGGCCAGCCGTACGAGCAGTTCCCCGCCGCCCTCCTGGGTGCGGACCTCCAGGACCCGCGCGAGGGTGAGCCCGCACTGGTCCAGCAGGGCCCGGCCGGGCTCGGTGTGCAGGTCGTACAGGTGCTCCAGCAGCAGCGAGGCCAGCGGCCGCCCGCCCAGCGAAGCGGCGGGCTGGGCCAGCAGCTCGTCCAGGTAGGCGGCGCCGGCCACGGGACGGTGGGCGGGGTACAGACCGAGCGTGCCGCGCAGGGTGCCGGACTCGTTGCGCAGCCCGTAGCCGTGCCCGCCCCACGTCAGGGGCGGACGCCGGCCGAGGACGGCCTCGGTCAGCGCGGTCGTGTACGCCTCCCACTGCTCGCGCTCGGCGAGATAGCCGATGCCGAACCCGCCGCCGATGTCCACGGCCCGCGGCCGCAGCCCCCGGCTCCGGCACAACTCCAGCGCGGCCAGGCTGCCTTCGAGGGCGGTCGCCTTCTCCGCGACGCTCGTCGTGTCCAGGTGGAACGCCACACCGGCCGGATCGACCGCGTCGGCATGCCGCTCGACCGCCTCCAGCAGCAGCTCCAACTCCCGTACGGGCGTGCCGAAACGGCTGCGGCGGCTCAGCACCTTCACGCCCGACGTCTCGAAGCCCGACAGTCGCAGCAGCACCCGCACCGGGGCCAGCGCGTGTTTGCGCACCAGGGCGGCGAGCTGGTCCAGTTCGGCGACGGCGTCCACGCTGACCGTGACACCCGCGCGGGCCGCCAGCCACAGGAACTCGGGGTTCTTGGGCCCCGTGGCCGTGATCCGGCCGGGACCGAACCCGGCACCCAGCGCGTGCTGCAACTCGCCCAGCGACGCGACGTCCACGCCCGCGTCCGTCGCGGCGAGCCGCCGCAGCAGCGCACTGGACCGGTTGGCCTTGTGGGCGTACAAGACCTGGCCCGACAGGTGGTGCGAGCGGTACACCGACCGGAACCGCTCCAGGTTCTCGGCGATCTGGTCCGGCACCACGATGTGCAGGGGGGAGCCGAGTGCGTCGACGATCGAGTGCAGCGTGCCGTGCGCCGCGACGAGCGACCTCAGCCGTGGCTCCAGCCGCGGTTCGAGGTACAAGGGCCGGCCGTCCATGCGCGCTCCCCCTCCTGAGGCCGCCGCACCCGTCATCCGGGCACGTCGGACACTCCCCGCGTATCGCCGTATAGCCCATATCCATTCTTCGGTCGCTTTACGCCCTGTAAGGCCCGGGCCCGGGCCTTGGCCGGTGTGAAGCGGATCACGGGCCGGGCCGCGGCGCGCGCCGGGCGCGAGGCCGCGGCATCCGCGGTTCGCGGCTCGACGCGCGCACGCCCCGTGCGCCACGCATGCTCCTGACGCCCCGCGGGTACCCCGGCCGCAGACCGGCACCGACCCGTCCGAGGAGGGACGTGGACTGGCACCCGTTGCGGCTCACCACCCCCGTCAAGCAGCACGTCTTCGGCGGCCGGGCCATCGCCGAGCGGCTGGGCCGCAGCGGCCTGCCCGACGGGCCGGTCGCCGAGACGTGGGAGGTCAGCGACGTCGAGGGCGATGTCTCCACCGTCATGGACGGCCCCCTCGCCGGGCGCACCCTGCGGCAGGTCACGGCCGAGCACCCCGACGAACTGCTGGGGCCCCGGCTCCCGCCCGGCCTTCGTTTCCCGCTGCTCACCAAGTTCATCGACGGCCGGGGCGCCCTGCCGGTGCATCTGCACGCCGACGACGCCACCGCCCGGCGCCTGGAGGGCGAACCCAACGGCAAGACGGAGGCATGGCACGTCCTGGACGCCGCACCGGGTGCCACCGCCCTGGTCGGCGTACGGCCGGGGGTGGACCGCGACACCCTGCACCGGGCGCTGCTGGCACAGGACTTCGACGCGGTCATGCGCCGCCTGCCGGTCCGCGCGGGGCAGACCGTCTACGTCCCCGGCGGCACCCTGCACAGCTTCGGCCCGGACACGCTCGTGTACGAGATCGAGCAGACGTCCGACATCCAGCAGCACGCCATGCGCCGCCGCATGGAGGACGGCTCGCCCGTCCCCGACCACGAGTGGCACGCCGGCCTCGGCCGCCTCCTCGACGAGTGGCGACCCGGCCCACGGCCCGAGTTCCACCCCGGCCTGAGCATCCGTCAGGACGACGGCGCCGTACGCACCGTGCTCTGCGCCGGCCCCCACTTCGCCCTCGAACGCTGGACCGCCGGCCCGGCCGGGCTCCTGTCGTACCGCTTCTCCACCGTGCGGATCCTCACCAACGCGGGCGCCCCCGTCACCGTCACTGCCGGCCGGTGGACCGGCCTGCTGGACCGCGCCCGCACCCTGCTCCTCCCCGCAGTCCTCGGGGAGGTCCGCATCCAGGGCCCTGCCGACGTGCTGATCGGCTACGTCCCCGAGCCGGCGCACGACATCCGCGCCCCTCTCCTCGCCGCGGGCCACGGCCCGGCCGCCGTCGCCGCCCTCGGTGAGGGACTCGCCCCCGGTGACGGACCGGTGACATTCGGGACGGATCCGTAGCGGACCGGCAGGGCAACGCATCCGGCCGGTGGCGGGTCGTACAGGGGGCAAGGGCACAGGCCCGAGCACTCGACCGGGGAAACCGGGGGAAACCAATGGGGGAGACCATGAAGATCCGTGCCCGAGGAATGCGCCAGAACCGAGGCATCCGCACCACCGTGGCCGCGCTGGCGGCCGTCGCCGGTGTGGCCGCGGCCGCCGTCCCGGCCGTCGCCGCCACCACTCCGGCCTCCGGCACACCCCGGTTCCTGGAGCCGGCCGAACTGCCGCCGCACCCGACGTCGCCCTGGTACGCCGGTCCGGTCACGGCCGGTCAGCCCGACCCGCTGCCGATGTGCGTGGGCGACGCGCTGCCGTCCGTCACCACGCACCGGGACTACTGGACGGAGTACGACACGAACGCCCAGCAGCTCACGGTCGTCGAGCGCAGCGAACAGCGGGCGAAGGACTTCGCGGCACTGCTGCGCAAGGACCTCGCCGGCTGTGCGAAGAAGCTGATGCAGCAGGACCCGGACATCACGGCGACGCAGAAGTACTACGGCCGGCTGAACGTCGAGGAGGGCGCCGACGTCTACGGCATCCACACCGTCTCCGCCTGGGGCTCCTCCGACATCGGCCTCTTCTCGGTCGGCCGCGACGGCGCGACCGTGACGGTCGTCCGCTGGGGTCAGATGGGCACCTTCCAGCACGCGCAGGTCGCGGACTTCAAGGCCACGACCGTCACGGCGGTGAACAAGCTGTACTGACGGCTCAGCCCCGGGATCGCCCGGTGGGGGCGTCGTACACGAGGAGCCCGTCGTCGCGCAGGCGGACTCCCGGTGTCGGCGTATGGGCGCTCAGCCGGCCGTCGTGCATGAGGTGATGGGCCGGTACGCCACGGGCCAGCACCGCGAAGTCGGCGATCAGCCTGCGGTGGCAGCGCCACCAGACGGCCTCGCTGCACATCACGGCCGTGCGGGCGCCCGCCGCCTCGTGCACCAGGCGGTCCATGGCGGAGACGAACTCGGGGGAGCGGGTGTGGGCGGCGTAGCCGCGGAAGGACGCGTTGCGCCACACCACGTCCGGACTGTCCGCGGGCAGCGGGCGGAACCCGCCGAGCGCGGGTTCCCACCGGTAGCCGACGCCGGCGTCCGGCAGCCACTCGGCGAGCCGCTCCCGCAACAGGTCGGGATCCCGGCGGCTGCCGGGAGCGGTCCGCACGTCGACGACGGCCGCCACCCCGGCACCGCGCAGCAAGGCGCCGATCCGGTCCCGCCCGGCGGTGCTGTGCCCGAAGGTCAGCAGGAGTGCGTCCACAGGGGCGGACTTTCCCGTTCGGGCGGGATCACACCTGAGGACGCGCTCCCGGTCAGATGTCCCGGAACGTCTCGATCTGCGCGCCGATCGAGTTCAGCCGCTCCGCCAGGTCCTCGTACCCCCGGTTGATGACGTACACGTTGCGCAGCACCGACGTGCCCTCGGCGGCCATCATCGCCAGCAGGACGACCACCGCGGGGCGCAGGGCCGGCGGGCACATCATCTCGGCGGCGCGCCAGCGGGTCGGGCCCTCCACCAGGACGCGGTGGGGGTCGAGGAGCTGAAGGCGGCCGCCGAGGCGGTTCAGGTCGGTCAGGTAGATCGCGCGGTTGTCGTAGACCCAGTCGTGGATGAGGGTCTGGCCCTGGGCGACCGCCGCGATGGCCGCGAAGAAGGGGACGTTGTCGATGTTCAGGCCGGGGAACGGCATGGGGTGGATCTTGTCGATGGGCGCCTCCAGCTTGGAGGGCCGGACGGTGAGGTCCACCAGCCGGGTGCGGCCGTTGTCGGCGAAGTACTCGGGCGTGCGGTCGTGGTCGAGGCCCATCTCCTCCAGGACCGCCAGCTCGATCTCCAGGAACTCGATGGGCACCCGGCGCACCGTCAGCTCCGACTCGGTGACGACGGCCGCCGCGACCAGGCTCATCGCCTCGACCGGGTCCTCGGAGGGGGAGTAGTCCACGTCGACGTCGATGGTCGGCACGCCGTGCACGGTGAGCGTGGTGGTGCCGATGCCGTCCACCTTGACGCCGAGCGCCTCCAGGAAGAAGCACAGGTCCTGGACCATGTAGTTGGACGAGGCGTTGCGGATGACGGTGATGCCGTCGTGCCGGGCGGCCGCGAGCAGCGCGTTCTCGGTCACCGTGTCGCCGCGCTCGGTCAGGACGATCGGGCGGTCGGGGCTGACCGCACGGTCGACCTGGGCGTGGTACTGGCCCTCGGTGGCGGCGATGTCCAGGCCGAAGCGGCGCAGCGCGATCATGTGCGGCTCGACGGTGCGCGTACCGAGGTCGCAGCCGCCGGCGTACGGCAGCTTGAAGTGGTCCATGCGGTGCAGCAGGGGGCCGAGGAACATGATGATGGAGCGGGTGCGGCGGGCCGCGTCCGCGTCGATCGCCGCCAGGTCCAGCTCGGCCGACGGCACGATCTCCAGGTCGACGCCGTCGTTGATCCACCGGGTGCGCACGCCGATGGAGCCCAGCACCTCCAGGAGGCGGTACACCTCCTCGATGCGGGCGACGCGGCGCAGTACTGTGCGCCCCTCGTTGAGCAGTGAGGCGCACAGCAGCGCCACGCACGCGTTCTTGCTGGTCTTCACGTCGATGGCACCGGACAGCCGGCGCCCGCCGACCACCCGCAGATGCATCGGACCGGCGTAGCCGAGCGACACGATCTCGCTGTCGAGGGCCTCCCCGATGCGCGCGATCATCTCAAGGCTGATGTTCTGGTTGCCGCGCTCGATCCGGTTGACGGCGCTCTGGCTGGTGCCGAGCGCCTCGGCCAGCTGCGACTGTGTCCAGCCCCGGTGCTGCCGGGCGTCACGGATGAGCTTGCCGATGCGTACGAGGTAGTCGTCTGCCATGAGGCTGAGGTTATCTCAGATATGAGATGACACCCGAACGGGGGGTCCGAACGGGTGACGGGACGTCAATCCCGCCCGGGATCCTCAGTGTCGGCTCGCCCGCGTGGTGCGCCGCCACCCGAAAGGTCCGGGAAGGTCCATCGATGTCGTACGGCGTCCCGTGCTGCTGCGGGTGTATCGGGGGCCGTTCTTTCCGCCGCCGGTGGTGATGGACCAGGAGCGCTTGTTGATGTTCAGGCGCACCCCCGGAAGGATCCGGAAACTCTTGCGGAACGTGAGCGGCATGCCTGTCTCCTCCTCCGTTGTGCGTGGACACGCGGTTCGGATACCTGGTTCGGATACCCGGGAAAAGGGCGCGCATGACCGCGGGGCGGGTGCCGGGGCATGACCATCCGGCGCTCGTGTACTAGAGTTATCTCGACATCGAGATATCTGCCGAGAGAGCACCGCAGCCGCACCCGCCATCGAATCCGGCGGTAAGGGTTACCTAACTTAGCCTTACCTTAGCGGATCGGCCAAGATGCCGTGGCGGCAGGATCGTGGTGGTACGCGCACATCAATGAAGGAGACTGTCGTGTCGGCGAACAGCTTCGACGCCCGCAGCACGCTGCAGGTGGGCGACGAGTCGTACGAGATCTTCCGGCTGGACAAGGTGGAGGGCTCGGCTCGCCTGCCCTACAGCCTCAAGGTCCTGCTGGAGAACCTGCTCCGCACGGAGGACGGCGCGAACATCACCGCCGACCACATCCGTGCCCTCGGCGGATGGGACTCGCAGGCCCAGCCCAGCCAGGAGATCCAGTTCACGCCGGCCCGCGTGATCATGCAGGACTTCACCGGCGTTCCCTGTGTCGTGGACCTCGCGACCATGCGTGAGGCCGTGAAGGAGCTGGGGGGCGACCCGGCGAAGATCAACCCCCTCGCCCCGGCCGAGCTGGTCATCGACCACTCCGTCATCGCCGACAAGTTCGGCACGAACGACGCCTTCAAGCAGAACGTCGACCTGGAGTACGGCCGCAACAAGGAGCGCTACCAGTTCCTGCGCTGGGGCCAGACCGCCTTCGACGAGTTCAAGGTCGTCCCGCCCGGCACCGGCATCGTCCACCAGGTGAACATCGAGCACCTGGCCCGTGTCGTGATGGTCCGCGAGGGCAAGGCCTACCCGGACACCCTGGTCGGCACCGACTCGCACACCACCATGGTCAACGGCCTCGGCGTCCTCGGCTGGGGCGTCGGCGGCATCGAGGCCGAGGCCGCCATGCTCGGCCAGCCGGTCTCCATGCTGATCCCGCGCGTCGTCGGCTTCAAGCTCACCGGCGAGCTCCAGGCGGGCACCACCGCCACGGACCTCGTGCTGACCATCACCGAGATGCTGCGCAAGCACGGCGTCGTCGGCAAGTTCGTCGAGTTCTACGGCGAGGGCGTCGCCGCCACCTCCCTGGCCAACCGCGCCACCATCGGCAACATGTCGCCGGAGTTCGGCTCCACCGCCGCGATCTTCCCGATCGACGACGAGACGATCAACTACATGCGGCTCACCGGTCGCAGCGAGCAGCAGCTCGCCCTGGTCGAGGCCTACGCCAAGGAGCAGGGCCTCTGGCTCGACCCGGCCGCCGAGCCCGACTTCTCCGAGAAGCTGGAGCTCGACCTCGCCACGGTCGTCCCGTCCATCGCCGGCCCGAAGCGCCCGCAGGACCGCATCGTCCTCGCGAACGCCGCCGAGCAGTTCAAGCAGGACGTCCGCAACTACGTCAACGACGAGTACGAGGCCAGCAAGGAGTCCTTCCCGGGCTCCGACGCGCCCTCGACGATCCCGAACGGCGCCCCGTCCAACCCGGTCACCGTGACCGCCCCCGACGGCACGTCGTACGAGATCGACCACGGCGCGGTGACGGTCGCGGCCATCACCTCCTGCACCAACACCTCCAACCCGTACGTCATGGTCGCCGCCGCGCTGGTGGCCAAGAAGGCGGTGGAGAAGGGCCTGACCCGGAAGCCCTGGGTCAAGACCACCCTCGCCCCCGGCTCCAAGGTCGTCACCGACTACTTCGAGAAGGCGGGCCTGACCCCCTACCTCGACAAGGTCGGCTTCAACCTCGTCGGCTACGGCTGCACCACCTGCATCGGCAACTCCGGCCCGCTGCCGGAGGAGGTCTCCAAGGCCGTCAACGACCACGACCTCGCGGTCACCTCGGTCCTCTCCGGCAACCGGAACTTCGAGGGCCGCATCAACCCCGACGTCAAGATGAACTACCTGGCGTCCCCGCCCCTGGTCGTGGCCTACGCCCTCGCCGGCTCCATGAAGGTCGACATCACCCGGGACGCCCTGGGCGCCGACCAGGACGGCAACCCGGTCTTCCTGAAGGACATCTGGCCCTCCGAGGCCGAGGTGAACGACGTCGTCGCCAACGCCATCGGCGAGGACATGTTCTCCAAGTCCTACAGCGACGTCTTCGCGGGCGACGCCCAGTGGCAGGCGCTGCCGATCCCCACCGGCAACACCTTCGAGTGGGACACCGAGTCCACCTACGTCCGCAAGCCCCCGTACTTCGAGGGCATGGCCCACGAGCCGTCCCCGGTCGAGAACATCTCCGGCGCCCGCGTGCTCGCCAAGCTGGGCGACTCGGTCACCACCGACCACATCTCCCCGGCCGGCGCCATCAAGGCCGACACCCCGGCCGGCAAGTACCTCACCGAGCACGGTGTGGAGCGTCGTGACTTCAACTCCTACGGCTCGCGCCGAGGCAACCACGAGGTCATGATCCGCGGTACGTTCGCCAACATCCGCCTGCGCAACCAGATCGCGCCGGGCACCGAGGGCGGCTACACCCGCGACTTCACCCAGGCCGACGCGCCGGTGTCGTTCATCTACGACGCCTCGCAGAACTACCAGGCCGCCGGCATCCCGCTGGTCGTCCTGGCCGGCAAGGAGTACGGCTCCGGCTCGTCCCGCGACTGGGCCGCCAAGGGCACCGCGCTCCTCGGCGTCAAGGCCGTCATCGCCGAGTCCTACGAGCGCATCCACCGCTCGAACCTCATCGGCATGGGCGTCCTGCCGCTCCAGTTCCCGGAGGGCCAGACGGCCGCGTCCCTCGGCCTCACCGGTGAGGAGACCTTCGACTTCACCGGCGTCGAGGAGCTCAACAACGGCACCACCCCGCGTACGGTGAAGGTCACCACCGACACCGGCGTCGAGTTCGACGCGGTCGTCCGCATCGACACCCCCGGCGAGGCGGACTACTACCGCAACGGCGGCATCATGCAGTACGTGCTGCGCAGCCTGATCCGCAAGTAAGCGGACCGTCACGGCAGTTCGAGGGCCGCGTTCCCGGGTGACCGGGGGCGCGGCCCGCGCCGTTCACGCGGCCGACGCCTTCACGCGGCGCGGACGGGTACACGCTTCGCGGGCGGGTTCTCGCGGCGCGGACGGGTACACGCTTCGCGGGCGGGTTCTCGCGGCGCGGACGGGTACACGCTTCGGGGCAGGTTCTCGCGGCGCGGGCGGGTCACTCGCCGCGGTACTTCGCCGCCGCGGCCTGGGCGAGGTCCTGCGACTTGTCCAGGGCCGTGTCCACCGACTGCCGCCCGGCGATGGCCGCGCCGATCTGCTCCGAGACCGCCGTCCCCAGCACGGCGAACTCGGGGATGCTCAGGAAGCCGATGCCGTCGTAGGGGCGGGGACCGACGCCGGGGTCCTTCGGGTCGGCGGAGTCCGTCGCCGCCGTGTACTCCTGCCGGTACCAGGCGCCGGCCGCCTGCTGGTACTCCGGCTTCTCGTAGAGCGACTTGCGGTTGCCCGCGGGGGCCGAGGTCCAGCCCACCTCCCGGCCCACCAGTTCCTGGAACTCCTTGGAGGAGGCCCAGGAGATGAACTCCCAGGCGGCGTCCTTGTTCTCGGCCGCCTGCTGGATGCCCCAGGCCCAGGTCCACAGCCAGCCGGCCTTCTCGGTCCTCTCGTGCGGGGCCGGGACGTAGCCGACCTTGCCCTTGACCGCGGAACTGTCGGCCTCGATCGACGAGGCCAGCGACGTGGCGTCGTACATCATGGCGCACTTGCCCTGGACGAAACGGTCCAGGATCTCCAGCACACCCATCCGCTCGGCACCGGGCTGGCCGTGGGAGCGGAGCAGGTCGACGTAGAAGCCGACGGCCTTCTTGAACTCCGGCGAGGTCAGGCGGGCGTTCCAGTCCATGTCGTACCAGTGGCCGCCGAAGGTGTTGACGACCGTGTTGATCGGGGCGAGGTTCTGGCCCCAGCCGGGCAGGCCGCGCAGGCAGATGCCGCTCGCGCCGTCCGTTCCGTCGACCCGGGCGGCGAGGTCGGCGACCTGCTGCCAGGTCGGATTCGACGGCATCGTCAGCCCGTCCTTGCGGAACAGGTCCTTGCGGTACATCAGGAAGGAGCCCTCGCCGTAGAAGGGCTCGGCGTAGAGCTTGCCGTCCGCCCCGGTCAGCGAGGACGCCAGGTTCGGGAAGACGTCGTCCTGGTCGAAGTCCTCGTCGGCCTTCACATACGGGTCCAGCGGGGCGAGCCAGCCGTTGTCCGCGTAGATCGGCACCTCGTAGGCGCTGACGCTCGCCACGTCGTGGGTGCCGGCCTGGGTCGCGAACTCGCGGTTCATCTCCTTGCGCGCCTCGTTCTCCGGCAGCAGCGTGTAGTCGACGGTGATGCCGGTCTCCGCCGTGAAGTGCTTCTTGGTGAGCTTCTTCAGGGTCTGGATCTGCGGCACGTCCGTCGCGAGCACACTGAGATCGGCCTGCTCCTCGTCGCCGGGCAGATCGGTGTCACCGCATCCGGCGAGGACGAGACCGGCGGCGACCGCGGCGGCCACGGCCGCCTGGGCGAGGCGGCTGCGTTTCATGACATCTCGGCCCCTACCCACCTTTGCCATTTATTAGGCATTTCCTGAGAAACAGGGCCATCAGCCACTTCCGGGCATCGACGTCGAGGCGCCGGGCGGTCAGGGCCGGCC
This sequence comes from Streptomyces sp. NPDC029044, assembly GCF_040637495.1. Taxonomy (NCBI): domain Bacteria; kingdom Bacillati; phylum Actinomycetota; class Actinomycetes; order Kitasatosporales; family Streptomycetaceae; genus Streptomyces; species Streptomyces sp. NPDC029044. The sequence continues at coordinate 29,190 of NZ_JBEZWN010000023.1, forward strand.
GTGTCTGGCCTGGGCGCGTCTGGACAGCGCGTCTGCCGCGACGGCGGCCAGCAGCACCCCGCCCGTGATCATGAACTGCACGGCGTCCTGGACCCCCAGCAGCCCCATGCCCGAGGCGATCGACTGGATCACCACCACGCCGAGCAGCACCGACCAGGGAGAGCCCCGCCCGCCGAACAGAGACGTCCCCCCGATGACGGCCGCCGCGATGGCGTTGATCAGCAGCATCCCGGAACCGGCGGCACGCGCCGTCGTGGGGCTCGCCGACGTCAGCCCCGACGCCACGAACAGCCCGCCCACCGCGGCCAGCGTCCCCGACACCATGAACATCGCGACCCGTACCCGCTCCACCCCGATGCCGGCCCGACGCGCCGCCTCGACCCCGCCGCCGAGCGCGTACACCCGCCGCCCGTAGCGGGTGCGGCGCAGCACGTAGTCAGAGACGACCAGGACCACCAGGAAGATCAGCAGGGCGAGCGGCAGCCCCTGGAACCGGTTGAGGGTGACGGCCGCGGCGAAGGCCACCACGGCCAGGAGCCCGGTGCGCAGCCAGATCTCGCCCTCCGGCCGGTAGGGCATCCCGGCCGCCCGGTGACGGCTCCGGCGGCGACGGGCGGCCAGGACGTACCCGGCCGTGCCGAGCGCCGCGACCGCGTACGCCGCCAGGTCGTCGCCGAAGTGGTGGCTGGTCAGCGAGGCGACCAGGCCCTCCTCGTCGATGTTGATCGTGCCGCTGGCTCCCAGCAGGTAGAGCGTCAGGCCGTTCCAGATCAGCAGCCCGGCCAGCGTCACCACGAACGCGGGCACGCCGAGCCAGGCGTGGAAGACCCCGTGGAAGGCGCCCACGGCCGTCCCCGCGGCCACCGCCACGATCACCGCCAGCCACTCCGGCACCCCGTGGTTCACGTTCAGCACGGCGAACGCCGCCCCCGCCAGGCCGCTGACCGAGCCGACCGACAGATCGATCTCCCGGATCAGCAGGACGAAGACGATGCCGACGGCGACCAGCCCCGTCCCGACGATGTCCACGCTGAGGTTGGACAGGTTGCGCGGCGAGAGGAACTTGTCGTCCAGCCCCTGGAAGACGATCCAGATCACGATGAGCCCGGCGATGACCAGGAGCGGCCCCCGCTCCCCGTCGCGCACGCCGGCGCGGACGTCCAGGGCGTACTCCCGCAGGTTCTCCTGCCATCCACGGGGGCGCTGCCCGCCACCGGTGGTGACCGGTCCGGCGCTGCCCGGCCCGGCCGGCCCGCCGTCCCGGTGCGGCCCGCCGCGGCTCACGGCCACGCCTCCTCGTCGCCCTTCGAACGGTGGGCCACGGCGTTGTCCGCCGCCCCCGTGACGGAGGAGATGATCTGTTCCTGGCTCACCGTGCTCACGTCGAACAAGCCGTTGTTGCGGCCCAGCCGCAGCACGGCCACCCGGTCCGCGACGGCCTTGATGTCGCCCATGTTGTGACTGATGAGGATGATCGCCATACCGCGGTCGCGCACCTCCTCGATGAGGTCGAGCAGATGGCTGGTCTGCTCCACGCCCAGGGCCGCGGTGGGCTCGTCGAGCAGCAGCACCTTGGGCGCGCCCATGAGCGAGCGGGAGATCGCCACGGCCTGCCGCTGCCCGGCCGACAGCGCGGCGACCGGCACCCGCACGTCCGGGATGCGGATCGACAGGGTGCGCATCAGATCACGGGCCCGGCGCTCCATCTCGACCTCGTCGAGGACGCCCACCCGGTCGATCTCGCGGCCGAGGAAGAGATTGCCGACGACGTCCAGGTTGTCGCACATGGCGAGGTCCTGGTACACGGTCGCGATGCCGAGCGCGTGGGCGTCGTGCGGGCGCTTGATCTGCACGAGACGCCCCTCCCACTCGATGACGCCCCGGTCGGCGGGGCTCACCCCGGAGATCACCTTGACCAGCGTGGACTTGCCCGCTCCGTTGTCACCCGCCAGGGCCACGACCTCACCGGCCCGGACCTGGAGGTCGACGTCGACGAGCGCCTGCACGCCGCCGAACCGCTTGGTGATGCCGCGCAACGCCAGTACGGAGGGATGGGCCACGGGGAACCACCTCGCTCACCGGGTGAGCCCGGCCCGGGCGCAGGCCGGGCGGAGCTCCGGGGTGCAGATCTGGTCGATCGTGTAGACGCCGTCCCGGACGAGCGTCCGGCCGATGGTCTCGCGGGTCACGGCGGTCGGGTCGAGCAGCACCGCCGGGACGTTCTCGTTCGTGGGGCTGTCCACCTGCGCCGTGACCAGGGCGCCGACGTCGTTGCCGCGCGCCAGGGCGACGGCCATCGCGGCGGCCGCCTCGGTCTCCTGCCGGAACGGCTTGTAGACGGTCATGTACTGCTCGCCCTTGACGATGCGCTGCACCGCGTCGAGGTCGGCGTCCTGCCCGGTGACCGGGGGCAGCGGCCTGACGCGGGCGCTCTTCAATGCCGAAATGACCCCGGCCGCGATCGAGTCGTTGGCGGCGAGCACCCCGTCGATCCGGCCCGGGCCGAGGGCGCTGATCGCGGCGGACATGTGGTCGTGAGCGTTCTCCGTACGCCACCCGATGGTGCTGTACGACTTCAGGATCCGCACCTCGTTCCGGAGCACGGCCAGGGCCCCGCCCTCGTACCAGGCGGCGTTGGGGCTGGACGGGTCACCGTTCATCATGACGACGCCGCCGCCGTCGGCCTCGGCGCCCATGCCCTCCAGGAGCGCCCGGCCCTGGAGCCTGCCGACCTGGTCGCCGTCGAAACTGACGAAACCCGAGATCGGGCCCTCGGCGAGCCGGTCGTAGGCGACGACCGGGATGCCCTCGCGCTCCGCCGCGCGCACCGAGGAGCGCAGGGCCCTGGGGTCGACGACGTCCAGGAGCAGGGCCGAGACCCCTCGGGTGATCATGGAGTTCATCTGCTGCCGCTGGCTCGCCGCGTCGTTCTCGGCGTTGGCGTACACGAGCGTGCAGCCGGGGCACAGCTCCTTGACCCGCTTCTCGATCAGGGGCCTGTCGGACTTCTCCCAGCGGGGCACGGCCCGGCTCGGCAGCAGCAGCCCGATGGTCAGCTCACCCTCGCCCTCCCCGGCGCTGTCGGAACACGAGGCGAGGGACACGGCCAGGAGGAGCGCCAGCAGGCCGGCGGCGCCGCGCAGGGCGAGACCACGCATCAGCGACCTCCCTCGTGCGGCCGTTTCCGGCGCGTGCGCGGGTCGGCGGCCCCGTCGTCGATGTGCTCCATGGCCCGGTCGAGGCCCACGGCCTGCTCGCCGCGGCGGCCTGCCGTCGGCTCGCCCTTTCGGCCTGCCGTTGGCTCGCCCTTTCGGCCTGCCGTTGGCCGCTCGCCTGTGCGGCCTCTCGTCGGCTCGTCGTGGCGGCTTGCCGTCCGCTCGTCGTGGCGGTCTGCGACGTGGCCGTCGTGGCGGTTCGTGGTGTGGTCGTAGGGGCGGTCATGGGCGCGGTCGCTGTCGCTGTCGCTGTCGCGATCAGGGACCTCGTCGCCGTCGCGGTCCCCGGCGCGGTCCGCGTGGCGGTCGGCGGCGTGGTCTGCGTGGCGGTCCCCGGCGTGGTCTGCGTGGCGGTCCCCGGCCCGGTCCATGTGGCGGTCGGCGGCGTGGTCTGCGTGGCGGTCGGCGGCGTGGTCCACGTCGCGGTCCGCGGTTCGGTCCGCGTGGCGGTCGGCGGCGTGGTCTGCGTGGCGGTCGGCGGCGTGGTCCACGTCGCGGTCCCCGGCCCGGTCCATGTGGCGGTCGGCGGCGCGGGCCACGTGGCGGTCCGCGGCTCGATCGTCGTGACCGTCCGCCGCACGGTGGCTTTGACCCTCCGCCGCCGGGTCGTCGGGGCCGTCTGCCGCCGGGTCGTCGGGGCCCTCCGCCGCCGGGTCGTCGGGGCCGTCCGCCGTCCGGTCGTCGCCACGGCGCCGGCTCTGGTCGCGCGACTTGCGGCGGACGCGGTCGCGGTCGCGGTCCCGGTTCCGGCCCAGGCCCCAGCCGCGGTCCCGGCCCAGGCCCCAGCCGCGGCCCGGCTTCCGCTCCTCCTCCGGCTCGGCCTCCGGCTCCTCGTCCGGCTCCGTGCCGCGTTCCGTGTCCTCTTCCGGACGGGTGACGACGATCTCGCTCCACACCTGCTTGCCGCCGCCCACCGGTACCGAACCCCAGGCCGCCGACACGGCCTCGACCAGGAAGAGCCCACGGCCGCCCGTCGACTCCCAGTCCACGACCACCGGCTTGGCCGGCGCCCGGGGCGAGGAGTCGCTCACCGTCACCCGGAGCCGGTCCGCCGCCAGGGTCAGCTCCACCCGGACCGCACCCTGGGTGTGCACCAGCGCGTTGGTGACCAGCTCCGACACCACCAGCAGGACGGTGTCGGCCTCGGCGGCGATGCCCCACGAACGCAGCGTGCGCGCGCTGAACCGGCGGGCGTGCATCACCGCGTCCGGCAGTCGCCACACCACCCAGCCCGCCCGCACGGGCCGTACCCGCATCCCGTCGTAGCGCAGCAGCAGTACCGCCACGTCGTCCTCACGGCGTCCGGCCTCGCCGAGCAGCTCGTCCGCCATCCGTCCCGGGTCGGCGGGATCGGCCGCGGCGAGCGCCTGGCGTACCAGCCGCATCCCCTCGTCCACCTGTAGATCAGCCGACTCGACCAGGCCGTCCGTGACCAGCGCGAGCACCGAGCCCGGGCCGAGCGCGAGCGCGGTGAGGGGGAACTCCGCGTCCGCGAGGACGCCCAGCGGGAGACCGCCCTCGACCGCGATCTCCGCGGTGCCGCCGTCGGGATGCCGCACGAGCGGGGCCAGATGCCCGGCCCGCACGAACAGCGCGTTGCCCTCCTCCATGTCCAGCTCGACGTAGCAGCAGGTGGCGAACAGGTCCGTCTCCATGCCGACGAGCAGCCGGTTGGCGTGCGCGACGACCACGTCCGGGGGATGCCCCTCGACGGCGTACGCCCGGACCGCCGTACGCATCTGTCCCATGATCGTCGCGGCCCCGGCGCTGTGCCCCTGCACGTCCCCGATGACCAGCGCCACCTTGCTCTCCGACAGCGCGATCACGTCGTACCAGTCGCCGCCCACCTGGAGACCGCGCCGGGCGGGCAGATAGCGGGCCACGGCGGTGCCCCCGGGCAGCTTGGGGAGCCGGCGCGGCAGCAGGCTGCGCTGGAGCATCGTCGCGAGCTCCTGCTCGGCGTCGTAGGCGTGGGCGCGCTTCAGGGCCTGCCCGACCAGGCCCGCGGTGGCGGTCAGCAGGGCCCGTTCCTCGGGGGCGAACTCGTGCGGGGTGTCCCAGCCGACCAGGCACACCCCGGCCACGCCGTTCTTGGCCGGCAGCGGCAGCACCGCGAGCCCGCCGGGGCCGATCCCCGCGAGCCCGGGCTCCAGCACGGAACCGGCCGGCCACAGGCTCACCCGGCCGTCCCGCAGCGCCGCCTGGAGCGTGGGCAGGGCGGTGACCGGCGCGTCGGGCCACTCCGAGCGCCACTCGCGTCGCCACAGTTCCGGCCAGGCCCCCGCACCCGGCGGATCGAGCACGGTGACCGCCAGCCGGTCCTCCAGCAGCTCGGCGAGCGCCACCCGGTCGGCACCCAGCGGCTCGCGGAGCGCGGCGACCACCACACGGCTGACGTCCCGGACGGTCGTGGCGTCGTCGAGCGCGGCCGTCAGCCACTGGATCCGGGCGACGTCGCTGGCGCTGCGGCGCAGCACGGGCGCCGCGCTCACCACGCCCAGCACCCGCTCCGGGGTGCCTTCGGGCCCCTTCATCACCCGGCAGCTCAGCCGCAGCCAGCACAGTTCACCGGTGGGCCGCCGGATACGGAACTCCAGCTCACGGCGCCCGGGCGTCTGCGCGGACGGCTCGATGACCGACATCAGCGCGGGGACGTCCTCCGGGACGCTGTACGAGAGCAGCGTGTCGGTCTTGCCGTCGAAACCGCCTTCGGGGATGCCGACGAGTTCGAGCAGCGCCGGGTCCGTCTCGACCAGCCCGGTGCCGGGCGACAGGGCGAAGGACCCCACCCCCATGGCGCGCAGGGCCGAATCCAGCAGCGGCGAGGGCGCCGACCGGTCCGCCTCGCCCCGCAGCCGCTCGGCGACGGCCTCGGCGTACTGCTCCAGGAACTCCCGCTGCTCGGCCCCGAAACCCTCCCCGGCCTCGCCCACCACGACCAGGCATCCGAGCCACCCGCCCGCGGCCCCGAGCGGCAACGCCCCGAGCGGGGCGGAGCCCGCCGCGCCCTCGTCCCGCCCGAGCATCACACTCGCGAGCCACACGGCCCGCCCCTGCCGATACGCCTCGGCGACGGCGGGGCAACCACCCCCGGCCTCCCCCGGAGGTACCGGGGTGGGGGAGCCTCGTGCGGCGGCAGGTGATGACGGCCCGGGGGAGGCGCTCGCACCCGTGGCCGCGGAACGGGCCGAGACCGCCACCCGCCCCGGCAGCCGGTACCGCTCCTCGGACTCGGCCCCTGCCGACTCCACCAGCCGGAGTTCCGCCCCGTCCTCACTGCGCACGTACACCGCCGCCACCGCCACTCCCGCGAACGCCAGCAGCCGCGCTCGCGCGGCCGGCTCCGGAGCGGGACGAGGCGGACCGGTGCCCCCGTTCCCCGGCGCCCGAAGACCGGGGACCGCGGCCCGGGCATCGCCGTAATGGGGCATGTCCGCATCCACCTCCCGTCCATGCCGCAGCCACCGGCAGGTGGGAGTCCCCGGAACTCAGGCGACGACGACGCGGGCACGGGACCGGCGGCGCGGGCTCGCGCCTCCCATGGCGGATCCACGCCGCTCATGAGCGGCAGGGCACCCACACAACAGAATCGCACACCTGGATAACAGCGACATATGGGGCGAATGAACGAGCGCAGGCGAATCGATGTTGTCGGCCGCGCCCAGTGGCCGAACCGTCCTTCTTCGCGGTCAGACGGGGAGAAGCTGTCGAGCACGATCGCTTCGGCGGTCTCCGCGCGGGCCGACGGGCCCGGTGATCACGACTGCCCCGTCACCGGACCCGCCCTGTCCGACCTCTCAGCCCACCCGGCAGGGCAAGCTGCTCGTGCTGTCACCGCCGGGCCCGGCGACGACGTACCCGAAGGTCGTGCTCTTGCCCGGGGCCAGGGAGCCGTTCCAGCCGGCGTTGTGGACCATCACCGCCTGGCCGTTGTAGGTCGCGCTGCCGCTCCACAGGCTGTCGACCTTCTGGCCCGCCGGGAGCCTCCAGTCGACCATCCAGCCGAGCATCGGGACCGTGCCGGTGTTGGTGACGGTCACCTCGGACTGGTAGCCGCCGTTCCAGGTGCCCGTGGTCTTGCGGGTCGCCGTGCAGGTGCCGGGCACCGGCTCGGTCGGGTTGCCCGGCTCCTTGATGCCGGTCACCTCGCCGTTGCCGCCGTCGAAGACGACGTCGGAGCAGGAGTAGAAGGTCTCCTGGCTGTCGGAGCGCTGCCAGACCATGTAGATGATGTGGCGGCCCGACTTGTTGTCGGGGAGTTTGCCCTTCCAGGCGTAGTTGGCCTCGACCGTGCCCGGGGAGCCGTTCAGCGGCGGGTGGTCGACCGAGAGGAAGGGCTGGGCCTCCATGTCGTTCCAGGTGAGCGTCTTGGTCGGGTCGAAGCCGTCCTTGGTGATGTAGACGTAGAACCAGCCCGGGTGCGCCGCCCAGGCGTTGTACGAGAAGTCGACCGTCGCGCCCGAGGTGAGATGGGTGAGCGGCCAGTCCTTGCTGGGCGTGTTGAACCCGGTGAAGTTGGTGTTGCCGCCGCTGCACAGCTCGCCGTCGGGTACGAAGCCCTTGGTGCGGCCGGCGCCGTCCGAGCGCAGCACCGAGAACCAGTTGTAGAACGGCGTGGTGCCGCTGACCTGCTGCGCACCCCGGCACGCGGGGTTCACCGGCTTGATCTCACCGGTGTCGGTCAGCCCGTCCTGCCAGCACAGGAACGTGCGGCTGCCGGGCTTCATGGGGGTGCCGTGCGCTTCCGCCTCGCCCCCGGCCGTCATGACCAGGCCGATGGCCGGGACGGTGACGAGGAGGGAGAGCAGCACGAGGAAGAGGGCTCTGGTCCGGGCGGGGATGGATGAGCGGGGCATCGTGGATCCTCCCGGCTTGCTTGTCAGGATCATGACAGCACCGTCCGTTCGTGGGGGTACGGACCTGCGGATGTATGTGCGCCGGTGCGCGGGGCGGGAGCCGCTCAAGGGCGGGTTCCGGTCCACCGATATGGGAGCGCTCCCACCCCGCCTGTTGCGGAAGTTAGCGTCCAGCGGTCCAGATGTAAACGGCCTCGGCGCAAGCGCATCGACGCGATCCCGTGTCTCTCGGCGGTGCGGCGGCCGGAACGGCGTGCATGCCCGTTCGGGTGACGGACGGCGCGCGCTTCCGTCGCGCTGCTCGCACACTGCGGAGGCCGGTGCGACGAGGCGGCAGCTTCCGTGTCCGGCCCAGGAGGCCGCCGCACGACGGAAGTTGACTCTACTTTCCCTTTGCGGTTGGCTGCGGCTTCGACCATCAAGATCCGGGGGGATCCTTTGAATCGCACCATCCGCGCTGCCGTCTGCTCCGTCGCGGTCACCGGCCTCGCGTTCGGCCTCAGCTCCTGCTCCGAGGCGGTCGACCAGGTCGACAAGGCCGTGGACGAGACGTACGAGGTCACCTACGAGGTCACGGGGAAGAACATCGACTCGATCGAGTTCCACGGCGGCGGTGGCAAGGCCATGGAGCCGAAGATCGAGTCGGTGTCCAAGCCCGAGCTGCCGTGGAAGAAGACGGTCACGCTGCGCGGCATCATGCCCGCGGCGGTGATGCCGGTCGCCGCGGATCCCGAGGGCGCCCAGGTCACCTGCAAGATCATCCACAAGGGCAAGGTGCTTGAGGAGCAGAGCGCCGACGGTCTGGTGACCGCCGGCGGCTGCACCGCGGAGTCCCCGATCACGGGCTGAACCGGGGCGGGACCGATGGGAAGGCGCAGCCGTCGGGCTGCGCCTTTCCTGTGTGCCCGCCGAACCGGTGCCGCCTGTGGCGTCCGCGCCGCCTTCCGGACGCCCGCTGCCTTCACCGGCGTCCGTCGCCCAACAGCGCTTCCAGCCAGCCCAGTTGACGTCGCACCTGCACCGCGTCACCCCCCTCGTGCCCGTTGAACGGATACGCGTGGATCTCCTTGCGCGGATCCCTCCCCGTCAGCTCGGCGTACCGGTTGAAGGCGGCGTACGTCCCGCTCGGCGGGCACACCGTGTCCCGCAGTCCCACCCCGAAATGAGCCGGAGCCTGCGCGCGGCGGCCGAAGGAGACGCCCTCGACGTAGGAGAGGGTGCGGTACGCGGCGTGCTCGGCGCCCCGGTGGACGGACAGGTACGCGGCGATCTCGCCGTACGGGCCCGCGTCGGTGAGGTCGAGGGCGCGGCGGATGCCGCACAGGAAGGGGGCGGTGACCAGCACGGCCGCCAGGTCCGGGACGAGCCCCGCCACCGCCAGGGCCAGCCCTCCGCCCTGGCTGTTGCCGACCGCCACGGTCCGCGCCGGGTCGACGCCGGGCAGCCCCCGGACCGCCGCGACCGCCCCCACCGCGTCCGTGATCAGACGCCGGTAGTGGTAGTCCGCGGCGGAGAGCAGCCCGCGCACCGCCGGCCCGGGCCCGCCCGGCGCGACGGCGTGGGGATCGGGAGTGTCGCCGCCGCACCCGTACCGGTCGCCCTGGCCGCGGTTGTCCATGAGCAGATGCGCGTACCCGGCGTTGACCCAGGTGAGGCGTTCGTGGGGGAGCCCCCGGCCGCGCCCGTACCCGGCGAACTCGACGACGGCCGGCAGCAGTTCGGCGGCCCCGGCAGGCCGGCTGAACCACGCCCGCACCGGGTCTCCCGCGAAACCCCGGAACGTCACGTCCCAGGTCCGCGTGAGCCGCAGTCCCGTCTCCACCGGCCGCACCGACACCAGCGCGTCCGTCCGGCCGGTCTCCTTCAGCGTGCTCGTCCAGAACGCGTCGAAGTCGGCGGGCTCCTCGATGTCCGGGCGGTGGTGCTCCAGTTCGGTCAGGGGCAGGTCGAACGCGGGCACGGCGGCACCTCGCAGGAGTCGGTGTTCATCCAGAAACTTGCGACGAGACAAGGGCGGTCGGCCTGAGGGGTCTACCCAGCTTCGACGGTGTTCCAACGCGCCTCAGGCGTCCCGTCCGAGTCCGCAGCACCCATTGACAGCGCTTTCTGGTACCCATAAGTTGCCGCGAAGTTACCGGTAGAAGCTCGAAAGTTTCGGTTCCGCGTCCCATGCCCACGGGAGGCCCGAGCAATGAGCACGTCCACCACACCGGCCCCGCCGGGCACCCAGGACCAGCCTCCGGCCCGGGCCGCACCACGCCGCGGCAGCCGGACGCCCGCCCGGACCGGCTGGCGGCGGGCGCTGCGCCGCGACTGGCAGTTGTACTCCCTGGCGGTCCTGCCGCTGCTGTTCTTCCTGGTCTTCCGCTACCTGCCGATGATCGGCAACGTGATCGCCTTCCGGCGCTTCGAGCCCGGAGGGTCGATCTTCGGCGAGGAGTGGGTGGGGCTGCGCTATGTGCAGATGTTCCTCAACGACCCCACCTTCTGGCAGGTGTTCCGCAACACCTTGTGGATCGGCGGGCTCACGCTGCTGTTCTGCTTCCCGGTCCCGATCGTGCTGGCGCTGCTGCTGAACGAGGTGCGCCGGCGCTCCCTGAAGCGGTTCGTGCAGTCGGTGTCGTACCTGCCGCACTTCCTGTCGATCGTGATCGTCGCGGGCATCACCCTCCAGATGCTGGCCAGTGACGGCCCCGTCAACCACGTCCTCGGGTGGTTCGGCCACGAGCCGGTCCGCTTCATCCAGGAACCCGAGTGGTTCCGCACGATCTACGTCGGCTCGGAGATCTGGCAGACCGCCGGCTGGGGCACGATCCTCTACCTCGCCGCGCTCACCACGATCGACGAGGACCTGTACGAGGCGGCGCGGATCGACGGCGCCAACCGCTGGCAGCAGATCCGGCACGTCACCCTGCCCGGCATCCGGCCCACCATGGTCACGCTGCTGATCCTCAACATCGGCACGTTCATGGCGGTCGGCTTCGAGAAGGTCCTGCTGCTGTACAACCCGCTGACGTACCCGACCGCCGACGTGATCTCGACGTACGTCTACCGGGCCGGTGTGGAGTCCAACAGTTTCAGCTACGCCGCCGCCATCGGACTGTTCGAGGCGGTCATCGGCCTTGTCCTCATCACGTCCGCCAACCAGCTCTCGCGTCGCACGGTGGGGACGAGCCTGTGGTGAAGCCGAGCCGCTCCTACCGGGTCTTCCAGGGCGTCAACGGGGTGGTCCTCACCCTCGTCGTGCTGGTGACCCTGTATCCCTTCGCCAACATCCTCGCGCGCTCCTTCAGCGGGGAGCGGCAGATCCGGGCCGGTGAAGTCACCCTGCTGCCCAAGGGGTTCAACCTCACCACGTACAAGATCGTGTTCCAGGACTCGATGTTCTGGCGGAACTACGGCAACACCGTGCTGTACACGGTCGTGGCGACAGCCGTGGCCATGGTCCTGACGACGTGCTACGCCTACGTGCTGTCGAAGAAGCACCTCAAGGGCCGTGGCGTGCTCGTCGGCATCGCCGTGTTCACGATGTTCTTCACCGGCGGCCTGATCCCCAACTACATCCTGGTCACCAGCCTCGGCCTGAAGAACAGCGTCTGGGCCATCGCCCTGCCGAACGCGATCAGCGTCTTCAACCTGCTGGTGATGAAGGCCTTCTTCGAGAACCTGCCGACCGAACTGGAGGAGGCCGCGCAGATCGACGGACTGAGCACGTACGGCGTCCTGCTCAGGATCGTCCTGCCGCTGTCCAAGGCGGTCGTGGCGACGATGGTGCTCTTCTACTCGGTGTCCTTCTGGAACTCCTGGTTCAGCGCGTTCCTCTACATGGACCGGACCGATCTGATGCCGGTCACCGTCTACCTGCGCAACCTCATCCAGGGAGCCACGGGCGGCGGCAACGCGGGTGCGGGCACCGAGCAGCTCAGCCAGGTCGGCGCGAACATCCAGTCCGTGACCATCGTGCTCACCGCCCTGCCGATCCTCTGCGTGTACCCGTTCGTCCAGCGCTACTTCGTCTCGGGCGTGATGCTCGGCGCGGTCAAGGGCTGACGCCGCCGCCTCACCCCGCCCACGGAACAAAGGAGTCTCCGTGCAGAACGCAGGACAGCTCTCGCGGCGCCAGATCCTCGCCGCCGCCGGGTTCATCGGGCTCGCGACCGTCACCGGCTGCGGCAGCGGCGATGACGGAGGCGACTCCAAGGACCTCTCCAAGAAGCAGGACGGCGCCATGAAGAACTACCGGGCCGGACAGCAGTTCAAGGCCGCAAAGCCGCTGTCCTTCTCGGTGCTGCACAACAACAACCCGGTCTACCCCATGAAGGACGGCTGGCTGTTCTGGAAGGAGCTCACCCAGCGCACCGGGGTGACCCTCAAGCCGGTCGACGTCCCGCTCGCCGACTACGAGAAGAAACGCAGCGTCCTCATCGGGGCCGGTGACGCCCCGTTCCTGATCCCCAAGACGTACCACCCCTCGGAGGTGGCCTTCGTCTCCTCGGGCGCCGTCCTCCCGGTCAGTGACTACGTCAAGCTCATGCCCAACTTCCGCGACAAGGTGCGCAAGTGGAGGCTGGAACCCGAGCTCGACTCCATCCGCCAGTCCGACGGCAAGTACTACCTGCTGCCCGGCCTGCACGAGAAGGCCAAGGCCGGCTACTCGCTGTCCTTCCGCACGGACGTCCTGGACCAGCACGGCCTCACCCTGCCCACCACCTGGGACGAGGTGCACGACGTCCTCAAGGCGCTCAAGGAGGAGTACCCGGACAAGTACCCCCTCTCCGACCGCTGGAGCACCAACACCCCGTTTCCCTGCGGCGCCCTGTTCAGCTACCTCGGGCAGGCCTTCGGCGTCAGAGCCGGCTGGACGTACGACAACATCAGCTTCGACCACACGGCGCAGAAGTACGTCTTCACCGGCGCGCAGGACGGCTACCGCCAGATGGTCGAGTACCTGCGCAGCCTCGTCGCCGAGAAGCTCATGGACCCCGAGAGCTTCAGCCAGACCGACGACCAGGCGGTGCAGAAGCTGCTCGCCGAGAAGTGCTACGCGATGAGCGCCAACCCCCAGGAGCTGGTGCAGAACTACCGCTACAACCTGGAGAAGCAGGTCGAGGGCGCGAAGATCGAGATGGTCCCGGTGCCGCTCGGACCGGCCGGGCCCGTGGTGCTGGGCGGCAGTCGCCTGGAGAACGGCGTGATGATCTCCAGCAAGGCGCTCAAGAGCGACAGCTTCGTCGCCATGATGCAGTTCGTGGACTGGCTCTGGTACTCGGACGAGGGCCAGCGACTGGCCCGCTGGGGCGTCGAGGGCGTCACCTACACCCGCTCGGGCAGCCAGTACAGGCCGAAGCCCGGCATCAGCCTCATGGGCTCCGACCCGGACGCCCCCAAGGACATGCAGAAGGACTACGGCTTCTACAACGGCGTCTTCGCCTACGGCGGCAGCTGGGAACTGGTCTCCTCCATGTTCGGTCCGGACGAGCAGAAGTTCCAGGCCGCCATGGCCCGGCGCGAACAACTGCCCATCGACCCCGCCCACCCGCTCCAGTCGTTCGAGCAGGAACAGGCGACCCTCTGGGACACCCCGCTCAAGGACACCGTCATCCAGAACACCCTCCGGTTCGTCCTCGGCAAGCGCCCGCTGTCCCAGTGGGACGCCTACCTCGCCGAGTTGAAGTCGAAGAACATGCAGCAACTCGTCGACCTGCACAACAAGGCGTACGAGCGGTTCCGGAAGGAGAACGGGTGATCCGCCTCCCCGACGCGCCCCGGCGGGACGAGCGGCGCCGGACCCGCCGGGGGGCCGCCGCATGAGCACCGTACGGGCGTCCGACTTCGGCACCGGAACCCTCTCCCGCGCCGCCGCCCTCATCCACACCCTGCTGACGGTCGAGGCGCTGCTCCTCCTCACCGCCTCCCCGGGCCTGGCCGCGCTGCCGCTGCTCGGCCCCGACCCCGCGAACCTCCCCCTCGCGGCCCCGTGCCTGCTGCCCCTCGGGCCCGCCCTGTCCGCCGGGCTCTACACCCTCCACCATCGCAGCCACGACCTCACCGAACTGCACCCGGCCCGCGCCTACCTGCGCGGCCTGCGGCTCAACGCCGTACCGGCACTGAAGCTCTGGACCCCGCTGCTGGCCTGGCTGACGGTCATCGCCTTCACCCTCACGCACTTCCCCGCCACCGGCCTGCCCGGCTGGTGGGCCCTGCTGCTCGCGGCGACCGGCACCGGCTGCCTCCTGTGGGGCGCGCACGCCCTCGTCCTCACCTCGCTCTTCGCCTTCCGCTCCCGGGACACCGCCCGCCTCGCCGCGTACTTCCTGTTCCGGCACGGCCGCGTCACCCTCGCCTTCGCCTCCCTGCTGGTCGTGACGGCCGCGTCGGCAAGCCTGCTGACCGAGGCCGTGGCCGCCCTGCTGGCCGCCCCGCTGCTGCTGTCCCTGCTGCACGGCAGCCGCCCGGTGATCGCCGAGACGCGGAAGGACTTCACCGCATGACGAGGAAGATCCGCTACGGCGGCGACCACAACCCCGAGCAGTGGCCCGAAGAGGTCTGGGACGAGGACCACCGCCTGTTCACCCGGGCCGGCATCGACACCCTCACCGTCGGCGTCTTCATCTGGTCCCTGATCCAGCCCGCGCCGGACACCCACGACTTCACGGTGCTGGACCGCATCCTCGACCGCGCGGCGACCGAGGGCCGCCAGGTGTGTCTGGCCACCGGCACCGCCGCCCTCCCGCCCTGGCTCGCCAAGCGGCACCCCGAGGTCAACCGCACCGACTTCGAGGGCCGCCGCCACCGCTACGGCCAGCGCCACAACTTCTGCCCCAGCTCACCGGCGTACCGTGAGCACGCCACCGCGCTGGCCTCCCGACTCGCCGAACGCTACGCGCAGCACCCGGCCCTGCTCGCCTGGCACGTCAACAACGAGTACGGCGGCGCCTGTTACTGCGATCTGTGCGCCGAGGCGTTCCGGCACTGGCTCCGGGACCGGCACGGCACGCTCGACGCCCTCAACGACGCCTGGTGGACCACCTTCTGGTCGCACCGCTACACCGACTGGGACCAGATCGAGCCGCCGAACGTGCTCACCGAGCACTGGCGCGGCCCCGACCACACCGCCTTCCAGGGCATCACCCTCGACTACTTCCGCTTCACCACCGACGCCCTCCTCGGCTGCTTCCTGGCCGAGAAGGAGGTGATCCGCGCCCACGACCCCGGCACACCCGTCACCACCAACTTCATGGGCCTCTTTCGCCCCCTCGACTACCACCGCTGGGCGCCCCACCTCGACTTCGCCTCCTGGGACAACTATCCGCCCCTGGACGCGCCGCCGACCCGGCCCGCCCTCGCCCACGACCTGATGCGCGGCCTGAAGGACGGCGCCCCGTTCTGGCTGATGGAGCAGACCCCGTCCACGACGGCCTGCCGTGACGTCAACCCGCTCCGGCGGCCCGGCGAACTCCGCCTCGCCACCTTCCAGGCCATCGCCCACGGCGCCGACGCCGCCCTCTACTTCCAGCTGCGCGCCTCCCGGGGCGCCTGCGAGAAGTACCACGGGGCGGTCATCGGCCACGCGGGCCGCGACGACACGCGCGTCTTCCGTGAAGTCGCGGCCCTCGGACGGGAGCTGGAGGCCCTGGGCGACCGGACGCTCGGCGCCCGCACCCCCGCCCGCACCGCGCTCCTCTTCGACTGGGACAGCTGGTGGGCCCTGGAGATCTCCGACGGCCCGTCCCGGCTGGTCAAGTACCCGGACGTGGTCCACGCCTACTACCGGGCCGCCCGGAGAGCGGGCGCCGACGTGGACGTGATCCCGCAGACCGCCGACCTCACGCCCTACGACGTGGTCCTCGCGCCGGTCCTCCACATGGTCAAGGGCGATCTCGCCGCCCGCCTCGAAGCCGTCGCCGCACGCGGCGGCACGGTCCTGGCCACCTTCCTCTCCGGCCGCGTCGACGAGCACGACCGCGCGTTCCGCACCGACGTCCCCGGGCCGCTCGCCCCCCTCATGGGCATCCGCGTGGACGAATGGGACGCCCGGCCACCGGAGTTCGCCCAGACCGTTCCCGAACTCGGCACGGAGGCCCGGCTCGTCTTCGAGATCGTGCTCCCGCGCGGCGCCGAGACCGTCGCCACGTACGGCACCGACTTCTACGCGGGCACCCCCGCGGTCACCCGCAACCCGTACGGCGACGGCGAGGCCTGGTACGTCGCCACCGCCCTCGGCCGGCCGGGCCTCGACGAGGTCGTCCGCCGGATCCTGACCCGCCACGACCTGCTCGGCCCCTACGCCGGCCACCCCGCGGTGGAGGCCGCCACCCGGGTCGCCCCCGACGGCACCCGCCTGCTCTTCCTCCTCAACCACGCCCCCGAACCGGCCCGTCTCACCGCCCACGCCACCGCGACCGACCTGCTCACCGGCAAGCGCCTGGACCAGGGCGAACCCCTGGTCCTCGACCCCCTGGGCGTGGCGATCCTTCAGCAGATCCGCCGTCCCCGCCCGTCCGGCACCCCGGACTTGCGGAAGAAGTAGCTGTTGACCTGGTCGCGCCACTCGCGGGCGCCGCGGAGCTGCTCCTCGTAGCGCTCCGCCACCCGCGCATGGCGCGCCGGGTCCACCAGCCCGGCCAGGGACGCCCACACCGACCGGGCCTCCTCGACCTCCTCGACACCCTCGAAGTGCGTGTCGTAGACGTGCTGGATCACGGTCTTCCCGCTCTTCAGCACATGCCCGTACGGCACATGGTGGAAGAACAGCAGCAGCTCGTCGGGGCAGGTGTCCGGCGACTCGTACAGCTCGGCCCACGGCTCGCCGTACTGCCCGGCGAAGCCCGTACCGCTCTTCACACTGCGGTCGACGCCGATCCCGTCCCGGTCGGCGAAGTGGTAGGTCCCCCACGGGCTGTACTCGTACCCGTCCACACTCGGCCCGTAGTGGTGCCCCGGCTGCACCATGAAGCCCACGCCCAGGGGAGCGGTGTACTTCTCGTACGTCCGCCAGGAGCCGTCGAGCACGGCGTGCAGCCCGTCGGTCACCTGCGGCGGCGCGTCCGGGAAGCTGAGGCCGATCCACTCGTCGAGCACCGCGCGCGGCTCGGCGTCCGGCTGCCAGGCCAGCCGCCCGAAGGTGTACAGGTTGGCCTGCGCCAGCGGATGCCCGGTCCAGAACGGGTCGTCACCGGCGTTCGACACGGCGACGAGCCCGCCCCGCGCCAACGCGCCGATCTGCTGGTCGTGTTCGTGCCGGAACCGCAGCACCTCACTCCACATCGGCCCCAGCCAGCACACATGCCGCTGCTGCCCGGTGTACTCCTGCGTGGCCTGCACTTCCACCGCCAGCCGGGTCCGTGGCATCGCGCCGATCAGCGGCGAGACCGGCTCCCGCGCCTGGAAGTCCATCGGCCCGTGTTTCACCTGGAGCACGGCGTTGCCGGCGAACTCCCCGTCCAGCGGCACGAAATGGTCGTACGCGGCCCGGGCCCGGTCGGTCGTGCGGTCCCGCCAGTCCTGGCGGTGGTCGTAGACGAACGCCCGCCAGTGCACCGTGCCGCCGAACGGCTCCAGTGCCGCCGCCAGCAGGTTCGCGCCCTCGGCGTGACTGCGGCCGTACGCGAACGGCCCCGGCTGCCCCTCCGAGTCCGCCTTCACCAGGTACCCGCCGAAGTCGGGTATCGCCTCGTACACCCGCCGCGTCGCCCCGGCCCACCAGTCGCGCACCGCCCCGTCCAGCGGATCGGCGGTGGGCAGCCCGCCCAGTGCGATCGGCGCGGCGAAGGAGACCGACAGGTGGGTGCGGATGCCGTAGGGCCGCAACGCCCCGGCGATGTCGGCCACTTCACCGATGCGGTCGGTCAGCAGGCGCGCCTCGGCCGCGTGCACATTGACGTTGTTCACGGAGACCGCGTTGATCCCGCACGCCGCCAGCAGCCTGCCGTACGCCCGCACCCGGCCGAGTTCGCCCCGCGCCCTGCCGTCCCGCCAGAACAGCGAGCCACCCGCGTACCCGCGCTCCACCTGTCCCATGACCGGGTGCACGGCCACGTTGTCCCAGTGGTCGAGCATGCGCAGGTCGAGTGCGGGACGGTGGGTCTCCCTCGCCCGCTCGCCGGCGAAGGCCGCCTCCCCGAGGCGTACGACGTGGAACAGCCCGTACAGCAGTCCGTGTCCACCGGAGGCGGTGACGGTCGTCGTGCCGCTCTCCCGCACGCAGGTGAAACCCTCCTCGCCGAGGGGGTCCGGGCCCTCGGCACCGAGGCCGAGGACCAGGTCGTACGCGTCGCCCGGTCGGGCGTCGCGCACGACCCGGCCCCCGAACCGCCGGCAGGCCTGAGCCACCTCCCCGTGCACCGTCTCCACCAGCGGACCCGATCCGCGGACCAGGGTCCGGCGGCCGCCGATCGCCCGGAAGGCGGCGGGCGGCAGCCAGGCCGGGTCGACCCCCTCGGGCAGGACGGGCACGTCAAGCGGCATCGGACCCCCAACTCGGCTGCTCAGGTGAGCAGTTCGACTTCCGCCAGGGTGGCCTCACCATCGAGGACCAGGCGGTACTTCTCGTACGTACCCGGCGACTGCACGGTGAACGCGCGGGTCTGCCGGTCCCAGGCGAAGGACTCCCCGGAGCGCCGGTCCAGCGTCCGCCAGGTCTCACCGTCCGAGGAGCCCTGGAGCGTCCAGCCCTCCGGTGCCTTCGCCCGGTCCGCCGACGACGTCAGCGTGTACTGGACCGCCTCGGCGCCCTCGCGAACCGGCAGGTCCACGGACGTCACCGCCGCGTCCGTCGCCGACGTGTCGTCGAACAGGGCACCGTCGCCCTCCAGCACGTCCGCGCGGGGCGTCGGCACTTCGTCGTCCCGGGTGATCGACACGGGCGCGGCATGCCCGCCCGTGCCCCAGGACGACGGCCGCGGGCCCATGTCGAACTCCAGGACACCGCCCTTGGCGACCAGCGCGTGCGGCAGCGAGGTCTTCGTCCAGGTCCGGCCGTTGACCTTCAGCCCCTGCACGTACACGTTCCTCGCGCTGTTCCGCGGCGCCTTCACCACCAGTTCGCGCCCGTTCTCCAGGTGCACGGTCGCCTTCGTGAACAGGGGCGAGCCGATGGCGTACTCGCCGCTGCCCATCACCAGCGGGTAGAAGCCGAGCGCGGAGAACAGGTACCAGGCCGACTGCTCGCCGTTGTCCTCGTCGCCGTGGTAGCCCTGCCCGATCTCGCTGCCGGTGTACAGCCGGGACAGCACCTCGCGGACGTTCTTCTGCGTCTTCCAGGGCTGCCCGGCCGCGTCGTACATGTACAGGGCGTGATGCGCGACCTGGTTGGAGTGCCCGTACATGCCCATCCGCACGTCCCGCGCCTCGGTCATCTCGTGGATGACACCGCCGTAGGAGCCGACGAACTCGGGGGAGGCCGTCTCCGGGGTGGAGAGGTACGCGTCGAGCTTGTCGGCGAGGCCCTTCCGGCCGCCGTAGAGGTTCGCCAGGCCGCGGCTGTCCTGCGGGGCGGTGAAGGCGTACCCCCAGCCGTTGGTCTCGGTGTAGTCGTGGCCCCAGACCCGCGGGTCGTACTTCGAGGACTCGACCCGCCAGTCGCCCTTCGCGTTCCGGCCCTGGAAGAAGCCGGCCTTCGTGTCGAAGAGGTTCACGTAGTCCTGGGCGCGGTCCAGGAAGTACTCCGACTCCTCCTTGTAGCGCCGCTCACCGGTCTCCTCGTAGAGCTTGCGGCCCATGCGGGAGATGCCGTAGTCGTTGAGGTAGCCCTCCAGCGCCCAGGACAGGCCCTCGTGCGTCTCGGTGCTCGTGTAGCCGAGGAACGGGGAGGTGGCCATGCCCTTGCGGCCGACGCCCGGGTTCGGCGGTACGACCGTCGCGTTCTTCACCGCCGCCTCGTACGCCGCCTTCGCGTCGAAGTCGACTCCCTTGACGTACGCGTCCGCGAACGCCACGTCCGAGGACGTGCCCGTCATGAGGTCCGCGTAGCCGGGGGAGGACCAGCGGGAGGTCCAGCCGCCGTCCTTGTACTGCTGCACGAACCCGTCGACCAGCTCACCCGCCCGGGACGGGGTCAGGAACGAGTACGCGGGCCAGGTCGTCCGGTACGTGTCCCAGAAGCCGTTGTTGACGTACACCTTGCCGTCGACGATCTTCGCGCCGGTGTGCGTCGGGGTGTCCGGGTTCGGCATGGGGGAGAAGGGCGAGGCGTACTGGTGCTTGCCGCCGACCTTCTCGAAACCGGAGTTCGGGTACAGATACAGCCGGTACAGGCTGGAATACAGCGTCGTCAGCTGGTCGGGCGTCGCACCCTCGACCTCGACCTTGCCGAGCAGCCGGTCCCACTGCCGCTGGGCGCTCCTCTTCACCGCCTCGAAGGACCTGCCCTCCGGGATCTCCTGGCGCAAATTGTCCTTGGCCTGGTCGACGCTGATGAGCGAGGTCGCCAGCCGCAGGGTGACGGTCCGGTCGTCGGCCTTGAAGCGCAGGTGGCCCTTGACGCCGCTGGAGTCGCCCTCGGTCACCGGCTTGTCGAACTCGCCGTGGACGAACAGCCGGGTGGCGCCCGTCGACAGCCCGGACTTCACGTCCGAGTAGCCGGTGACGATGCCGTTCTCCTTGTCGAGGGACAGCCCCGCCTGGTCGGTGACGTTGTCGAAGAGGACGCTCGCGTCGTCGCCGGGGTAGGTGAAGCGCAGCGCCGCCGCGTGATCGGTCGGTGCCATCTCGGCCTTCAGGCCGTTCTCGAAGCGCACCCCGTAGTAGTACGGCCGGGCCGTCTCGTTCTCGTGCCGGAAGGCCAGCTCCCGGGCCTCCCGGCCGAGGTCCGGAGTGCCGGCGGCGACGGACGGCATCACCTGGAAGGTCTGCCGGTCGCCCATCCAGGGACTGGGCTCATGACTGGCGCTGAACGCCTGGATCGTCGGCAGGTTGTCGGCGTTGTTGGCTCGCGCGTAGTCGTACAGCCAGCTCAGCGAACCCGCGTTGGTCACCGGCGTCCAGAAGTTGAAGCCGTGCGGCACCGCCGTCGCCGGGAAGTTGTTGCCCCGTGAGAAGCCGCCGCTGGAGTTCGTCCCGCGGGTGGTCACCGCGTAGTCCGACAGGTGCGCCTTCGGCTGCTCGGGGGCGACGGACGCGATGGTCAGGTCGTCCAGCCAGCCCCGGAACTTCGCCGGGCCCTTGGGGGAGTCGTACGCCACCAGGATCCGGTCCACGGTCTTCCCGGCCGCGACCGACCCGATCCGCGAGGTGACGTTGTTCCACTGGTTGACGTAGAGGATCTTCGAGTCGCCCTGCCCCCGCGGGGTCAGCGGGAAGCCGTGCTGGTCCGTCGCACGCAGGTCGCTCAGGTGGGTGCCGTCGGTGAAGGCGAGGTCGACGGAGACGTTCGTGGCGTCGTAGTCGAGGTCGCCGTCCGCCATCGACGGGAAGATCCGGTAGGCCAGCCGCGTGTTCCGGCCGACGGCCACGTTCACGTCGAAGACCTTGTTGTACGAGTACGCCCGCCCGTCGGCGGTGTGCCGGCCGGCGTAGCGCAGGGCACGCTTCCCGGTGAACCCGGCGCCCGCCTTGGCGGTGGGGGAGCCGCTCGGGCCGCGGTCGACCAGGGAGAGCATGTCCTGCGGGACCGGCCCGTCGCCGCCGCCCGTGGACAGCTGGAGGTCGGCGAGCTGGAGGATGGCGCCGCCGTTGTTGCCGGTGACGTCCAGCCGGAAGTGCCGGTACTCGCCGGGTTCGGCGAGGTCGTACGTCTTCGTCTGGAACCGCTCGGAGAAGGACGCGCCGGAGCGGGTGTCCAGGGTCTGCCAGTCCTTGCCGTCGGCGGAGCCCTTCAGGGTCCAGTCCTTCGGGTCGCGCTCGTCGTGGTCGTTGGCCGACGTCAGTGCGTAGCGCACCAGTTTGACTGGTTTGTCAAGGTCGAACTCGACCCAGCCGGTGGGCTCGAAGACGAGCCATTTGGTGCTCGGTTCGCCGTCGACGAGGTTCTCCTTCACCTCGCCGCCGCCCGTGTTCTCGGCACTGGCCCGGACATCGGTGACCCGGTCGGTCACATTGCCCGGTATGCCGCTGCTGTAGCCGCCGTCGACGCCCGAGGCGCGCTTGCGGCCGTCGGGGCCGGTGTCGACGGTGTTCGACCAGTCCGGAACAGGGTCGTCCGCCTCGAACGAGGAGGCGAACCCCCGATCGGGTTTCTCCGGCGCCGGTGGCAGTGCGACCGCAACGCCCTGCGAACTCAGGGCCAAAGCGAAGGCGGTCGCCGACACGACCGCCGAACCCCATCTGTGCCGAGCTTTCCGCTGCATCAACGGGTACCCTCCCTGCGCAGTGGACAACGTTGTCACCATCAATGCGCAAGGACCAGTAGTTGCCCAAGTGGCGGGGAGTGTCAAGGGTGTTGCCTGTGGCATTCGGGCGCGGTGACCGGGATATATCCGGCGGAGCACCCACAGGTCACTCATACTTCCGCGAGGTCTCAACTCGGATAAGACCCACGGCCAACCCTGTGTTCGATGTTGATCCGCCGACGGGAAGTGGACTATACCTGTCGCACGCTTCACCCGATCCGCACATCACCACCCGCACGTCGCCACCCGCACTTTCCTGCACGACCCAGCTTGACCCGATCGCGGTGCCGGGGAGGATCCGGTTCACCGCCTGAGTCCTGGAGAAGGCGAGGACTTGAGCATGGGATCCACTTCCGCCGAGAACCACGGCACCGAGGGTGTCGGCCGCCGTGATCTGATCAAACGGTCCGCCGCGCTCGGGCTGATCTCCGTCCCCACCATGAGCTTCCTGTCCGCCTGCGCGAGCAGCGGCGGCGACGACAGCGGGGACAAGGCCAAGGCAGGCAAGAAGACCGCGAAGAACCCGCTGGCGGTCAACGACACCGCGGGCATGGAATTCGTCCTGTTCGACGGTGGTTTCGGCAAGGAGTACGCCGAGGACGCCGTGAAGATCTACGAGAAGAACTTCCCCAACGCCTCGGTGAAGTTCTCCGCGACCCAGAAGATCCAGTCCACCCTCCAGCCCCGCTTCAACCAGGGCACTCCGCCGGACCTCATCGACAACTCCGGCGCCGAGCAGATGGACATGGGCGTCCTGGTCGGCAAGAACCAGCTCACCGACCTCACCCCGCTGCTGGACGCGCCCTCCTACGACGACCCGGGCAAGAAGGTCCGCGACACGCTGCGCCCCGGCATCGTGGAGATGGGCCAGTTCGACGGCGAGAAGGTCTGGATCCTCTACTACGCCTACACGGTGTACGGCGTCTGGTACTCGCAGAAGGCCCTGGACTCGCTCGACGAGCAGTACCCCGAGACCTGGGACCAGATGCTCGCGGTCTGCGCGAAGGCCAAGAAGAAGGGCATGGCGGGCTGGACGTACGCGGGCAAATACCCGTACTACCTCCCCTTCTCGCTCTACCCGATGATCGGCAAGGTCGGCGGCCGGGAGGTCCTCGACGCCATCGACAACCTGGAGCCGAACGCCTGGAAGCACCCGGCCGTCAAGGCCTGTTTCGACGCGTACTACGAGCTCTACAAGAAGGGTTACGTCCTCAAGGGCACCCCGGGCCTGGACCACATCCAGTCACAGACCGCGTGGGCCGAGGGCAAGGCGCTGTTCATCCCGAACGGCTCCTGGGTGGAGAACGAGTCGGCCAACGTCATCCCCGAGGACTTCGACCTGGCCGTCTCCGCGCCCACCGGCCTCGACTCCTCCGACAAGATGCCCTTCGGCACCATCTGGGCCTCCGGCGGCGAGCCCTTCATCGTCCCGGCCAAGGCGAAGAACGCCGCCGGCGGCATGGAGCAACTGCGCATCATGCTCAGCGAGGCCTCCTCCAAGAACTTCACCGGCAAGGTGAAGTCGCTGACCGCGTACAACGGCGGCACCGACGGCATCGCCCTCACCCCCGGTCTGAAATCCGGTGTCGCGGCGCTGGACAAGGCCGGCGAGAACGTGGTGAATCCCCGTATGCAGGACTGGTACGTGCAGTTGCAGAAGGAGAAGATCGGCGTCTCCGGGCTGGGCGAGATGATGGCCGGCCGGCTGACCCCGGCCGAGGCCATCAAGAAGATCCAGGCCTTCGCCGACGAGACCGCCAAGGACGACTCCATCAAGCACTACAAGCACCAGTAACGGCACCGGAAAACCAAATTCCGCACACGGCACCGGAGTGGCGATGCAGCACGGCAAGTACCGGTTCATCGTGGGGTTCCTGGCGTTGCCCCTGGGACTGTACGCGCTCTTCGTGGTCTGGCCGTTCATCCAGTCCATCTATTACTCGTTCACGGACTGGACCGGCCTGAGCCCCGAATTCAAGATGGTCGGTTTCGACAACTACAGCCGGATGCTCGACGACGACATCTTCTGGAAGTCGTTGCAGCACAGCCTGCTGTTCGCCCTCCTGCTGCCGGTGGTGACGATCGGCCTCGCGCTGTTCTTCGCCTTCATGATCAACGTGGGCGGCAGAAAGAGAAGGAACGGCCCGGTGATCACCGGTGTCCGCGGCTCCTCCTTCTACAAGATCGTCTACTTCTTCCCGCAGGTCCTCTCGATCGCCATCGTCGCGCTGCTGTTCGCGTTCGCATACAACCCGGACAGTGGCGCGCTCAATTCGCTGCTGCGCGGCATCGGCCTGGACGACGTCCAGCCCCTGTGGCTGGGCGACCCCGATCTGGCTCTCTGGGCCGTGATGGCGGTCCTCGTCTGGTCCACAGTCGGCTTCTTCGTCGTCCTCTTCTCCGCCGGCATGGCCTCGATCCCGGCAGAGATGTACGAGGCCGCGCTCCTGGACGGCGCGAACCGCGTCACCACGTTCTTCCGGGTCACCCTGCCCCTCCTCTGGGACACGGTGCAGTCCGGCTGGGTCTACATGGGCATCCTCGCCCTGGGCGCCGAGTCGTTCGCGGTCGTGCAGATCATGACGACCGGGCCGGGCGGCCCCGACTACTCGACCACCGTCATGGTCCTGTACGTGTACCAGAAGGCGTTCCGTGACGGGCAGGCCGCCTACGCCACCACCATCGGTGTCGCCCTGCTCGTCGTCACGCTGGCCTTCGCCGCCGTGGTGATGCGGCTGGGCCGTCGCGAGCGGCTGGAGTACTGATGAAGACGACCGAAACCCCCGCTCCGCTCCCGGCCGAGTCAGGCGCCCCCCTGGCCAAGGAGGACCTGCCGCCGGCCCTGCCGCCCAAGGAGAAGAAGGAGGGCACGGTCCTCAACGTCTTCTCCCACGGTGTCCTGGTCATCTGGGCGTTCATGGTGGTCATGCCGCTGCTGTGGGCGGTCATGACGTCCTTCAAGGACGACCGCTCCATCTTCAGCTCCCCCTGGTCGCTCCCGGACTCCCTGCACTTCGACAACTGGTCGCGGGCGTGGACCCAGGCCAACATGAGCGACTACTTCCTCAACACGGTGCTCGTGGTGGGCGGCTCGCTCATCGGCACGCTGGTCCTCGGCTCCATGGCGGCCTACGTCCTGGCCCGCTTCGACTTCCCGGGCAACCGGTTCATCTACTTCCTGTTCATCGGCGGCATGAGCTTCCCGATCATGCTCGCGCTGGTCCCGCTGTTCTACGTCGTGAACAACATGGGCCTGCTGAACACCATCCACGGCCTGATCCTCGTCTACATCGCCTACTCCCTGCCGTTCACGGTCTTCTTCCTGACGGCGTTCTTCCGCACGCTGCCGACGTCGATCGCCGAGGCGGCGTTCGTCGACGGGGCCTCCCACAGCCGCACGTTCTTCCAGATCATGCTGCCCATGGCCAAACCGGGCCTGATCAGCGTCGGCATCTTCAACTTCCTGGGCCAGTGGAACCAGTACATGCTCCCCACGGTCCTCAACACCGACCCCGACAAGCGCGTCCTCACGCAGGGCCTGGTGCAGCTGGCGGTCAGCCAGGGCTACAAGGGTGACTGGTCGGGCCTCTTCGCGGGCCTCGTCATGGCGATGCTGCCGGTGCTGGCGGCGTACATCATCTTCCAGCGGCAGGTGGTGCAGGGGCTGACGGCGGGTGCGCTGAAGTAGGAGCCGGGGGTTCGCAACCCGGCGTTCCCGGATGCTCGGCGTCGCTGCTGAGGCCGGGTGGGTCCGCAACCCGGCGGAACGGGGTGCCGCTGCGCCCACCCGTGCCGCCCTTAGCGGCACGCATGCCCGCAGCTGGGGCGGCACGCATGCCCGCAGCTGGGGCGGCGCGCATGCCCGCGGCGGGGGCAGAGCGCGCCCGCACTCGCGTACGGCGAGAAGGGGCCGTGTCGGGGGGTGTCCGCCCGCAGCGGTTGTCGCGTCAACGCACAGTCAGTCGGCACGCAACCCCATCGCGACGTTCCGAGGACGGCCCCCCCGGCGCGGCCCCGACCCACCACCCGGCGCCACGCGAAGACGCGCACCCCCACCCCCGGGAACCGAACCACCGCCCCGCACGTGTTCCTGGGCAAGGGGGGCGAGGGGTCGTGCAAGGGGGGCGCGAGCCGCGCTCCACGCTGCGATCCGATCAAGATCGAGGCAAGCCCGGTGCGGATGTCAGCCCCGGCAGCGATACTTGCGGCGACGGATGGCCATGGGGGAGGTCACAGTGACGTACACGCCGAAGAGCAGCCCACCACCACCGGGCCCGGGCCTGCCCGTCCTGCCGGCGGTCCCGGCACAGACGGCACCCCCCGCCCGGCCCCCCGAGAACACTCCGGCGCGCTCGACGCCCCCGGCGGCGCCCCGCCGCACCGCCTTCGCCGAAGGCCTCGACCAGCTCCGTGCCGCCGCCACCACCGAACCCGGCCGCCTGCGCATCATCGGCGCCCTCCTCGCCCTCCTCGTCATCGCCTTCGGCGCCGTCACCGCCTGGCAGATGACCGACCGCGCGGCCGCCGCCGACGACGTCCTCACCCGCAGCCAGCCCCTCAGTTCGGACGCCGCCGACATCTACCGCTCCCTCGCGGACGCCAACACCGCCGCCTCCAGCGGCTTCCTCGCCGGCGGCCAGGAGTCGGCCGCCACCCGCGACCGCTACGAGCGGGACATCCGCACGGCCGCCGAGAAGCTCGTCAACGCCGCCGCCAACGCCGAACCGGGCTCCCCGTCCACGGCGACGATCGCCGAACTCAACAGACTCCTCCCGGAGTACAAGGGCCTGGTGGAGCGCGCCCGCACCTACAACCGCCAGGGCTTCCCCGTCGGCGGCGCCTACCTGCGCTACGCCAACGAGAAGATGCAGAAGGAGATGCTCCCGGCGGCGGAGGACCTCTACAAGAAGGAGAACCAGCGCCTCGGCGCGGACTACGCGAGCGCCACGCCCTACCCCTGGGCGGCCATCGCCCTCGGCGTCGCCGCCCTGGCCGCCCTCGCGTGGGCCCAGCACCGCAACTACCGGCGGACGAACAGGGTCCTGAATCACGGCCTGGTGGCCGCCACGGCCACGGCCACGGTCGTCCTCCTCTGGCTGGTCGTCGGCCACACCGTCGCCCGCGCGGGCCTTGACGACTCCTACGACCACGGCGTCCGCTCCCTGAACGTCCTGCACGACGCGCGCATCGCCTCCCTCAAGGCCCGGGGCAACGAGAACCTGACGCTGGTGGCCCGCGGCGCGGAGACGAAGAAGGTCGGCAAAGAGACCTACGACGCCTACGACTACGACTTCGGCAGGGACATCAAGGCCCTCGCGGCGCAGCTGGCGGCGGCGGAGAAGCTCGCCGACGACTCCTCGGGCGAGCGCCCTGTCACCGCCGCCGTGGGCAACATGACGGAGTGGAAGAAGCGCCACGCCGCGGCCCGCGAGCAGGACGAGCACGGCAACTACCAGCAGGCGCTGGACCGCGTCATCGGCAGCAAGGACGCGACGGGCGAGTGCTTCGACAGCGTCGACGAGAACCTGCGCACGGCACTGGCGCACGAGGAGACGGAGTTCAAGCGCGCGGCCGGCGACGGCCGCGACGCGCTGACGGGCATACCGGCCGGCGCGGCCGTCCTGGCGGTGCTGGGCGCCGCGGGGTCGGTCCTGGGCATCGGCCGCAGGCTGTCGGAGTACCGATGAACGGGCCGGGGGCGAAGGGAGGAACGACCGTGCGAGACGCGCTCAGGGGCTGGGGCGGAGTGACCGCGATGGCAGTCGTGTGCGCCCTGGTGGCGCTGGTGGCCCTCTGCCTGCCGCTCACCACGGACACGACGTCCGCGCAGAACACCACCGCGACCGCCGAGTCCGCCCGGACGGCGGCGGAGAAGGACTGCGAGGACCCCGAGAAGCAGACCCTCTCCCCCTCCTCCGCCGACGGCGACACCATCCGGTTGATCAAGAACCGCCAGGGCGAGAAGCGCAAACTGATCGTCGGCGTCGACCAGAACAGCTACCGCTGGGGCTACCGCAACCCCAACAGCGGCAAGACCGCGGAGCTCGAAGGCTTCGACATCGACCTGGTCCACCGCATCGCCGAGGACATACTCGGCGACCCGGACGCCGTGCAGTTCAAGGCGATCCCCACCGACCAGCGCATCCCGGCCATCAAGGACGGCCGCGTGGACATGGTCGTCCGCACGATGACGATCAACTGCGACCGCATCCCCGACGTCGCCTTCTCCGCGCCCTACTTCAAGACGGGCCAGCAGGTCCTGGCTCCGAAGTCCTCCCCGGTCAAGGGCTACGACGACACGCTCGCCGGCCGCAGGATCTGCACGGCGGCGGGCTCGACCGCGTACTCCACGCTGGATGCGGACAAGAAGGACGGCGACCTCCCCGCCAGTACCGACATCTCCACCACCGTGCCGAATCAACTCGACTGCCTGGTGCGGCTCCAGCTCGGCGAGGTCGACGCCGTGGTCACCGACGGCGCGCTCGCGGCGAGCCAGGCGGCACAGGATCCGACGGTCCAGCTCAAGGGTGACGCCTTCACTGCCGAGTACTACGGCGTGGCGATGAAGAAGGACGCGGACGACCTGGTACGCCGGGTCAACCAGATCCTGGTGGACTACCGCAAGGACACCGCGAACGGCTGGCAGGCGTCGTACGACCAATGGCTGTCGGCAACTCTGGGCAAGGATGCGAAGAAGTCGGAACCCCCGGCACCGCAGTACCTCCGCACGAGCTGACGACCGGTAGGCACCGGACCACGACGAAGCCCCGACGGGCACTACGCAGCGAGAGGTGATCGATGGGCGTCACGGGACCCACCGGGCCGGTGATGGACCGGGACGAGGTGGACCGTGCGCTGGCGCGGCTCGGCGCGGAGCACGAGGCGATCGAGACCTCGCTCCTCGCCCTTCAGGACCACGCGGGCCGCAGACTCCTGGAGGGCGCCGAGCTCACCGGCGTCACCCAGGAGCGCTGGACGGCCACGGAGGCGTCGATCACGCTGCTGTGGGCGTACTTCGACGCGTACACCGACGCGCTGCGCTCCGCCCGCGACATCCGCTCCCGCCGCCGCTGGTCCAGCCGCGAGGACCTGGTGGAGCTGACGGAACTGCTGAACGGCGACTCGGTCACCGTCGCGGGCAGCGCCACGGCGACGGCCAACGCCCCCACCCTGCACGGCAGTCCGACGAAACTCAGCGAGCGCTACTCGCTCAGCACCCTCGTCGACCGGATGAACGAGCTGTACGCGACGAGCCTGGACATGGTGGTCGCCGCGGACGCGGTCTGGTCGGCGCTGCCGGCCCGGATCGACCTGCTCGCGGCGGAACTCCAGCGCACCCGGCGGCTGGCGCACTCGGTCGGCGTGCGCCCCGGCGAGCACCCCGCGGGCGACGACCTGGAGCGCATCACGCGGATACTGACGAAGCTGCGCGAGCAGGTGGTCTCGGACCCGCTGGCGTTCTGGGTGGCCGCGGAGGGCAGTTCGGCGCCGGGCGGCGGCCGGCCGGACACGACGGTGTACGACCGCGAGGCACGTGCCCTGGACGAGGTACGCCGTGAGATCGACGCCGTACTGACCGTCCGGCAGGACGCCGAGAAGCGGATCGTGAAGCTGCGGGACCTCCTCAGCCGCGCGGACCGCACGCTGGCCGAGGCGCGCACGGCACGCGGCGAGGTGCTGGCGAAGATCGCGGCGACGGAGGTGCCCGTCGTCAGCGGCCCGCCGACCGTCCTCCAGGAGCAGCTGGCGGCGGCCGCTGAGTACCGCAGGCAGGCGCAGTGGCACCGGCTGTCCCCGCTGCTGGAGTCGCTGGAGCAGAAGGCCGAGGACGAACTGCTGCGCGCCCGCGAGTCGTTGACCGCGGTCACCGCCCCGCTGGCGGTCCGCGCCGAGCTGCGCGGCCGGCTGGACGCGTACAAGGCGAAGGTCGCCCGGCACGGCTTCGCCGAGGACACGCTGCTGGTGGAGCGGTACGAGAAGGCGCGCCGCATGCTGTGGAGCGCGCCCTGCGACCTGCGCGCCGCCGAGCAGGCGGTGCTGCGCTACCAGCACGCTGCGGCGGAGCTGTTCGGCGGGGGCCCGCGAGTGCCGGGGCAGGGCGTGCCGGAGGACGACCGGAGGGGGCCGGGCGCATGAGTGACGAGGGGGAGTCCATGAGTCAGGCACCGCAGGAGGCGCCCGGCGCGCCGCCGCGCACCTGTCAGCGCCCCGCCTGCGACGGCACGTACGAGGACGTGGGCGGCGGCGAGCTGTACTGCGACACCTGTGGTCTGGCCCCGGTCGTCGCGGCCGGGGGTCCCCGCTCCGGGGAAGGCATGGTCGGCTCGCCCCCCACCGGCATCACCGCGGGCGGCAGGGGCGGCTCCCGCGGGTCGGCGGGCAGTGGCGGTTCCCGCTCCAGCGGCCACAGTTCGCGGACGTCGTCGCAGTCGTCGAAGTCGCGCCGCTCGGTGTCGGGGCGTCTGTCGCGGTCCCTGTCGGGCAAGGCGACGGGCCGCTCGGTGTCGGTGCGCAGCTCCGGTTCGACCGCCGGCTCCGGGTCGCGGGGGCGGCTCGGCGCGGGTCTGGTGCAGGTGCCGCCGATCCCGCGGCCCGACCCGCGCGAGATGGTCCTGGACGACCCCGAGGTGCCCGAGCGGAAGCGGTTCTGCTCGCGCTCCGACTGCGGCGCCCCGGTGGGCCGGGCGCGCGGCGACCGGCCGGGCCGTACGGAGGGTTTCTGCACGAAGTGCGGTCATCCGTATTCGTTCGTGCCGAAGCTGAGGGCCGGGGACGTGGTGCACGGCCAGTACGAGGTGGTCGGCTGCCTGGCGCACGGCGGGCTGGGCTGGATCTACCTCGCCGTCGACCGGGCGGTCTCGGACCGCTGGGTGGTCCTGAAGGGCCTGCTGGACACGGGCGACCAGGACGCGATGGCGGCTGCGATCTCCGAGCGCCGCTTCCTCGCGGAGATCGAGCACGCCAACATCGTGCGGATCTACAACTTCGTGGAGCACCTCGACCAGCGCACGGGTTCGCTCGACGGCTACATCGTCATGGAGTACGTCGGCGGCAAGTCCCTCAAGGAGATCGCCAACGCCCGTCGCACGGCGCAGGGCAGGCGCGACCCGCTGCCGGTGGAGCAGGCCTGCGCGTACGGCATCGAGGCGCTGGAGGCGCTCGGGCACCTGCACAGCCGGAACCTGCTGTACTGCGACTTCAAGGTCGACAACGCGATCCAGACCGAGGACCAGCTGAAGCTGATCGACATGGGCGCGGTACGCAGGATGGACGACGAGGAGTCGGCCATCTACGGCACGGTCGGCTACCAGGCCCCCGAGGTGGCCGAGGCGGGCCCGTCGGTGGCGAGCGACCTGTTCACCGTGGCCCGCACCCTGGCCGTTCTGACCTTCGACTTCCAGGGCTACACGAACGTCTACGCCGACTCCCTGCCCGATCCGGACCACATCGAGGTGTTCCGGCAGTACGAGTCGTTCTACCGGCTCCTGGTCCGGGCCACCGACCCCGACCCGGCGCGCCGGTTCGCCTCGGCGCAGGAGATGGCCGAGCAGCTGACGGGTGTGCTGCGGGAGGTCGTCTCCCTCCAGACGGGCCGCGCCCGCCCGGCGCTTTCGACGCTGTTCGGGCCGGAACTGCGCGTGACGGACACGGAGTTGTTCCCGAGGCTGGACGGCGAGGTGTCCCGTCTGGGGGCCCGGGCGCTGCGGGCCGGGGCTCGTTCCGGCGCTCCCGCCGCCTTGGCCGGTCCGCAGCGGCCCGGGCCCGCGCACAGCCTCGTCAAGCCCGTCGACACCCCCTCCGCCGCGTTCGCCCTGCCCGTCCCGCGTGTCGACCCGGCCGACCCCAACGCCGGTTTCCTGGCGGGCCTGATGACCTCGGCGCCCGCGGAACTGCTCGGCGCCCTGGCCACCGCGCCGGCCCCGTCGATCGAGACGCGGCTGCGGCAGATCAGGGCCTGGCTGGAGACCGGCGATCCGGCCGCCGCGCTGGAGGCGCTGGTCTCCCTGGA
Source organism: Streptomyces sp. NPDC029044 (assembly GCF_040637495.1). Taxonomy (NCBI): domain Bacteria; kingdom Bacillati; phylum Actinomycetota; class Actinomycetes; order Kitasatosporales; family Streptomycetaceae; genus Streptomyces; species Streptomyces sp. NPDC029044. Next base: position 61,597 of record NZ_JBEZWN010000023.1, read on the forward strand.
GGGCGAGCGGCCCGACGACTGGCGGGTCGTCTGGTACCGGGGCATGGCCGCGCTGGTCACGGGCGACGACGAGGGCGCCGCCCTGGCCTTCGACGCGATCTACGACGCCTTCCCGGGCGAGATCGCGCCCAAACTGGCGCTGGGCCTGTGCGCGGAGGTGCTGGGCCAGCTGGACAACGCCGCCGAGTACTACCGGCTGGTGTGGTCGGCCGACCCGAGCTATGTGAGCGCCGCGTTCGGCCTGGCCCGCGTCCAGCTGGCGACCGGCGACCGGCACGGCGCCGTACGGACGCTGGAGTCGGTGCCGGAGTCCTCCATCCACTACACGGCCGCCCGGGTGGCTGCCGTGCGGGCGCGGCTGCGGCAGCGCGCGGCGAGCGCCTCCGACGCGGCGTTCCTCGGGGATCTGACGGCGGCCGCCGCGCAGGTCGAGGCGTTGGAGGCGTACGGTCTGGATCCGGCGCGGCGGGAGCAGTTGTCGGCCGAAGTCCTCGGTTGCGCGCTGGACTGGGTACTCTCCGGGGGCCAGGGTTCCGCCCCTCCCGCCGCCGGGGGACGGACGCTGCTCGGCAGCGGCCTGGACGAGCGGGGCCTGCGTTTCGGTCTGGAACGCTCGTACCGCACGCTGGCCCGGCTGGCGCGGGGCGGCGAGGAGAGGATCGACCTGGTGGAACGTGCCAATCGTTACCGCCCCCGGACGTGGGTGTAGTTGATGTCGCAGATGCCCCAGTTGTCCGCCTGCCCGAGTTGCGAGGAACCCCTCGAGTCGGGTGACCGTTTCTGCGGCGCGTGCGGATATGACCTGTCCGCCGTGCCGGAACGGCCGCAGGACAACCCGACCATCACCATGAACGGCTCGGTGCCCCGACAGGGCGCTCCGGCCGGCGAGTATCCCGAGCCCCCGTCGGCGCCCCCCGCCGGCGCGGCCTGGCCCGCCCCCGGGCCGGGCGGAGCGGGCGCCCCGCAGGCGGCGCACCTGCCGACGGACCTGCCGGGCACGGACTCGGGCGGCTCGGCCCTGCCACCTCAGGCGCCCCCGCCCCCGAGTGCTCCGCCGCCCGCGGCGGCGGGCGTGCGGTTCGACCGGCCGCGGCAGCCCGAGGGGGCTGCGGCGTCTCCGGAGATCTACCAGACACAGCCCGACGAGTACCTTCTCCAGGCGCCGGACCCCCGGGTGTCCGCCGAGCCGGCGGCCCAGGCCGCGGGCGCCGGCGGCAAGGTCTGCGTCGCCTGCCGGGCCGGCCGCGTGGACGACGACGGCTACTGCGAGAACTGCGGCCACGCCCAGCCGCGCGAACGGGACCACATGGAGCAGGAGTCCGGCCCCCTGGCCGCGGTCAGCGACCGCGGTCTGCGCCACCACCGCAACGAGGACGCGTTCGCCATCGGCACCACCACGCTGCCCGACGGCTCCCCCGCCTCGGTCGCGATCGTCTGCGACGGCGTCTCCTCGGCGACCCGCCCCGACGACGCCTCCGCGGCGGCGTCGAAGGCGGCGGGCGAGACGCTGCTGGCGGCCCTGCCGCGGGGCACGCACCCGCAGCAGGCGATGCACGACGCGATCCTCGCCGCCTCGCGCGCCGTCAACGCGCTCGCCGCGGAGCCCGCCACGGCCCTGGAGCAGGCCCCTCATCAGAACGCTCCCGCCTGCACCATCGTCGGCGCCGTGGTGACGTCGGGCCTGCTGATCGTCGGCTGGGTCGGCGACAGCCGCGCCTACTGGGTGCCGGTCGACCGCAGCGCTCCCCCCGCCCGGCTCACCGAGGACGACTCCTGGGCCGCGCAGATGGTCGCCGCGGGCCTGATGAACGAGGCCGAGGCCTACGCCGACGAGCGCGCCCACGCGATCACCGGCTGGCTCGGCGCGGACGCCTATGAGCTGGAACCGCACACCGCCGCGTTCAAGCCGGACCGGCCCGGCGTGGTCGTGGTCTGCACCGACGGCCTGTGGAACTACGCGGAGGCGGCGGAGGAGATGGCCCGGGTCGTCCCGGTCGACGCCGCCGTGCACCCCCTGCACAGCGCCCGGGTGCTCCTCGGCCACGCGCTGGACGGCGGGGGCCACGACAACGTAACAGTGGCGCTCGTGCCGTTCCCGGCCGTGCCCCAGGGGGCAGGATCGGCCTGAGGCCACGTACGCCGGACGCCTCGGCGGACCGGAGGGGACCGGTCCGCCTACCGTCATCACCCCGCCGCGGCGGGGGCTTTGGAGGGGGATCGAAGCAGGCATGGCCAATTTCTCGAAGTCGAACGTGCCCCAGTTCTCGGTGGACGTCTACCAGAACGAGTACCTGCCGGAGGGCGCCGGCGAGGTCAACGCCATCGTCACGGTGACGGCGACCGGTGGCGGCACGATCGGCAGCGCGGTCGCGGCGCCCCACCTCTACTCACCCGGCCAGGGCCCGTCCGCGGCCGTGGCGATCATGGTCGACTGCTCGGGGTCGATGGACTACCCGCCGACCAAGATGCGCAACGCCCGCGACGCCACGGCCGCGTCGATCGACACCCTGCGCGACGGTGTGCACTTCGCGGTGATCGGCGGGACCCACGTGGCGAAGGAGGTCTACCCGGGCGGCGGACGCGTCGCGGTCGCCGACGCCACCACCCGCGAGCAGGCCAAGCATGCGCTGCGCTCGCTCAGCGCGGGCGGCGGCACGGCCATCGGCACCTGGCTGAAACTGGCCGACCGTCTGCTGTCCTCCGCGGACGTCGCGATCCGGCACGGCATCCTGCTCACCGACGGCCGCAACGAGCACGAATCGCCCCAGGACCTGAAGGCCGCGCTCGACGCGTGCGCCGGGCGCTTCACGTGTGACGCGCGCGGCGTGGGCACCGACTGGGAAGTGAAAGAAGTCACAGGGATCGCCTCCGCCCTGCTCGGCACCGCCGACATCGTCGCCGATCCGGCCGCGCTCGCCGCCGACTTCACGCGGATGATGGAGACGGCGATGGGCAAGGAGGTCGCGGACGTCTCACTGCGGCTGTGGAGCCCGGTCGGCACGACCGTGAAGTTCGTCAAGCAGGTCGCGCCGACGGTCGAGGACCTGACCGCCCGGCGCACCGAGGCGGGCCCGCGCGCCGGCGACTATCCCCTCGGTTCCTGGGGAGATGAGTCCCGTGACTACCACGTCTGCGTCGAGGTCCCGGTCGCGGGCATCGGGCAGGAGATGCTGGCGGGCCGGATCTCCCTGGTCATTCCGCAGCCCGACGGCAGCGTCCAGAACCTCGGCGCGCAGGGCCTGGTCCGGGCCGTGTGGACGGACGACATGGTCGCCTCGACATCGATCAACCCGCAGGTCGCCCACTACACCGGCCAGGCCGAACTGGCACAAGTCATCCAACAAGGGCTGGATCTCCGCAAGACCGGAGATATGGACGGAGCAACGGCCAAACTGGGCCGGGCCGTTCAGCTCGCGAGTGCCTCCGGGAACGCGGATACTGCGAAACTGCTTGCGAAGGTGGTGGACGTGGTCGATGCCGCGACCGGTACTGTGCGACTGAAGGCGAAGGTCGCGGAGGCTGACGAGATGACGCTCGAAACCCGTTCCACCAAGACCGTTCGCGTCAAGAAGTGACCTAGAAGAGATCGAAGGAGGGACGCGCCGACATGCCGACCTGCCCGAACGGACACCAGTCGGGTTCCGACGACTGGTGCGAGGTCTGCGGTCACCGCATGGCGGGTGCCGTGCCTCCGCCTCCTCCCCCGCCGCCCCCGCCCGGCGGCTACGGCTTCCCGCCCCCGCCCGGCCAGGGTGGCCCGCAGGGCCCGGGCGGCCAGCCCGGTGGACGCCCGCCGCACCTGTCCGCCGTACCGAACGCCGAGCCGGAGCTCTGCCCGCAGTGCCGTACGCCGCGTGAGGGCGGCGCCCCGTTCTGCGAGGAGTGCCGGTGGAACTTCCTGACGAACACGGCGACGTCGTACACCCCCGCGGCCCCGCCACCCGGCCCCGGCGTGCGTTTCCAGCCACCCGGCCGGCAGGGCCCGCCCGGCCCGTCGTACGGCGGCGGTGACTCCTACGAGTACCAGGGCTCCCGCCCGTCGCAGGTGAACCGCCCGGCCGAGCCGATCCCGCCGTTCGGCGGCGACCCGTCCGGGCGCCCCGGCCCCGGTGGCCCCGGTGGCCCTCAGGGTGGTGGCTACGGCTACCCGCAGCCCGGCGGTGCCCCGACCTCGCCCGGCCCCGGCGGTCCTGGCGGCCCCGGTGGTCCCGGCGGCTTCGGCGGCCCTCCCGGCCCAGGTGGCCCGGGTGGTCCCGGCGGCCCCGGCGCCTTCGGTGCCGACCCCTCGCGCCCGGTCCCGCCCCCGCCCGGACCCGGCGGTCCCGGCGGTCCCGGTGCTCCGCAGGCGTTCCACCAGTCCGGTCCGCCGGCCCCGCCCGGATTCCCGCAGGAGACCCAGCGGCCCCCGCAGCAGGGCGGTCCGTCCTTCGGCGGCGGTGACGACGACTGGGTGATCTCCCCGCCGACGTCCGGCCCGGGCGGCCAGGGCGGTCCCGGCGGCCCCGGTCCCGGCCAGGGCGGCTACGGCTACCCGCAGCCGGGCGCCACGCAGGCCCCGCCCGGACCCGGCGGCTTCCCGCAGCAGCCCCAGGCGCCGCAGGGACCGGCGACGTGGACCGCGACCATCGGACCGGACCGCGACTACTTCATGGCGATGATGCAGCGCTCCGGCCCCGAGGCAGCGGGCCTGAACCTGCCCGCGTACTCGCCCGAGCAGCAGCGCACGCTCACCGGCAACCAGCTCACGATCGGCCGCCGCCGGCACTCCACCGGCGACACCCCCGACATCGACCTGTCGACGCCGCCGGAGGACCCGGGCGTCTCGCACCAGCACGCGGTGCTGGTGCAGCAGCCGGACGGCAGCTGGGCGGTCGTCGACCAGAACTCGACGAACGGCACGACGGTCAACGGCTCGGACGAACCGATCCAGCCCTTCGTCCCCGTACCGCTACAGGACGGCGACCGGGTGCACGTGGGCGCCTGGACGACCATCACGATCCGCCGCGGCTGAACCCGGCCGACAGCGCGACGTCACGACGGGAGGGGCCAGGCGTACGGCCCCTCCGGGTCGTCCAGCCAGGCCCACTGCCTCTCGCCGCTGACGGTGATGCCGTAGCGCTCGCGCTGCGGCCCGCCCTCCTGCTCCCACAGCGCGTGCGCCTCCTGCGGGTCGAGGCTGCCGCGGGTCAGGGCCAGCAGGAAGCGGAACGAGTCGTCCTCACGGGCCCGGCGCGGCACCCCGCCCAGCTGGACCGGCTCGCCCCCGGGCCGCCCGGCGCCGCGCAGCGGCACGAAGTAGGCGGGTGTGTGCAGGAAGCGTCCCTCGGCGTGCCCGGCCTCCGTCACCGTGAGCATGATCAGGCCGGTGGCGAGCGGCATGAGGATCCGGCCGCCGGGGCGGCTCTGGGCGATCCAGGCGGGCGGGACGCCGCCCAGCGCGCAGGTGGCGATGATCCGGTCGAACGGCGCTCGCTCCGGCACGCCCCGGGCGCCGTCGCCGGTGACGACGACCGGGTGGTACCCGGCGGCCGCGAGGTGCCGGCGGGCCGACTCGGTGATCTCCGGGTCGAGGTCGACGGTGGTGACCTTGTCGTCACCCAGCCGGTGGGCCAGCAGCGCCGCGTTGTAGCCGGTGCCTGCGCCGATCTCCAGGACCGTGTGGCCCTCCGTGACGCCCAGCGCGGCCAGCATGTCCGCCATCAGGGACGGCTGGCTGCTGGAGGACAGCAGCTCGCCGTCACGCAGCCGGGTGGCCAGCGGGGTGTCCTCGTAGGCGCCCCGCATCCACCGCTCGCGCGCCCCGGGGTCGGTGCTCTCGCCCCAGCGGCGTTCGTAGCCGCCCGCGACACCCACGTAGTAGTACGGCACGAAGAGGTGCCGCGGGACCGCCGCGAAGGCCTCCCGCCAGCCCGGATCGGTGTTCCAGGCCCCGCTCGCCTCGATCCGCCGCACCAGCGCCGCGCGCGCGGCGGCGGCGAGACCGTCGAGCTCCCTGCCGGGTGCGTAACCGCCCATGTCTCCACAGTAGGGGCAGGGCCCCGGCACGAGCGGCGTGGTCCTAGGTCTTGAGTCCTATGCCGGGGCGTCTGAGACCATGGAGCGCGTGAATGAGATTCGGCGCGGCACGCTTCAGGAGCAGACCTTCTACGAGCAGGTCGGCGGGGAGGAGACCTTCCGTCGGCTCGTCCACCGTTTCTACCAGGGAGTCGCCGAGGACCCGCTGCTGCGGCCCATGTACCCCGAGGAGGACCTGGGCCCGGCCGAGGACCGCTTCGCCCTGTTCCTCATGCAGTACTGGGGCGGCCCCACGACGTACAGCGAGAACCGCGGCCACCCGCGGCTGCGGATGCGGCACGCGCCCTTCGCGGTCGACCGCGCGGCGCACGACGCGTGGCTGAAGCACATGCGGGTCGCCGTCGACGAGCTCGGGCTGTCCGAGGAACACGAGCACACGCTGTGGAACTACCTGACGTACGCGGCGGCCTCGATGGTCAACACCGCGGGCTGACGGCCGTCGAGGGGCCGGTCAGCGCACGCTGACGTCCAGCGCCCCCAGCCCGGCACGTCGTACGGCGACGGACCCGTACGGCGTGCGCAGCCTCAGCCACGCGCCCGACGAGAACAGCGCCGGCGGCGCCCCGGGCCGCAGGAAGCCGAGGGACTGCGCGGCGTGCACGGCCCGCACGGGCAGCCGGGTGTCCCCGACCGTACGGGACCAGATGTCGCGTCCGATCCGGTCGAGCTCGGCCCGCGTCCGCCCCTCGGCTGGCAACTCCTGCGTACGGGACCGGAATTCGGCGACGACGGCGGCGACCAGCGACCGCAGGGCGTCCGGCGCCGGCAACCCCGGCTCGCTGCGCCAGCCGCTCCGGGGCGGCAGCACACCCGCCCACGGCGGCCCGGTCACGGCGCCCGGCACGACGGCCGTGCCGGCCTTCTCGTCCACCGTCTCCAGGAGCTCACCGGCGGACACGGTCACGTCCAGCGTGACCTCAAGACCCTTCTCGTACGGCTTCGCCAGGCGCACCGCCCGCACGGCCAGCACCTCGAAGGACGGGGGCCGTCCGAAGACGGCCAGTGCGGTGCCCGCCGCCTGTAGCCGCACCGCGGCTCCACGGTCGTAATGGAGCAGCCGGGAGAGGAAGGCCGCGAGATCCGCCGCCTCCCCCTCGTCGGCGAGGTGGAGCACCGTCATGCCGCGACGGCCTCCTCCTCGGCGTCATCCGTGTACTCGCTGAGGAACTCCCGTTCCTCGGCGGTGATCCGGCGCGGGCGCTGGGCCTCGAAGTCGAACGGCACGATCACCGTCGAGGCCCGCACGTAGACCTGGTCGTCGTCCTTCACCTCGTAGGTGAGAGTGAAGGACGCGGCCCTGATCTCCGTGACCCACAGCTCGATGTCCACCGGGTGGTGCCGGTGCACGAGCTGCCGCTTGTAGTCGATCTCATGGCGTGCCACCACGGACCCCTGCTTGAAGTCCTTCTCCGGGCGGAACAGGAAGTCGATACGGGCTTCCTCCAGGTAGCGGAGGAACACCACGTTGTTGACGTGGCCGTACGCGTCCATGTCCGCCCAGCGCAGCGGGCAGCGGTAGATGTGCCGCAAGATCGATCAGCCCCGGGTCAGCTTCTTGTAGGTGGCGCGGTGCGGACGGGCGGCGTCCGGCCCGAGCCGCTCGACCTTGTTCTTCTCGTACGACTCGAAGTTGCCCTCGAACCAGAACCACTTGGACTCGCCCTCGTAGGCGAGGATGTGCGTGGCGACGCGGTCCAGGAACCACCGGTCGTGGGAGACGACCACGGCGCAGCCGGGGAACTCCAGCAGCGCGTTCTCCAGGCTGGAGAGGGTCTCGACGTCGAGGTCGTTGGTCGGCTCGTCGAGGAGCAGCAGGTTGCCGCCCTGCTTGAGGGTGAGTGCCAGGTTCAGGCGGTTGCGCTCACCGCCGGAGAGCACGCCCGCCGGCTTCTGCTGGTCGGGCCCCTTGAACCCGAAGGCCGAGACGTAGGCGCGGGACGGCATCTCGACCTGCCCGACGTTGATGTAGTCGAGCTCGTCGGAGACGACGGCCCACAGCGTCTTCTTCGGGTCGATGTTCTCGCGGCTCTGGTCGACGTAGGAGATCTTGACGGTGTCGCCGACCTTGATGGCGCCGGAGTCCGGCTCCTCGATGCCCTGGATCATCTTGAACAGGGTGGTCTTGCCGGCGCCGTTCGGGCCGATGATCCCGACGATGCCGTTGCGCGGCAGCGTGAAGCTGAGGTCGTCGATGAGCAGCTTCTCGCCGAAGCCCTTGGTGAGGTTGTTGACCTCGACGACGACGTTGCCCAGGCGCGGGCCCGGCGGGATCTGGATCTCCTCGAAGTCCAGCTTCCGCATCTTGTCGGCCTCGGCGGCCATCTCCTCGTAGCGGGCCAGACGCGCCTTGGACTTGGCCTGACGCCCCTTGGCGTTGGACCGCACCCACTCCAGCTCTTCCTTGAGCCGCTTCTGCCGCTTGGCGTCCTTCTGGCCCTCGACCTTGAGGCGGGCGGCCTTGGTCTCCAGGTACTTGGAGTAGTTGCCCTCGTAGGGGTAGAGGCGACCGCGGTCGACCTCGCAGATCCACTGGGCGACGTTGTCGAGGAAGTACCGGTCGTGGGTGACCGCGACGACGGTGCCCGGGTACTTGGCCAGGTGCTGCTCCAGCCAGTTCACCGACTCGGCGTCGAGGTGGTTGGTGGGCTCGTCGAGCAGCAGCAGGTCGGGCTGCTCCAGCAGCAGCTTGCACAGCGCGACGCGGCGGCGCTCACCACCGGACAGGTTGGTGACGGGCCAGTCGCCGGGCGGGCAGCCCAGGGCGTCCATGGCCTGCTCCAGCTGGGCGTCCAGGTCCCACGCGCCTGCGTGGTCGAGGTCCTCCTGGAGCTTGCCCATCTCCTCCATGAGCTCGTCGGTGTAGTCGGTCGCCATCTGCTCGGCGATCTCGTTGAACCGGTCGAGCTTGCCCTTGATCCCGGCGACGCCCTCCTGGACGTTCTCCAGGACCGTCTTGTCCTCGGTCAGCGGGGGCTCCTGGAGCAGGATGCCGACCGTGTAACCGGGCGTGAGGAAGGCGTCACCGTTGGACGGCTGCTCGATGCCGGCCATGATCTTCAGGATCGTCGACTTGCCGGCGCCGTTCGGGCCGACGACGCCGATCTTCGCCCCCGGCAGGAAGCTGGTCGTCACGTCGTCGAGGATCACCTTGTCGCCGTGCGCTTTGCGCGCCTTGCGCATGGTGTAAATGAACTCAGCCAAGAGAAACCGTCCGGCAGCTTGAAACTGGCAGTGGGCAGATACACCCCATCTTGCCGTACCGCCAGCCCTGGGTGGAAACGCGTATGCGTGGGGGGCTGTGAGCTGGGGGTTCGTGGTGAGTGGCTCGGACTCGCCTGTCACTGTCGGTCGCCGTTGGTCGGCCTCGGGCACCCTCGCACGGCCCAGAGACGGCCCAGGAATGATCACTTGTGGGCAGCATGCGTGGGGTTGGGCCGCCGCCACGAGTGAACGCCCGGGCCGACCACCCTCACCCCTTGATGGGCGTGGACACGCCCGAAGCGCCGCCGCACCCGACCCTCGACAGGCCTGCGGCTACCGGTTGATCGGGATCTCGTAGACGATCTCGCAGTGAGCTGCGGGCACGACGATGTCCGCTGTCTCGACGGGCCGCCCGTCGTCGCTGTAGTACGTCCGTCGGATGTACGTGACGAGGGCGGCCTTCTGGATGCCCAGAAGAGAGGCCTCCTCGGCGGTCGCCTGACGCGGCTCCGGCTGCTCCACCGCGTGGCTGACGTTGACGCCGATCGCTGCCATGCGGTTCACGACACCGGCCCCGGCGTGCGGGCCTCCCTCGGGGAGAACGACGAGAGTCCCTGCCGTGAGGTCGTACGGCTCCCAACTCGTCGACAGCTGCACCGGCCTGCCGTCGGCCAGGAACTCGTATGCCGTCCTGACGCACAGATCGCCCTCGGCGATGCCCAGTCGGGCGGCGATGTCGGCCGGGGCCGGCACCTTGGCGTCGGTCTTGCTCTCCCAGTCGCCTTGCTTGCCCAGAGCCCTCATATCGGCACGGAAGGGCGACTTCTCGGGCTGCGCGCACGCAGACGACCGGACGACCCGCACCCGTTGCCGGGGCTCGGCGACGTAGGTCCCCGATCCGGCCCGGCCTTCCAGCACACCCTGGGAGATCAGCAGCTCCTGCGCGCGGCGAACCACGTTCTCGCCGACGCCGCACTCCTGGCCGATCTGAGCGCGCGACGGCAGCCGGTCTCCCGGCTCCCACACGTGCTCCGCGATCCGCCGCCGGAGTTCGTCGGCGATGCGGAGGTAGGGCGGCTGCTCAGACATATGGAAAGTCGACCTTGGTGAGCAGCCCGCGGGTGTCGAAGACGTAGCTGGTCGAGCCGCGCGGGGTGGTCTTCTTGGTGAGGTTGCCCTCGGCGTCGTACGCGTAGGAGGTCACCCGGTCCAGGGGGTCGGTGACCGCCGTCAGGCGACGGGACGCGTCGTAGCCGTAGGCGGTCGCGTGGTTGTTGGCGTCGGTGCGCTTGGTGACATTTCCCGCCGCTGATACGGGCACTCACCCGACGGCCCGTTGCCTCTCGCGACCAGCGGGCCGTCCCGCACCGCCTATCACAACGCCACAGGATCCCTATCTGTTGCCAGACGCGCATGGAGTTCCACGTCGAAGCGCACACCGTCGTACTCGAGCTTCTGTCGTTGCTGTCCTTCCACCGCGAAGCCGGCAGCGCGAGCCACACCGCATGAGGCGGGATTGTTCACCCGGTGCCCAAGCTCCAGCCGGAAGAGGTCGGCATCGTCAAAAGCCCAGTGGGCCACAGCACAGCAGGCACGGGAAGCTATGCCCTGGCCACGAGCCGTTGCCGTCGTCCAGTAGGACACCCATCCAACGGCATGCCGTCGATCCACCGAGCCAACGCATACCTGGCCGAGAACGAGGCCACCACCATCGACGACGGCGAAGGAATAGGCAGAATCCGCAACCCATTGGTCGCCACGAGCCGCTATCCACCGCGCAGCAGCCTGCACAGAGTCAACCGGCTCGACGGACTGTCCACGCATGAGCGGATCCGCGAATGCGGTCATCACCGCCAAGGCATCCTCAGCCGTCCATCTCCGCAACACCAGGCCAGAGGAAGCATCTACACGATCACGCACAACGCGAGTCTTCCTCAGCAGACATCGCCTGTCACGTCCGTTTCGCAGTGGCCTGCTCAGGGAGCTGGGCGACTGTCAGGAACGTGAGCCAACTTCCGCCACAGCCGGCGCCGTCATTTCTCATCGACATCCAGGCGTCGGGAGATCACCAACCGCCTCCCAAACCCGTCCACATCTGCTGTTCCTAGAGATGCATGAAGCCACCTGCCGGGCTCGATCGGTCAAGGCACCTCGCCCAGTGCCGTCACGAGTGCATCCGTGGTCCGCTGATCAGGTCTTCGGCGTACGCGCCGGACTGCCCGAGCGCTACCGGGCCATGGTCGACCTCGGCGCCGGGTGCGGCCTGCAACAGGGTGAGATCTTCGGCCTGGCCGTCGACAACATCGGAGATCTCGGCTGGCTCCACGTTCGCCAGCAGGTCAAGAAGGTTCGCGGCACGCTGGTCTTCGCTCCGCCCAAGCGCGGCAAGTTACGAGACGTCCCGCTCGACCCGGAGGTGTCGGTCGCACTCCGCGAGCACATGCAGTGCTTCCCGCCCGTCGACGTGACGTTGCCCTGGCTGACCCCGACCGGCCCCAAGGTCACACACCGGCTCCTCTTCACGAGCGGCATCGGCGCAGCCATCTGGAGCCAGGCCTTCAACGACCAGGCTTGGAAGCCCGCGCTCGCAGCCGCCGGCATCATCCCGACCCCCGAGAAGGGCCAGCGCTACGCCGCCGCCCGCGAACACGGCATGCACGCCCTGCGGCACTTCTACGCGTCGGTCCTCCTGGACGCCGGGGAGAGCATCAAGGCCCTGAGCCTCTACCTCGGCCACAGCGACCCCGGCTTCACCCTCCGCGTCTACACACACCTCATGCCGTCCAGCGAGACCCGCACCCGGAAGGCCATCTCCGCGATGTACCGGGCCGCCGGTCACGCTCATGACGGCCCGGAGACGCCCGACGGCCCAGAGACGGCCCAGGCCGCCTGAGACGGCCCCTCATCGGCGAGAAAACCGCTGGTGAGGGGCCTTTTCATGCCCTCTCGCGGCAAGTAACACCCCATCTTGCCGTACCGCCAGCCCTGGGTGGAAACGCGTATGGGTGGGGGGCTGTGACCTGGGGGTTCGTGCTGGGTGGCCGGGCCGGCTGGTGCTCCCTCGTACGCTGTCCCCGTGCCGCCGTCCTCCCGCCTGCATCGCGTCGCCGTCCTCGTGCTCGTGGGGGCGAAGCCGCTCGACGTCGGTATTCCCGCGCAGGTGTTCACGACCCGCGCGAGCATGCCGTACGAGGTGCGCGTGTGCGGTGCGGCACCCGGTCTCGTGACCGGCGGCGACGGTCTGTCGTACTCCGTCGCTCACGGTCTCGACGCGCTGGCCTGGGCCGACATCGTCTTCATCCCCGGCTACCGCTTCCCGGACCGCGACGACCCGCCGCAGGCCGTCGTCGACGCGCTGATCGCGGCCCACGCCCGGGGCGCGCGGCTCGCCGCCATCTCCACGGGTGCCTTCGCGCTCGCCGCCACGGGCCTGCTCGACGGCAGACGCGCCACGACGCACTGGCACTACTCACGAGCGCTCGCGGCGAAGCACCCGCTCGTCCGGATCGACGAGGACGTCCTGTTCGTGGACGAGGGCAGCGTGCTGACCTCGGCGGGCGCCGCCTCGGGTATCGACCTGTGCCTGCACATCCTGCGCGGGGACCTCGGAGTGGCGGCGTCGAACCACGCGGCTCGGCGCCTGGTCGCGGCCCCCTACCGCAGCGGCGGCCAGGCACAGTACGTGCCCCGCAGCGTGCCCGAGCCGCTGGGCGAGCGGTTCGCCGCCACCCGGGAGTGGGCGCTGCGCCGGCTCGGCAAGCCCCTCACCCTCGACGTGCTCGCGCGGCACGCGGCGGTCTCGCCCCGTACGTTGTCGCGGCGCTTCGTCGAGGACACGGGGTACACGCCCATGCAGTGGGTCATGCGCGCGCGTATCGACGTGGCCCGCGAGCTGCTGGAGCGTTCGGAGCGGGGCGTGGAGCAGATCGCCGCCGACGTCGGTCTGGGCACCGGCGCGAATCTGCGGCTGCACTTCCAGCGCATCCTGGGCACCACGCCGAGCGAGTACCGGCGCACTTTCGCCCGGGGCGAGTAGCCCGTCGTCCCGTGGTGCGTGGCGCCGCCCGTGGAGCCCGTGGCGCGATCCTTTTGAACCGTGGCGATCACGCCGCTGTCCCGGGCGGACGCCTGCCGCGACGCTGGTGGCGAACCGGAGAGACGTGAAGGGACACCACCACTCATGACGCGCATCGCGATCAACGGATTCGGCCGCATCGGACGCAATGTGCTGCGCGCACTGCTGGAACGCGACAGCGACCTCGACATCGTCGCCGTCAACGACCTAACGGAGCCCGCCACCCTCGCCCGGCTGCTCGCCTACGACACGACGGCCGGCCGGCTCGGCCGCCCGGTGACCGCCGACGGGGACGCCCTCGTCGTCGACGGCCGTCGCATCAAGGTGCTCGCCGAGCGCGAGCCGGCGCAGCTGCCCTGGGCCGAACTCGGCGTCGACATCGTCCTCGAAGCCACCGGCCGCTTCACCTCGGCCAAGGCCGCCCGTGCCCACCTCGACGCCGGCGCGAAGAAGGTCCTCGTCAGCGCGCCGTCGGACGGCGCCGATGTCACGCTCGCGTTCGGGGTCAACACCGACGCGTACGACCCGGACGTGCACACGGTCGTCTCGAACGCCTCGTGCACGACCAACGCGCTCGCGCCGCTGGCCGCGGTGCTCGACGAGCTGGCGGGCATCGAGCACGGCTTCATGACGACGGTGCACGCCTACACGCAGGAGCAGAACCTGCAGGACGGTCCGCACCGCGACGCCCGCCGCGCCCGCGCCGCCGGCGTCAACATCGTGCCGACCACGACGGGCGCTGCCAAGGCGATCGGTCTCGTGCTGCCGAACCTCGACGGCAAGCTGTCGGGCGACTCGATCCGCGTGCCGGTTCCGGTGGGCTCGATCGTCGAACTCAACACGACCGTCGCCCGCGACGTGACGCGCGACGAGGTACTGGCGGCCTACCGCGCCGCGGCGGAGGGCCCGCTCGCCGGCGTCCTGGAGTACTCCGAGGACCCGCTCGTGTCCGCCGACATCACGGGCAACCCGGCCTCGTCGATCTTCGACTCGGGACTCACCCGCGTCGACGGCCGCCACATCAAGGTGGTCGCCTGGTACGACAACGAGTGGGGCTTCTCGAACCGCGTGATCGACACCCTCGAACTCCTTGCCGGCCGCTGACGGCTGACGGCGGGCGAGAGCGGCCCGGACGGCGCCGCCCGCCGGGTCACTCCCCCGCCGTCGCCTCCCGGCGCCGCAGCACGACCAGCGTCGCCCCGCCGATCAGGACCAGGCCGATGGCGACACCCACGATCACGGGGGTGAGCTCCGAGCTGCCCGTTTCGGCGAGGTTGGTGTCCGTGGCGGTGCCGCCGACCGTCGCCGGGCTGGGTTCGCTGAGGGTCTGGGTGGTGGTGCCGGTGTCGCTGCCGCGCGTCTGGCAGTCCAGCATGCCGGTGAAGCGCTTCTCGAAGCCGCCGGGGCCGTGGATCGTGAGGTCGTAGGCCTGGTCCTCCTGGAGCGGCACCGTCACCGTGCGGGTCTCGCCCGCCGTGATGGTGTGCTCCAAGCCGGCCAGCTCGAAGGTGAAGGGCTCGTCGCCCGGGTTGGACGCGATGATGTCGACGCCGCCCTCGGCGCAGTTCTCCGCCGCCGACAGCGCCGGGACCGGGCCCTGCTTCGCCCAGGTCGCCCCGGCCGTCGCGGACACCGTCGACTCGCTGGAGCCGGCCAGGATCTGGGTCTGGCTGCGGTTCTCGGAGGCGAAGGCCCGGCCGACCGGCACGGTCGTCGATGCCTGCACGGTCAAGTCCGCCGTACCGGCTGCCGCGTCCTCGGGCACGTCGAAGAACACCTGCCCGCCGTCGGACGTGGTGGTGACGGCCTTGCCCTGCTTGTCGACGACCCGCACCCCGCTCGTGGCGGCGTCCGCGGGCGGGGTGACCGTCGCGCTGCCGGCGTTGGTGCGCACCGTCACCGGCCCGATCCGCTCCCCCGGCCGGCCGGAGACGGCGGGCGGCTCCAGGGTGAGGGAGGCCCGGGGCTCGGGCAGATCGCGGGCGCTCTTCTCCAGGTGGTCCGCGAGCTGCTCGGCCTGCGGGTCGAGGGCATCGACGGCCACGTCGTCCGAGTAGCGCCAGATCGCCACCTGGGTGCCGGCCGCCGCGTCCTGCTCGGTCAGCGGGCCGCGCACGCCCGCCTTCCGCGCCAGCGCCGCGAGGTCGTTCAGCTGGGGGTAGGAGTTCTGGAGGATCCAGCGGATCTTGCCGGCGTCCTTGTTGGTGCCCAGGGACGTGCCGCTCCAGGGCGTCTCGTGGTACTTGGCGTCCCGCTGCGTGGGGTTGTGGAGGTCGACGCAGTACGTCTGCAGCATGCCGCCGCCGTCGACGGACATCTCGAACAGGCCCGCCGAGATCTCCTGGTCGCCGGTGGAGGCGTGTATCACTGCCGCGCCGTACGTCTTGAGGCCGCCTATCGTCGCGGCCGCTCCGCCCTGTCTCTGTGTCGTCTCGTCGGCGACCGCCCGGCCGGCACCGGCCAGACCGCCGGCGGCGACGAGCCCGGACACCACTGTCGCGGTGGCGAGACGGGTCGCCGCTCGCCTGCGTACGAACACCTCAGAGAACGAAGCAAACACCGAATTCCCCTTCGAGCAGGACCGTTGACGTGGGGGGACGGTCCCACCAGCAGAATCAGAGGCCTCACAGGACACAAGAGACCCGAGAACCATGTCCGGCATCCTAGGGACGCGGGGGACCCCGCCCGCCGGTCAGACGGTCGGACGAGTGATCCGACTCGGAATCGTTATCGCCAAGATCCCTGGTGGGCAGGGCTTATCGACAAATCCACCCCTGATCGTTCGGTGCGCACCGGGCGATAAGGCGTAGTTCGGGCGGACGGATGCGGTCGGGACATTGACGCTACGTCAATACCGCTGACTCCGGCCGACGTTGATGTTCGGCCGCCGCTGACTCGGCAGAACCACTGGGCGAGGTCTCCCAGTTGGGTTCCGGTTGGGGCGGCGCCGCTGCCGTCTCCGCCTTGCCCGCGCGCCTGAAGGCCGAGGTCCCCCAGGCCAGATCGTGTCCGATCGACACGGCGTCGATGTCCGCCGACGTCCAGTTCTGCCCCTCGCGTACGTCGGTCCGTACCTTCAGCCTGCCCTGCACGATCACGGGATCGCCGACCGTCAGCGACGCCGCCGTGTTCGTCGCCAGCTGACGGTTGGCCCAGACCGTGAAGAAGTTGGTGTGCCCGTCCGTCCACGTGTTCTTCTCGCGGTCCCAGTAGCGTGCGGTCACCGCGAGCCGGAACCTCGCCGACGGGCCGGACGCCACCTCCCGGTACACCGGCTGCGTCGCCACCCTGCCGACCGCGCAGACCATCGTCTCGTTCATCGCGAACCCTCCCTCGCCCGGAGTGCGGCAACGCACTGGGCCGACACGCGTACGGGCCCGTCCCGTACGGCTGTGTCTTCCAGACTGCCGTCGCCGGGCCGGGCCCGCTGAGCGCTGTGGATCGCCGGGTGCCTGTGGATAACGCCGTCACCCAGACGGGTGGTGATGGGGCGATGGTGACGGGTGGGGCTGCCTAGGTGACGAACCTGCCCGGGGTCTCACCGCCCCGCCCCGACCACCCTCCCGTACTGCTCCCGGACCTCCCGGTACCGCAGCAGTTCCGCCGCCACCGGATCCAGGACCCGGGCCCGGCCGCAGCCGGCCGCCGCCTCCCGCAACCGGCGTTCCGCCTCCAGGCCGTAGCGCCGGGCCGGGCCGCGGGCCGCCATCCGGCAGCTCCACTCGATGAGCGGCCCGCCGACGATGCCGATCACCATCAGCAGCACCGGCACCCCCAGGTTCGGCGCCATGAACCCGATGATCTGGCCCAGCAGCCACAGCCCGCCCAGGAACTGCAGGATCGTCATGCACGCCTGGGTGAGCACGGCCACCGGCCACCACCCCGGCCGCGGCGGCCGCCCCGCGGGCACGCCCGCGCGCACGGTCAGCTCGTCCAGCGCCTCGGGCAGCCCCTGCGAACCACGGACGGCCGCCTCGCGCACCGCCTGCGCCCAGGGCGCCGGCAGCCCGGCCGACGCCCGGTCGGCCACGGTCCGTACCGCCTGCTCGACCCTCTGGCGGGCCGTCGCCTCCTCGTCGGCCTGTGTGCGCGAGGGGAGGCGGCCCGTGGTCGGCTCGCCACGGTCCTGGTACCAGCGCCACAGCCGCAGCCAGGGCGTGCCGCAGGCACGGTTGGCGTTGCGCAGCCACGCGCGCTCGGCCGCCTCGCCCGCCGCCGTGGCGCCCACCGCGTCCGCGAGCCGGTCGGAGAACTCCTCCCGGGCCTGTTCGCTGAGCCCCGTCCGCCGCTGGGTGGCGTAGACGGGCCAGAGCCGTGCCGCCGCGATGTCCACGTCGGCCGAGATACGGCGGTTCGCCGCCCCGCGCTCCGAGACGAACTGGCCGAGCGCCTCGCGCAGTTCCCCGACACCGTCCCCGGTGAGCGCGGACAGCGCGAGCACGGTCGTGCCCGGCTCGCCGTACTCCCCGAGGGCGATGCCGTCCTCGTCGAGGAGCCGCCGCAGATCGTCGAGAACCTGCTCGGCGGCTTCCCCTGGCAGCCGGTCGACCTGGTTGAGGACGACGAACATGACCTCGGCGTGGGCCGCCATCGGCCGCAGATAGCGCTCGTGGAGGACGGCGTCCGCGTACTTCTCCGGGTCGACGACCCAGATGACCGCGTCGACGAGTCCGAGGATGCGGTCCACGTGCCGGCGGTGCTGTACGGCCGCCGAGTCGTGGTCGGGAAGGTCGACCAGGACGAGTCCGCGCAGCGGCGACTCGCCGTCCCCGGTCGGCAACGGCCGGCGGCGCAGCCGGGGCGGGATCCCGAGCCGTTCGATGAGGCCGGCCCCCCCGTCGCTCCAGCTGCACGCGATGGGCGCGGCGGTGGTGGGACGGCGTACGCCCGTCTCCGAGATGGTCACCCCGGCGAGCGCGTTGAACAGCTGCGACTTGCCGCTGCCGGTGGCACCCGCGATGGCGACGACGGTGTGCTGACCGGAGAGCCTGCGCCGCGCGGACGCCTCGTCCAGTACCCGGCCGGCCCCCGAGAGCGTCCTGCTGTCGAGCCGCGTGCGGGAGAGCCCCACGAGTTCGCGCAGGGCCTCCAGCCGTGAGCGCAGCGACCCGTCGTACACCAGCGGGGTCACCGTCGGCGGGACGGCGGAGCGGTTGTCCGTCACGGGGAACCTGTCTCCTTCGGCTGTCTCGGCGACCCGGCGCGCGATGAGTCCGTCGTCCCAGGTCTCGGTGGCGTCGGTACGCGTCACGCGCTCGCCGTCCGGGGCGCTCCGGCGGGCGGCGCCGCCCCCGTTGTCGTGGGCGTCGTCGTCCGGCTGATCTGCGTGCTCGGTGGGGTCCTGGTCGGTGACGGTCACCGGTCACCTCTCCTTCTGCAGTACGGACAGCGCGGCGATGAGTTCGGCCTGGGGCTCGGGGTGGACGTCGAGCGCGTCGAGAGGGGCGAGCCGGCGCTCGCGTTCGGCGTGCATGACCCGGTCCACGTGCTCGGTGAGCAGCCGCCCGGCCCGGTCGCGCAGCCGCAGCGCGCCATGGGCGCCGATCCGCTCGGCGAGGCCCTCCCCGGCCATCCGTCCCCGGCGGCCGCCCAGCAGGGAGGTGGCGACCAGGGCGGCGACGAGCTCGGGGTCGGGCGCGAGGCTGCGGTCGAGTTCGCGGACCTCGTCCTCGGCGTGCTCCTCCAGCTCGCGCCGCCACCGCCGTACGGCGAGTCCGATGCGGTGCTCGGCGCTGTCCGCGCCGGAGTCACGTGCAGCGAGTTCCGGGGCGCTGGAGGCCGGTTCGCGCCGCCAGGCGTCGTCGACGCGCTCGTCGGCGGCGGTGACGGCGCACAGCAGCAGCGCGCTGAGGCTCTCCACGAGCGCGTCGAGGAGTTCGGCGGCGGTGCAGTCCAGGGGGAAGGCGCGCCACCGCTTGAGCGCGTCCCCGGCGAGGACCGCCCCGCTCTGCAACCGGCCCCGCACGCGCGTGTGCTCGCCGTCGTACGCCCCTTCGACGGCGGAGGTGAGCCGCAGGGCGGCGGCGTACTGAGCGGCGGCGGCCCCGGCCAGCTCGGGCATCCGGGACTTGAGGGAGTCGAGGACGCCGTACGCCGTACGGGCGAGGACGTGCTGCCGGGCCGCGGGGTCCTGGGCCTGGTGGACGAGCCAGGTGCGCAGCTGGGCGACGGCGGAGGCCGGCAGGAGCCCGCCGCCCCAGGCGGACTCGGGCAGTTCGGGCACGGTGAAGCGCGGCACCTCGCCGAGCCCGGCCTTGGTGAGCAGGGCCCCGTACTGCCGCGACACCTCGTTCACCACCTGGTGGGGCACCCGGTCGAGCACGGTCACGAGGGTGACGTCGTACTCCTTGGCGGTGCGCAGCATGTGCCAGGGGACGGCGTCGGCGTAGCGGGCGGCCGTGGTGACCATGACCCAGATGTCGGCGGCGCAGATGAGTTCGGCGGCCAGGACCCGGTTGTCGGAGACCAGGGAGTCGATGTCGGGCGCGTCGAGGAGGGCGAGGCCGGGCGGGAGGGTCTCGGCGGTCTCGACGCGCAGTACGCGCGCGGGGTTCTCGCCGGGGAGCAGCAGGTCGTCGGTGGAGTCCTGTTGGGGCACCCACACGCGCGTGAGGTCGGGCAACACCCTCATTCCGCTGAACCAGTGGTGGTCCTCCGGATGGCAGACCAGCACGGGGGTGCGTGTCGTCGGCCGCAGCACGCCCGCCTCGCTGACGCGCCGTCCCACGAGGGAGTTCACGAGCGTCGATTTCCCGGCTCCGGTCGAGCCTCCCACGACGGCCAGAAGCGGCGCTTCGGGGTCCCGCAAGCGGGGCACCAAGTAGTCGTCGAGCTGCGCGAGGAGTTCGTCGCGGTTGGCACGCGCGCGTGGGGCCCCCGCCAGGGGCAGCGGGAAGCGTGCGGCGGCGACACGGTCGCGCAGGGCGGAGAGTGCGTCGAGCAGCTGAGGCCGTACGTCCAAGGTCACCACATGTGAAGAATGCCCAATTTTAGGGGAATTCTGAAGCATATGAGCATGTCTGCGCGCCGACAGAACACAAGGGACGGAAGGGACGACTGGGACAGGGGCAGACTCCAGGCATAACGAGTGCACAACACCCGATGCCTCTGACGCCAAAAGCGATGCACGATTCGTACCTGCCTGCGATTATCAGGACCGCTTCACCGAACCTCCACATCGAGCCACGGAGGCGAAGCAACAGGGACAAGGACGCGGGAGCCCTATCCTTGTCCCCGGCAACGTCACGGTTCGGCCCACACCAGGGCACCACGACAGAGGCCACCACACCCGGCCCCCGTAGCTCAGTGGATAGAGCAGGCGCCTTCTAAGCGCTTGGCCGCAGGTTCGAGTCCTGCCGGGGGCGCTCTTCTTCGCTCTCCTTCGGGAGGGCGTTTTTGCTGCTCAGAGCGCATGTAGTCCCACGAAAATGAGCGCCGGACCGTCCCCCGGTGATCGCCGGAAGGGTCCGGCGCTGTCCGGCTGTCACCGGGCTTCTGCGGGTGGCTGCGGGGAATACGCGGAGAAGTTCTCCGGGATGCCTCAGCCGGTCTCGGGCAGCTCGGGGAGGTCGTCTCGGGTCAGGATCCGCTGTTTGAGGTCCGGAAGTTGCCCGGAAATACACGGCGCGTAGGTCGCCAGCAGCACGGGCACGCTGGTGCCCGCCCACTCAGCGACCCGCGCCGGCGGAATGCCATCGCTGAGCCAGTTGGTCAGGCAGGTGTGCCGCAGGTCATACACCCGCCTACCTACGGGTGAGGCGAACTCCTCCGCCGTGAGTACCTTGCCGCGGGCGCTGCGCCACGCTCGACGAATGACTGAGCCCGCGAGCATGTCGCCTTTTCACCCTGGAAGAGCACATCCCTGGGCCCCAGGTTCGCCTTCCTCATGTGCTCACGAAGAATCCTGGTCAGCGAGGGATGCCCCGGCACAACGCGGGTGTCGTCACTGGCGCGTCCCTTCAGCCCGCGGTCTTCGTGGATCTCACCGTCATCCGCCCAGTTCTTCCCCACCTCCGACTGAGCCGTATGGAACAGCAGCTCGCCCTATTGGTCTTCGGCGTCCTCATCAGGCAAACGGACATCGGCAACGCCCATGGCCACGACCTCCTCAGGACGGGCCCCGGCGTAGTACATCGTGACGAAGAACCCGTGGAGCCGCTCACCGCCGCGGGGGCGCCTGCGCACCCACCCCAGCAGCCGCGCCGCCTGATGAGGGTTGAGGAGCGCCCTCTTGTCGATCGCCGACGACGTCTTGGGGGCCGCCCCTCGCCCCTTCGGTAGAGGGTTCTCGCGAAGGATGCGGTGCTTGACCGCGTACTCCATCGCCACGTTGAGGATCCGCCGGTGGCGCTTGACGGAGCTTGCCGCGGCCCGGGTGCCATCCAGCTTGGAGTCGACCGCCTGTAGTACGGCATCAACCTTGGCAGGATCCTCCCATGCGGCCATGGTCAGGGAGTTGCGCTCCACCCACTTCAGGATGGTGGCCACCTCGAGCGGGGCGTCCTTCCGCCGTCTCGCATTGAACGCATACTCCCGCAATGCAGTGCGCACGTCGACCGGCCGGAATGTGGTCGGCGGCGTCCGCAGCAGGGCAATGATGGCCGCCATCAGCGCCTTGGCTGTGTTCTTCCGGTTGTTGCCTCCGGTTCGGTGCCACTGGGCGTCGGCGAACTGCACGGCGAAGTCCTACCAGTTCACGGTATTCGCGCCGGATTGGTGCGAGACCGGGCGCCCCGTGGTGAGGCTGAACGCCTGGCCGCGTCGCGTTGCGCTGACCAGCTCGCAGCGGAAGGCGTCCGCGAGGGGGACGTCGCGGGGTGGGTCGGCAGTCAACATCAAGTGCTGAGCGCCGGCTCGGCGGAGCCGTCGGCGACCGGCTGCCAGGGTTCGGCGATCGTGCCGCCGGGCTCAATGCCGTAGCAGCGCAGTCGCTCGGCGTCGTCGAGGCGGCCGACCCGGTGCAGGAGCGCGATGAGCCGGTGTTCCGCGTCACGGCCGCCGTGCCCCGCTTCGACGGCGCGCAGCAGAAGGGCGATGATCTCGTCCGCCGCGCCGAAGGTGTCGGCGAGAACATCGAGCTTGGTCTCAACGGGACCGAGCCAGTTGCTCCACGTCGGCCCGCTCTGCCGATGCAACCTGAAGTCGGGGTCCCACTCGTACAGGCGCAGGGCCAGATCCAGGACACCGTCCTTGCAGGCGCGGTCGAAGAGGCTGTCGAGCAGAAGGGCCTGGTGGAGTCTCGACTGCCCCTCGTCGCCTGCCAGAAGACTCTCCCGTGAGGTGTCCGGACGGGCCTTCAGCTGCTCGTACGCCGAGTCCAACGCTTCCTGGAACGAGCGCCGAACGCTCTCGATATCGTCCTGCGACGGCGCGAGACACTCCGCCCGCACGGGTTCCTGGGCCGCTGGAGGCACCGCCGGCTCAGCCTCTGCGGTAACGGCCTCAGCGGTGACGACCTCCTCCGCCGGCACCTCGCGCCCCGATTCCTGCCCCCAGCGCTCCAGTTCCCTGCGTGCGCCCAGGTCGCCCAACCGTGCCCTGTGCAACAGGACGTCCCATGCCTCGTCGTCTCGGCCCAGGGTGCGCAGCAGCCGGTACCGCAACGGTGAGGCACAGGGAGGCTGCTCGTCACCGAGTCCATCGAGCCAGGCCAGCGCCTCCGCCGTGTGACCGTTGTCCACCATGACTTTGACGGCGTCGTGCCACAGGCCGCTGTCCGGGAAGAGGGCGCATGAACGAGCCCACACCTCGGCCGCCTCCGGGTGGTCCGCCGCCAGAAGCATCTCCACCATCTCCCAGGCGCCGCCCTCGTACACCAGGGTGACGTCGTCTCCACGGGAGGCCGCGAGGCAGGCCAACTCGACGGCTTTGTCGATGAGTTCGAGGGAGCGAGCCAGACTCGCGGCGGACGCGAGGGCGACGACGCCCGCCGTCCCGTCGAGCTCGAACTGCGGGACACGCCACTGCGCGACCTCCGACCGCTGCCGTCCCAAGCGCTCCAGCAGCCGCAGCACGAGGAATCCGGACACATGGCTTCCGCCTTCCAACGCCCGCCGGTAGCAGCGCAGGGCCGACTCGGGGGCGATGTCCTCCAGGAGCCTCCCCCGGTCACTCGCCGCCTCGGCGTCGCCGTACGCCTCCGCCCGCGCGTAGAAGCGTTCGGCGAGCCGACGCAGTCCCCTTCGCTCCGCCGCCGTGCCGAGGGCGACGAACTGCTCCGGATCGCCGTGCGTGAAGAGCGCCTGCCACATGCCCGTCGGTACCGGCTGCCTGGCCCGCCCCCCGGAGCGTGCACGGTGTTCCAGCACGTCGTTGAGGCGGTAGTGCGGGCCCGCCGCCCCTTTCTCGTACGGCCGACGCGGAACGCGTCCCAGCGGGGGCCGTACACCGCGGCACTCCTCGCCGTCCGAGAGGTATCTCAGCGCACCGACCGCGAAGTCCTCTCCCTCCTGCTCGTATTCCCAGTCCTCCAGGTAGGCGACGGCTCCGTCGGACAGCAGCCGCTCGGGCAGGGCGGGGCCGTGACCGAGCAGACGGGCCTCGGTGGCGGCTTGCAGCAGAGCCTTGCCGCCAGCCGAGGCTCCCGCCGCCAGTTGCAGGACGCGGGGCAGGCCGCCGAGGTACTGGGTGATGGCGATCTCGCTGCGGTCCGGTGTGGCGGACCTGGCGTGACGCAGAGCTTCGTCGATGCGGGGGTCGGAGAGGGCGTACTCCCGCATCGCCCGGAGCGCGGCACCGCTGAAGGTGTCCGGGACCTCGATGTTGTGGCCTTCGAACAGGAACCGCGCGTGCGTGCCGTGCCGCCCGGCACTCCTGGTGCGCAGATCCCGGTGGTCGTCCGGCCACAGGGTGTCGACGAGCAGGACCGGCGTCCGCCGCTCGTCGTCCAGCAGTCTGCGCAGCCCGCGCGCGAGTTCCTCCTGGGCATCGGCATCGGAGAACAGCAGCCGTTCACGTGTGTCGTCCAGCCAGACCACGGTGCGTGGAGCCACCCGCTCCAGGTCCGCCATCAGCTGGGCGTGGGTGCCGCTCTTGGCCGGCTCCCAGAGCGTCCAGTCGGCGCGGATCTCCGGGGTGGACGCGAGTGTCTCCCACAGTGCTCTGGTCTTCCCGGTCGACGGCGCGCCGAAGAGCAGCACGGCCACGCTCTTGCCCGCGGCGGCGAGAGCGGCCAGCCGAGCGAGTTCACGGTCGTGCGCCCGAGGGACGTATGCCGGCATGCGCGGGAGTTCGGGCCGACCGGGCACCTGGATCACCTCGTGGGCGCTCAGCTCCCACGGGCCGGCGAGGGAGGCGAAGGGACGGCCCGGTGCGCTCTCCCGGTCCGGAGGTCGCGGGCCGGGATGCTCGGCCCGGGCGTTTCGGCTCAGTTTCTCCCAGTGGATCACTTCGTCCCGGGTCGGCTTTCGGTGTTCCCCTCGCTCGAACAGTACGTACAGCAACGCGCTGAAGGGATTGGGGCGTTCACCCACGTACTTGGCGTTGGGATCCAGCAGTCCGTCCTCGGGGACCGCCTTGCCGCCCAGCCAATCGTTGAGCGTGCTCTTCGAAAGGCTCGTGCACGGAGGGTTTCGGTCGGACGCCCGTTTGGCCAGGGCCACTTGGGACAGGCCGCCCGCCCTCTCCCTGAGCTTTCCGAGTTCCGCCGCGAAGAGCTGCCGGTACTTACCCTGTGCCATCCGCCGTCCGCCTCTCCGGACCGGATCCGGACCGGATGCCCGGATCGCCCCCTGACCAGCAGCGTTGTCGGTCGCCACTCGATGAGGAGTCGACGGGCCGACACTCGTGGTGCTCAGCTACGGGCCATCACCGGCCCACCCCGACGATATCGGGGACGAGCAGCGGAGCACTCGCGCATGTTTCCCCTCATCTCACGGACTGACGTACTCACCGGGCTGTCCGACGCCCCCGTCCGCCTGCGGCTCGCACAGGAGCAGGCCATCTACATCCCCGTGATACAGACGGTCATCGCCGCGTCGGCGTTCCTGGCGGTTCTCGCCGGGGTCGTGTTCGCCGTTCGCAATCGTCGTCGTGACGGCTTCAGGGAGCGTCTGGCCGACGCCGCCCGCGTCCTGCGCGCCGCGGACATCGACCTGCGCCGCGCCCGGGAGGCGGAGCTGTCGGCCACCACCGCGGAGCTCGAACGGCAGCGGGCCCGACGCCTGCACATCGAGCGCGCCCTCGACCAGTGCCCCGGGGGATGGCGGTCTCGGCGCCTGCGCTCCCGGCTTTCGGCGGTGGCGGAGCAGCTGACGGGTTACTGCTCGACGGGCACTGCCCCACTGGCGGAGATCGAGGCGGCGTATGCCGCAGCCCACTCTCCCGACGACGTACCGGCTGAACACCGGCTGCAGCTCTTCGCGCTGCGGGTACGACAGCAGGAGCGTGCCGCCGCCGAACTGGCCATCGCACTACGGAGGGCCGAGACCACGATCGCCCGCCGACGCCGCTTCTGACAGATCGTCGCGTTGGCGTTGCCCACGGCCGTACGAGGAGTTCGGCAACCGTCGCCAGTGTCCGCCGCCGATCTGGTCGCGCAGGCGTTCGGCGGCCTGTTCGACCAGCGGGCTGGGGCGTAACCGGCCTAGCGACGACATGGGCGGTTCACCAACTCCTTCGGTACCAGGAGGCTTCAGTGACAACTCTGCCCAGCGTCACCGGATTTCGGGACCTGTCGTGGGCTTCGCCACGGTGCCCGCGGCTCGGCGGTCGTGTCGGTGTCGATGTGCTCGATGGTCATGGCGTCAGCATGGCAGGAGGCTGAGGCTCTTCCGGCCAGCTCGTCAACACGGTGCCGTCGGTCTCGTCAATCAGGTGATTCTGGAACACAGGCTCGCGGTCCAAGGGCGTTGCGCGGGACCAGGCGCTGCGTGCGCATGCCGAGGGAGTCGATGCCGACCGGACACCGCGCTGGACATCCTCGACTAGGTGCTTGCTGACCGGCCTGCGGCTGGTCACCTTCTTCCCCGCCGTCTTCTTTGCGGCCGCCTTGGCGGAACAAAAGGCTCCGGAGAATGCACGGTGAAGGTGTCGCATCACGCGCCCTGAGATCTGCTCCAGTGCAGGCGGCCTAGCTTGATGGAAAGAAGATCAGTCTGCGGAGGGGCGGCGCGGGCCGTTTCCTGGCCACGGCCCCCGGCAGGCACTTCCCGCACCCCCGGCGTACACGCGATCATGTCCGGTGAACCGGACCTGGGCCGTGAAAGGGGCACGACGTGCGGCTGCGCTGCGCTGTACTGGACGACTTTCAGCAGGTGGCGGCCGAGGCCGCCGACTGGTCGGTGGTCGCGGACGACGTGGAGGTCGTGTCCTTCGACCGGCACATCGACGGCGAGGACGACCTGGCCGCCGCTCTGGCCGGCTTCGACATCGTGGTGACCCTGCGCGAACGCGTCCCGTTCCCCGGGTCGCTGATCGCCCGGCTGCCCCGGCTGAAACTGATCGTCGCCTCCGGCATGCGGAACTCCGTCATCGACTACGCGGCCGCCGAGGCGCACGGCGTCACGGTGTGCGGCACCGCCAGTTCCTCCACCCCGCCCGTCGAACTGACCTGGGCCCTGCTGCTCGGCCTCGCCCGCGGCATCGTCGAGGAGGGCAACGCCCTGCGCTCCGGCGGCCCCTGGCAGAGCACCGTCGGTGCCGATCTGCACGGCAGGCGGCTCGGGCTGCTCGGCCTGGGGAAGATCGGCAGCCGGGTCGCCCGGGTCGGGCTCGCCTTCGGGATGAGCGTGAGCGCCTGGAGCCAGAACCTCACCTCCGAGCGCGCCGACGAGGTCGGCGTCGAACGGGCCGGCTCCAAGGAGGAGCTGCTCGCGAACAGTGACTTCGTCTCCGTCCACCTGGCCCTCGGCGACCGCACCCGGGGCCTGCTCGGTCCGGCCGAGCTCGCCCTCCTCAAGCCGACCGCCTACCTGATCAACACCTCCCGCGCGGCGATCGTCGACCAGGACGCCCTGCTCGACGCCCTGCACGCGGGCCGTATCGCCGGAGCCGGCGTGGACGTCTTCGACATCGAGCCCCTCCCCGCGGACCACCCCATGCGCACGGCACCCCGCCTCCTGGCCACCCCGCACCTCGGCTACGTCTCCCGCGCCAACTACGCGACCTACTACGGCCACGCCGTCGAGGACATCCGCGCGTTCCTCGACGGCACACCCGTGCGGCGGCTCCCCTGACGCCTGCGACGGTCCTCATGGCGGAGCGTGCCCGTCCAGGACGGGTGATCCGGCCATGATCGCCGTGACCACCCGTGTACGGGCGCGTTGAACGGGAAGCACGGCGGCGCCACCTGCCGCCGGGCTCACCGAGTCAGAAGGAGAACGTGATGTCTCGCATCGCGAAGGCAGCCGGTGTCGCGCTGGGCACGGGCGCCGTGGTACTCAGCGGGGCCGGTCTGGCCGTGGCCGACGCGGGTGCCCAGGGCAAGGCCGTCGGGTCGCCGGGCGTCCTCTCGGGCAACGTCGTCCAGGTGCCGGTCCACATCCCGGTCAACCTGTGCGGCAACACCGTCAACATCATCGGGCTGCTCAACCCGGCGTTCGGCAACGAGTGCGAGAACAAGGACGACCCCAAGAGCCACCCGGGTGGCTACGGGTACGGCCACTGATCGCACGCACCACCCCGTGCACGCACGCACCACCCCGTGCACACGGAGAGCCCCGGCACCTCGAGCGCCGGGGCTCTTCGCGTGAGCCGGCAGGTGGCGTAGCGGGCGCTTGCCCATAGCGCACACCGAGTCACGCGTAGCGGTAGATCCGCCCGTGGTCCTCCAGTTGGTCCGGGGTCACGTTCCACGGCGGCAGCTTCTCGTGCCGCGCCACGACCCGCCGGTACTGCGCGCTGCCCGGTCCGGGCGGTCTGGCCGGCAGGTAGCGGTGCTCGCGGTGCCGCCGCTGCCAGCGCGACCACACCAGGTCGACGAACGCGTGGTGCATCCAGAACACCGGGTCGTTGACGGAGGCGCCGCCGACCATGGCACCGCCGACCCAGCGGTGCACCCGGTTGTGGTTCTGCCAGGAGGCGCTGCCCCGGCCGCTCCCCCACCCCTCCAGCTTGTTGCGGAAGCCCTTGCCGGTCGTCGAGTCCCAGGGAGACGCGTCGTAGAGCGGGTCCTTCAGGGCCCGTTCCAGCTCGGCCGCGGTGGGCAGCTGGATGGGGTCGCGGGCGCGGCCCAGGTCCCGGGTGAGGAACTCCTCGTCGGTGATGCCCTCCTTGATGGTCCAGTTGCCCTCCGCGTAGGCGAACGGCCCGGTCATCACCTGGCGGTCGGAGCGCCGGCCGGTGCCGCCGAGGAGGTCAGCGGTCCAGGGCGCGGACGTGGTCGTGCGGTCGCGTGTCCAGTCCCAGTACGGCACCGACACCGACGCGTCGACCCGGCGCAGCGCCTTCTCCAGGTCCAGCAGGAACTGCCGGTGCCAGGGCAGGAAGGAGGGTGCCATGTGGGCCGTGCGCAGGCCGTCCTCGCCGTCGGAGGTGTAGTACTCGATGTGCGTGCGGACGAACTCGTCATATTCGCCGCGCCGTTTCACCTCCAGCATGGCCTTCACGAAGCGGCGTTTCTCGGTGCGGGTGAGGGTGCTGACGTCCTTACGCGTGTACGCCATGGGCTCCCCCGTCCTGGTGCCCCGGGCCGTGGCCGGGCACGTCGCGCAGGCGCTGCCCCGGGCCCAGTTCGTCGACGGCGGCACGGGTCGCCGCCAGGGGGGTGGGGTAGGAGCGGTAGTGGTCGACCATGCTCAGCCAGCTGCCGTCCGCGCGGCGCATCAGGTGCAGCGGCCGCCCGTCCACGGTGACGTGCCAGTCCACGTCGCCGACCTCCTGCTCCGGGGCGGGGATCGGCACGCCGCGGATGAGGCGGCCCCGGTAGGTCTCCTCGAACATGCCGTCTCCGGCCCGCACGTCCGTGTTCTTGCCGTCGGACTCCTCGGGCCAGGCGGCCACGGCGACGGGGGTCAGCACGGCGCCGGCCGCGACGGCCGCCAGGCCGCGCAGCACACCCCGCCGGGTGCCCGCGGCGCCCCCGTCCCCTGCCGCTCCCACTGGTACGCCACCGACGCCTACGACCATGTCGTGCTCCTCGTTCCGCTCGGGTTGTCACTGCGGTAACAGCCCGAAGGCCCCCGCGGTCACCACCGCGGGGGCCACACGAGAACACCCGGTACGGACCGGCGTCCTACAGGCCGGGACCGATGCCCAGGTCCGCCGTGGGCACCGTCTGCACGAGCGGGGCCAGCACACCCACCTGCGGGAGCTTCGCCTGGGGCAGGCCGAAGCCGTCCGCGTGGGGCGAGGTGAGCGGGGCGTCGACGGACACGCCCGGGGCGAGCGTGCGCAGGTCGGAGGCGGGGGCGTCGACACCGATGTGGTCGAAGCCGGCGCCGAGGAGGTGCGGCAGGGGTGCGCGCAGGTCGGCGCCGGGCAGTCCGCCGTGGACGGGCAGCTGCGGGACGACGCGCTCCGGGATGAGCCGGCCCTCGACGTAGCGGGGTCCTTCGGGTGAGCCCGGTACCGGCACCGGGAGCTGGCCGGTGGCCTCGGGCAGTTCCACGTTGAGGGCCTTCTCGGCGCCGCCCAGCGGCACGGGGACGGGGACCGTGCCGACCGCGGCGGCGGGGGTCGCGGTGGCGGCGCCGGTCGCGGCCGCCACACACGTGATCACTGCGGCGAGGGTTCCTCGGGTGGTCGACTTCATCTGGGGTACGGTCCCTTTCGCGTGTCGGGGGCTCAGCGTGCGTACCGAGTAACGAGCCGGGGAACCGCACCAGCGCACAATTCCCCCGACTGCCGCAGTAATACGACGGACCGGGCCGCTCGGGGGCGGCCGTCGGTCAGCTCGTCCAGAAGTCCCACCAGCGCGTCAGGACCAGCATGCCGACGACGCCGAGGTGCAGCACCGCAAGCACCCAGGTGAACTCGTCGAGGAACCGGCGTACCGCCCCGGGTGCGGGCAGGAACCCCTGGCGCACGGCGAACGAGGTCACGTACCAGAACAGGGGGATCGTCGCGGCCCAGGCCAGGCAGCACCACAGGCACAGCGCGTTGATCCGGTACAGCGACTCGAACTGGAGCCACGTCACGAACCCCACCCCGAACAGGCATCCGGCGTCGAAGGCCAGCCAGTACCAGCGGGGGAAGCGGGCACCGGCCAGCAGGCTCAGGCCGACGCAGATGACGACGCCGTAGGCGACCAGTCCCAGCATCGGGTTGGGGAACCCGAAGACCTCGGCCTGGTCGCTCTCCATGACGCTGCCGCAGGACACCACCGGGTTCAGGCTGCAACCGGGCGTGAAGTCCGGGTCCTGAAGCAGCTTGAACTTGTCGAGGGTGATGATCCAGGAGGCCAGCAGCCCGGCCGCGCCGGTGACGACGAGCAGCAGGGCGAACGCCCGGCCGCTGCCCGCCGTGCGCGTCCCGGCGTGCGCGGCCGGGGTCACTTCGGCAGCGGAAGACCGCCGAGGAGCCCGCCGTTCGAGTTGAGCTGGGTGGTCGCCTGCTTGACGGTGCTGAGCATCGAGTCCTTGTTCTCGGTGTCGAGCGCGTTGGACTGGTGCTTGAGCGGCATCGGGTCGATGGGCTCCCTGGTGAGCGCGTTGACGGCGCCGTTGAGGCTGGTGGGGGTGACGTTGGCGGGGTCGTAGGCGGCGTGGGCGGGTGCGGCGGCACCGGCGACGACGAGGGAACCGGCAACGACGGCGGCGGCCTTCAGGGACTTCATCGTGAATCCTTTCTTCGGCGACGGATGTCACCGGCGGGGAATTCGGACGCCGTGCCTAACGATGCCTGTGCGGAGCGGAAACCCCGTCGCCGGAACGTCATATGAGTCGCCTGAACAGAAGTCGTGCCGGTCCGGGGGCCGGCACGACGACCGGGTGAGCGGGGCGCTCTCAGGGGGCCTTCGGCAGGGAGGGCAGGCCGGCCAGGTCCGGGGCGGGCAGCCGGCTGCCGACCAGGGTCGCGGCGACGGCGTTCACGACCCCGGCCACGACGCCGTTGACCGCCGGGGTGACCTGGGCGGCGTCGCCGGAGGTGACGGCCTTGAGCAGCTCCTCGGTGGACTTCTCCAGGGCGGTCAGGGCCTCGGCGGCGAGGTCCTCGGGCAGCTCGGCGTCGTTCTCGACGGGGGCGGGCAGCGTGCTGGCCTGCGGCAGGGGACTGCTCTGCGGTGCGGCGCCCGTCACGGCCGGGGCCGTGGCGGTGGCGGTCGCGTGGTCGATGGCGTCCTGCACCGAGGTGCTCAGCTTGGCCGCCTGAGAGTGCGGCAGCTGGCCGTCGTCCGCCTTGAGCACGGCGGTCAGCAGGTCGGCGACCGGGACGAGGACGCCGCCCAGGTCGCCCAGGCTTTCGACTTGGCCGAGCAGTTCGTCCGCGTCGGGGACGGGGGCCCGGGACGCCGCGTGGGTGTGCTCCGGGGCCGATGCGCTGTCGGCGGCCACGGCCGCGGGCCCGGTGACCCCGAGCAGCAGCGTGGCGCAGAGCGCGGACGTCGCGATTCGCCGTGCGGGCAGACGCATGGGGGTTCCTTTCGGTGGTGCGTCGGATCTTGTGCCCACCGTGCGAGCGGCCGGAACGCTCCGCAACCGAGCGAACGCCCCAGGTCAGCGCCGCGTCCCCGGGCCTGCGGCGTCCCCCCAGGTAGGCGGCGTGCGCGTTCCCCGTCCGCCGGGCCGCCCGCCGGCCCCCGTTCGGGGCAACGCGAACCGGCCGCTCTCCCGCGTGGTCCCGCAGGAGAACGGCCGGTCAGGGTTTCGAGGCGACGTCAGTCGTTCTCGCACTCGTTGCCGAACGCCGGGTTCAGCAGGCCGATGATGTCGACCGTGTTGCCGCAGACGTTGATCGGGATGTGCAGCGGAACCTGGACGACGTTGCCGGACAGCACACCCGGGGAGTGGGCGGCGGCGGCCTGCGCGCCGCTGTCGGCGGCGGCGATGCCGGTGCTGCCCGCGACAGCGGCAGCGGCAGCGGAGGTCAGGACCAGGCCCTTCGCGATACGCGACATGGAGAGGTGCTCCTTGGGGGTTGACACAAACATCCGGGCGGATGCCCGGCGCTAGGTCAACGCGTGGCGTGCACGCGAGTTGTGCCGCCAAAGGAGTGATCTCGCCGGAAGGGCCGTCTTCACCGTTCCGACACACACGCCCGGTTTTGGAGGAAAAGTACGGACAGCGTCTAGAGTCGCAAACCTCTCAACGCACCCCTACAGCAAGCAAATCGCACTCAGGGACGAGGGAGGACACCACGGTCCGCGAAGCCCTCCGGTGCGGTGGTGACCAGGTGGCCGTCCGGCTCGTTTCCCAGCGGGACGCGGCGTGCGCCGGGCGTGCACTTCGGCGCTGTCGGCACTCGGCAGTTCAGGCGCGTTCCCGCCGTCCCGAGCGCCATCCGTGAGCGAGGAATACCGCGCATGCACCTGTCACCGACCGACCCTCCGCCACGGGTCCTCCACGTCACGCAACCCGTGGACGGCGGGGTCGCCCGCGTCGTGACGGACCTGGCCGGAGCGCAACTGGCCGCCGGCCTGCACGTCACGGTCGCCTGCCCCGACAGTCCCCTCGCGGCCCGGCTCACGGCGCTCGGCGCCGACGTACGGCGCTGGGCGGCGACGCGCGCGCCGGGGCCGTCGCTCACCGGCGAGGTACGGCGGCTCGCCCGGATCGTCGAGGACGTACGGCCCGGCCTGCTGCACGCGCACAGCGCGAAGGCCGGGCTGGCCGGGCGGCTCGCCGTGCGGGGGCGCGTCCCGACCGTGTTCCAGCCGCACGCCTGGTCGTTCGAGGCGGTGGGCGGCGTCACCGCGGCCCTCGCCCGCGGCTGGGAGCGGCGGGGGGCCCGGTGGGCGGCGCGGGTGGTGTGCGTGAGCGAGGCGGAGCGCCGGCTGGGAGAGCAGGCCGGGATCCGGGGGCGGTGGAGCGTCGTCCCCAACGGCATCGACGTCGAGCGCTTCCGGCCGGCCGACGACGCCGGGGCCGTGCGGGCGGGGCTGCTGCCGAAGAGCGCTCCGAGCGGGCCGCTCGTGGTGTGCGTGGGGCGGCTGTGCCGGCAGAAGGGGCAGGACGTCCTGCTGACGGCGTGGGAGTCCGTACTGCGGCGGGTGCCCGGGGCGCGCCTGGTGCTGGTCGGCGACGGGCCGGACCACGGCCGGCTGCGGGCCCTGGCCCCCGGCTCGGTGCTGTTCGCGGGCGACGTCGGCGATGTCGTGCCCTGGTACCAGGCGGCGGACCTGGTCGTCCTGCCGTCGCGGTGGGAGGGCATGGCGCTGGCCCCGCTGGAGGCCATGGCGTGCGGGCGGCCGGTGGTCGTGACGGACGTCGGCGGGGCCCGCGAGAGCATGCCGCCGGACCTCGTGCCGCACTGCCTGGTCCCCGCCCTGGCCCCGGCGGCACTGGCCGCGGCCGTCGCCGGGCTGCTGCTCGACCCGCCGCTGCGCACCGCGCTCGGCGCGCAGGGGCGCCGGCACGTCCTGTCCACGCACGACGTGCGCCGCACGGCTCAGGCGGTCGCGGACGTGTACCGCGAACTCCTGGCCGCGCACGCCGTGTCCACCGAGCGCAGGGAGTCTGTCGCCTCGTGACCGCGGAAAGCACCGTTCCCACCCCCGCCGGGCAGCCGCGGGACCCCCGGTTCCCGTCCGTGGCGGTCCTGCCGCCGCGCGGTGCCGCCGCGGGCTTCCGCTTCCCCCACCGGATGCCGCCGGCCCGGCCCGTGTCGCCGCTGCCGCTGCTCGCAGCCGACGGCACGGCGGCCGTGCTGGGCGGGCTGGCGCTTTCGGGGACCCAGCGCCATCCGCTGTTCCTGGCCGTGCTGGTGACGGCCTCGCTGCTGTTGCGTCCGCCCCGGCCCGGGCGCGTGCCGGCCGTGCTGGACGAACTGCCCGCCGTGAGCGGCCGGATCGCGGTGGCCTGGCTGGCACTCGGGGCGTTCGTGGCGGCGTACACCCCCCAGCACGTGCTCTCCGCCTCGACCCTGCTCGCCGGCTTCCTGCTCCAGACCGTGGTGGGCTGTGCCGGGCGGGGCGCGGTGCACGCCTGCCGGCGTGCCGAGCTGCTGCACCGGCCGCGGGCCGCGCTCGTGGTCGGGCCCGCCGCGACCGCGCAGCGGGTGGCCGCGGCCGTGCTGCGTCATCCGCGGGACGGGGTGCGGCCGGTGGGCGTCGTCGCCGACGAGCCGGACGGCAGCGGGGGCCTGCCCGTGCTGACCACGGGCGAGGAGGTGCAGCGGGCGATCGTCCAGAACGGGGTGCGCGAGGTGCTGGCCGTGCGCCCCGGTATGCGGGCCGGGCAGGGGCCGCTGCTGCGGGCGCTGGCGGAGTCGGGCTGCACGGTGTGGGAGGTCGACCCGGACGTGCCGTCGTACCGGGCCGGGGACCGGCTCGCCGGGTTCTCCTG
This sequence comes from Streptomyces sp. NPDC029044, assembly GCF_040637495.1. Taxonomy (NCBI): domain Bacteria; kingdom Bacillati; phylum Actinomycetota; class Actinomycetes; order Kitasatosporales; family Streptomycetaceae; genus Streptomyces; species Streptomyces sp. NPDC029044. The sequence continues at coordinate 96,328 of NZ_JBEZWN010000023.1, forward strand.
CCGTCGCCTGGACCTCGGGACGGGGCAGCGGGGCAGGGCCGGCAAACGGGTGCTGGACGTCGTGGTGTCAGGAGCGCTGCTCCTCCTGGTCAGCCCGTGGCTGCTGGTGTGCGCGACGGTGTTGCGGCTGAGCGGCGGGCCGGGGGTCGTCTTCCGGCAGGAACGCATCGGCAGGCACGGGCGGCCGTTCACGCTGCTGAAGTTCCGCACCCACCGCCCGGTCGACGCGCACGAGTCGGCGACCCGCTGGAGCGTGGCGGACGAACGCCAGATGCCGTGGTTCTGCCGCTTCCTGCGCCGCACCTCCCTGGACGAGCTGCTCCAGCTGTGGAACGTCCTGCGGGGCGACATGAGCCTGGTCGGGCCGCGGCCGGAACGCCCGTACTTCGTCGCGCAGTTCGGTCAGACCCACCCGGGCTACGCCGCCCGCCACCGGGTCCGGACCGGCATCACCGGTCTCGCCCAGGTGCACGGGCTGCGCGGGGACACCTCGATCGAGGACCGGGCCCGGTTCGACAACGCGTACATCGACGACTGGTCGCTGTGGCAGGACGTCTGCATCCTGCTGCGTACGGCGGCCGCGCTCGTGCGTCCGACGGGGAGCTGAGCGGATGACCCGGGTCGGGGCCCCCGCGCCCGTCCTCGCGCTGCTGGCCGTCGTGGTCCTGCTCGCCCTGCCGCTGGGGCCGGGCGGCGAGGGCGGTGCCGGACCGGCCGACGCGGTGTCCGCGCTGGCCGTGCTGTTCTGCGTGGTCCGTCTCGTGCGGGAGCGGCGGCGGCCCCTGTCCCCCGCGGCGGCCCTGGTGCTGGGACTTCCGGTGCTCGGCGTCGCCGTCGCCGCCCTGGGGTCGGTGTCGCCGGGCCAGGGGCTCACCGGCCTCGGCCGCTACCTCCAGGTCTTCGTGCTGGTCCCGGCGGCCGTGCTGCTACTGGTCCGGGACCGGGGCGACTTCCGGCTGCTGGCCTGGTCGTTCGTGGGGCTTGCGGTGTGGCAGGGGGCGGTCGGGGTGCACCAGTACGCGACCGGGACCGGCGCCTCGTACCAGGGCCGGCCGGTGCGGGCCGTCGGCACGTTCGGGGCGCAGGACGTGATGGGGATGGCCACGGTCGTCTCCCTGGGGCTGGTGTGTGCGGTGGGGCTGGCGCTGGGCAGTGCGCCGGTGCGGCAGCGGGTCGTCGCCCTGGCCTGCGCGCTGGTGCTGCTGCCGCCGCTCGCGCTGTCGTTCAGCCGCGGGGCGTGGATCGCGACGGCGGTGACGTGCGCGGTGCAGCTCCTGCTGGGCGGGCTGCGGCGGGCGCTCGCGGCCGGGGCCGTGGTGGTCGCGGCTGGCGTGATCCTGGTGGGCGGCTTCGGGGTCGGTACGGCGATGCTTCAGGAGCGGATCAGCAGCATCACGCAGGTCGCCGACGCGCCCGACCAGTCGGTGACTGACCGGTACACCATGTGGGCGGCGGCGACCGGGATGTGGCGCGAGCACCCGCTGGCCGGCGTGGGCCTGAAGGGCTTCCCCGAACACCGCGACTCGCACGCCTCGTTGGCGCTCTCGGCGGGCAGCGACACGGAGGGCGCGGGCGCGGCCTTCCGCAAGCAGCCGCTGCTCTCCCCCCACAACATGTACCTGCTCGTCCTGGCCGAGCAGGGGCTGTTCGGGTTGCTGGCGTTGGCCGGCAGTTGGCTGGCCCTGCTGCTGTGCGCGGTGCGCGCCCTGTGGCGGACCCGGCGGGCCGGCGCACCGGGCCTCGACTGCGGTCTGGTCGCCTGCGGACTGCTGGTCTGGCAGCTGACGGACTTCGCCTACGCGGACATCGGCGGCCCGTCGACCGTCCTGACGGCGATGTGCTTCGGACTGACGGCGTGGTGGGGCCTGGCGGACGCGGCGGCTCCGGCGACGACGGGCCGAGCCCGGCCCGGTCCGGCCGCGCGGCGCATGACGGAGGAGGCCCCGACGCGATGACGGTGACGCCCGAACAGACGAACACGGGCGGCGGGCCGACGGTCCCCCGGGCCGCGCCCGCGCCTCCGGCCATTCCCCGGGCGACGACTCCGAACGAGCCGGCGGCCGTCCCTCCGGTCACGCCCCCACGGGAGCCTGCGCCCATTCCCCCGGCCACGACCCCGCACGAGCCCCCAGCCATCCCCCCGACCACCACCCCGCACGAACCTCTGACCGTCCCCCCGGCCACAACCCCCCACCAACCCCCAGTCCTCCCCCCGGCCCCCACTTCACACGAGCCCGCGCCCACTCCCCCAGCCACACCCCCACACGAACCCCCGACCATCCCCCCGACCACAACCCCCCACCAACCCCCGACCATCCCCCCGACCACAACCCCCCACCAACCCCCAGTCCTCCCCCCGGCCCCCACTTCACACGAGCCCGCGCCCACTCCCCCAGCCACGCCCCCTCACGAACCCCCGACCATCCCCCCGACCACAACCCCGCACGAACCTCTGACCGTCCCTCCGGCCACGGCCGGACACCAACCCCCGCCCCTCCCCCATGCCGCGGCCACCGTCGGGCGTGAAGGTCCGGCCCTCCCGGGGGCCGTGGACGCCGGGAGGGAGCCGGTCGGGGGCCGGTCCCCGGCCGCCGCCGGGGTGCCGCCCGGTGCTCAGCCGTCGCCGGCCCCCCGTGCTGCGGCTGCCGACGGTGCACCGGTCACCCCCGATGTCCCTCCCACAGACGCGCCCGTCACCCGCGGCTTCCTCGCCCGGGCCACTCTGATCACCGCCGTTCTCTCCTTCGCCGGGGCGCTGCTCGGGCTCGTGCGGGATCAGTCGCTGGCCCGGATGTTCGGGGCCGGGAGTGCGACGGACGCGTTCCTCGTGGCCTGGACCGTGCCCGAGTTCGCCGCCACGCTGCTCATCGAGGACGGGCTGGCCATCGCGCTGATCCCGGCGTTCAGCCTGGCCCTGGCCCGGCGGGCGCAGGGCGTCCCCGGCGACCCGGTCCGCACGCTGGTCGCCGGTACGCTGCCCCGGCTCGCGCTGGCCTTCGCCGCCGTCGCCGCGCTGCTGGCCGCCTTCGCGCCGCAGGTCGTGCGCGTCCTCGCGCCGGGCCTGCCCGACCCGGCGCTCGCCGTGGACTGCACCCGGCTCACCGCCACCTGCGTGCTGTCCTTCGGCCTCGCCGGGTACTGCAGCGCGGCCCTGCGCGCCCACCGCCGGTTCCTGGCCCCGGCGGCCATCTACGTCGTCTACAACACCGGCATCATCACCTGCGTCCTCCTCCTGGGCACGCGGTGGGGCGTGCGCGCGGCGGCGGCCGGGGTGGCGATCGGCGGCTGTCTGATGGTCGTCGCGCAACTGCCCGTGCTGTGGCGCCTGCTGCGGTCCCGGCCGGTTGCCGGATCCAGCGGCGCGGAGAGCGGCGGCCGTCCCATGGGGGTCGCTCTGCTCGCCGCCGTGCTGCTGTTCGCGCTGTGCCGGCAGTCCCAGGTGCTGATCGAGCGGTTCCTCGGCTCCACCCTCCCCTCCGGCGCCATCTCGCATCTCAACTACGCGCAGAAGATCGCCCAGATCCCCATGACCCTGTCGCTGATGCTGTGCACGGTCACCTTCCCGGTGGTCGCGCGCGCCCTGGCCGACGGGGACAGCGAGCGGGCCCGCAGCCGGGTCGAGCGGGACCTGGCCCTGGCCGCGTGCGTGATGCTGGCCGGTGCCTCCGTCGTCGTGGCCTGCGCCCCGCAGATCGTCGAACTGCTCTTCCAGCGGGGCGCGTTCACCGGCCAGGACACGACGGCGACGGTCCGGGTGATGCGCGTGTACGCCCTGGGGCTGCTCGGGCACACCCTGGTCGGCGCCCTGATCCGCTCCTACTTCTCGGCGGGGCGCGTCACCTGGTACCCGCTCGGCGCGATGGCCGTCGGTCTCGCCGTCACCGGCGGGATCGGCGCGACAGCGGTGGGCCCCTGGGGCGTCATGGGCATCGCCGCGGCCAACGCCGCCGGCATCACCGTCACGGCCGTCCTGCTGCTCGCCGGCATGGGCCCGCGCAGCATCCCGATCCGCACCCGGCATGTACTGGCCGAGCTGAGCAGGCCCGTGGGGGCGGCGGCCGTCGCGACGCCCGCCGGTGTCTGGGCCGCGGGCCAGGCCTCCGCTCCCGTCCCTTCCCTCGTCGCCGGCGCGCTCACCATTGCCGCCGTCTTCCTCCTGCTCGGCCGGGCCCTGGGCGACCAGGGCTGCGTCACCGCGCTGGCATCCCTCCGTTCCGTCTCACGAAGGCTCCCTCATGGCCGCTCCCGTTGACTCCCCGGACACCGGTACCCGCACCAGACCCGGTCCGGCCCTGTTCATCGCGATGTACCACTCCGTCGGCGACCCCACGGACGACCCCTACCGCATCACGGTCACGCCCGAGCGGCTGGACCGGCAGCTGGGCTGGTTCCGGCGGCGCGGGCTGCGGGGCGTGTCCATGGCCGAGCTGCTCGCCGCCCGGGCCCGGGGCGAGGGCCGTGACCTGGTCGGGCTGACCTTCGACGACGGCTACGCCGACTTCGTCTCCGAGGCCCTGCCCGTCCTGCGCCGGCACGGCTGCGGCGCGACCCTGTTCGTGCTGCCGGGCCGGCTCGGCGGCGACAACGCCTGGGACCCGCTGGGCCCGCGCAAGCGGCTGCTGACCGCCGACGGCGTCCGGCAGGCCGCGGCCGAGGGCATCGAGATCGGCTCGCACGGCCTCACACACATCGACCTGACCAAGGCGGACGACGTCGCCCTGAAGTCGGAGGCCGAGGGCAGCAGGACCGTGCTCGCAGAGCTGACGGGCGCCGAGCCCGCCGGCTTCTGCTACCCGTACGGGACGATCGACCAGCGGGCCGTAGTCGCCGTCCGGGACGCCGGGTACGCGTACGCCTGCGCCATCGACCCCGGCCCGCTCGGCGGCCCGCACGCCCTGCCCCGGGTGCACATCGGCCAGAACGACACCACCGCACGGCTGTTCCTGAAGTACCGGCTGCACCGGCTGCGCCGCCGACCCGTCGAGGAGCCGCGGTGAAGGCCCTGCACATCATCACCGGCCTCGGGGTGGGCGGCGCCGAGCAGCAACTGCGGCTGCTGCTGCGGCACCTGCCCGTCGACTGCGACGTGGTGACGCTGACCAACCCGGGCACGGTGGCCGCCGGTCTGGCGGCCGACGGGGTGCGGGTCCTCGACCTCGGCATGGCCGGCAACCGCGACCTGGCCGCGCTGCCCCGCCTGGTGCGGGTCATCCGAGCGGGCGGCTACCAGCTCGTGCACACCCATCTCTACCGGGCCTGCCTCTACGGCCGGATCGCCGCGCGCCTCGCGGGGGTCCGGGCGGTCGTGGCCACCGAGCACTCCCTCGGCGACTCGCAGATGGAGGGCCGTCCGCTGAACGCCGGGGTGCGCGCCCTGTACCTGGCGGGCGAGCGGCTGGGCCGTACGACGGTCGCGGTGTCCCCCACGGTCGCCGAGCGCCTGACGCGCTGGGGCGTGCCCGGGCCGCGGATCGAGGTCGTGCCCAACGGCATCGACGTGGCCCGCTTCCGCTTCGACGCGGCCCGCCGCCAGGAGACCCGCCGCGGGCTCGGCCTGCCGGACGACGCCTTCGTCATCGGCGCCATCGGCCGCCTCACCCCCGGCAAGCGCTTCGGCGTGCTCGTCCGGGCACTGGCGCACCTCCCCGGCGACCACCGGCTGCTACTGGTCGGCGGCGGGCCGGAGGAGGACGTGCTGCGCCGCACCGCCCGTGCGGCCGGGGTCGCCGACCGCGTGCTGTTCACGGGCGAGCGCCCCTGCGTCCCGGACGGCACGCCCGGCCCCGACCTGCCGTCGCTGACCGCCGCGATGGACGTCCTGGCCTCGCCGTCCCCGGAGGAGGCCTTCGGCCTGGCGATCGTGGAGGCCCTGGCGTCCGGCCTGCCGGTGCTCTACGCCTCCTGCCCGGCGCTGGAGGACCTGCCGCCGTCCGCCGCGCCCGCCGCCCGGCGCGTCACCGGCGGCCCCGACGCCTACGCCCGTGCCCTGACGGACCTACGACGGCAGGCTCCCGCACCGCGCACCGCACCCGAGGCCGCCCGCCACTACTGCATCACCCGCAGCGCCGCCCGGCTCATGGACGTGTACGCCGCCGCGGTCGCCCGCCCCCTGTCCCCCAGCCTCCAGGAGGCCCGCACCTCATGACCGACACCCCCGCAAGGCAGCACCGCCAGGTCACCGCCCTCACCAGGGCTCTCCCTCCCTGGTCCCTGCTGGCGGCCGGGGCCGTCGCAGGCGGTCTGCTCGGCGGCACGTACGGCCTGGTCAGGACACCGGCGTACACGGCGACCAGCTATGTCGTCGCCGTGCCGACGGAGAAGTCCGACACCGCCACCGCTCTCGGTTTCGCCCAGGCATACGGCCGGGTCGCCCCGCAGCTCGCGGTGCTCGGCGACGCCCAGGTGTGGGCCGGCGTGCCCGTGCAGACGCTGCGGGAGAGCGTGCGGACGGCGACCTCTCCGGACGCGCCGATGGTGGCGGTCACGGCCACCTCCTCCCGTCCGGACGCCGCCGCCGACATGGCCAACGCCGTGGCCCGCGCGCTGACCCGGCACGCCGGTGACACCGAGCAGTCGACCCACGTGGAACTCCAGCAGTTCGCCCGGGCGGTGAAGCCCACCGAGCCGTCCTCCGCCCCGGCCAGGGTGACGGGCCTGGTCGGTGCGAGCGCGGGTGGTCTGCTGGGCGGGCTCGCGCTGCTGGTCCGGCCGCGGCGGGCGACCGACCGCACCGGGCGCCCCGCGCCCGTGCCCGGCCCGGCCGTCGCCGCCGACACCCACGGGCAGCTGTGACCTACACCGCCCAACTGGTCACCGACGAGCGGGCCTTCGCGGGCCTGGCCGCCGACTGGGAGCGGCTGCACCGGCGGTGTGCGTCCGCCACGCCGTTCCAGAGCCACGCCTGGCTGTACTCGTGGTGGCAGTCGTACGGCGGGCGCGGCCGGCTGCGCCTGGTGCTGGTGCGGCACGGCGGTGCGCTCGTCGCGGCGGCGCCGCTGATGCGCGTGCGGCGCCCGCTGCCGGCGCTGGTGCCGCTCGGCGGGGCGATCTCCGACTACGGGGACGTGCTGCTGGACGACGAGCACGGCGAGGGGGCGCTGGCCGCGCTCACCGGCGCGCTCGCGGCCGCCGCCCGGGCCGCGCTGATCGATCTGCGCGAGGTCCGGCCGGGCGGCGCGGCCGAACAGGTCTACGAGCGGTGGACCGGGCCCCGCGGCCGGGTGAACGACTCGGTGTGTCTGGAGCTGCCGGCCGTGCCGATGGGCGAGCTGATCGCGCGGCTGCCGTCGAAGACCCAGCAGCGGCTGCGCGCCAAGCTGCGCAGGCTGGACGCGCTCGGCATCCAGCGCCACGTCGTCTCCCCCGGGGAGGTGGAGACGGCCCTGCTGCGGCTGCTGGAGCTGCACCGGTTGCAGTGGCAGGGCCGGAAGGTGACGTCGGAGCACCTGCGGACCCGGTTCCGTGAGCATCTGGTGCGGTCGGTCGGCCCGATGGTGCGCTCCGGGAACGCGGTGGTCACCGAGTTCCGGCTGGACGACGAGGTCGTGGCCGTGGACGTGACGCTGCTGTCGCCCCGGCTCGCGGGCGGCTATCTGTACGGCGCCCACCCGGGGCTGCGCGATCGCAAGGCGGACGTGGCGGCGATGCTGCTCGACTCGACCGCCACCCACACCAAGGACGGCACGCCGGCGACGCTGAGTCTGCTGCGCGGCAACGAGCCCTACAAGCACCACTGGCGTCCGAGGGTGGTGGTGAACCAGCGGCTGCTGCTGGCCGGGCGCCGCACGGCGCCGCTGTTGACGGCGGCGCTGTACGACGCGGCGGCCCGGAGGCGGGGCAAGGAGCTGCTGCGGCGCCTGCGGAAACCCGGCGGGGGCCCTGACCGGGCCCCCGGCGGCAGGACGCCATGTCCCGGCTAGTGCCCCGGCAGGCAACGTTTGCCCCTCGAGGAGCGGCGTCCGGTGCGTGCTCTCGGCGTGCCGGCCGGAAGCCCTCGTACTGGACGTACTT
>NZ_JBEZWN010000024.1:0-103572 GCF_040637495.1 Streptomyces sp. NPDC029044
CCCGGCGGCCTAGCGGCCCGGCGGCCTAGCGGCCCGGCGGCCTAGCGGCCCGGCGTCCCAGCGGCCCGGCGGCCCAGCGCCCAGCGACCCCGTTCCGAGACCTGCACATCCGGCGTCAAACCGGGCACCCGTCGGTATGACATGCCCGGACGCTCCGCCAGGCGTAGCGTCCGGGTAGGAGCGGGAGGACACCATGCCCGGGAGCAACGAGCACCCCGGCGGCTCCGGATCACCGGACGACGCCCTCGGGGTGGCCTTGGCCGACACCGTGCGCGGCACCGGCGCCTCGATCGGCGGCCTCTACCTGATCGAGGAGGCCGAGCCCGTGCTGCGCCTGGTGGCCGTCTGCGGTCTGCCGGTGGCCTTCACCGCCCCCTGGCGGCGGCTGCCCCTGACCGCACCGGTCCCGGTCGCCGACGCGATCCACGACGACACCCTGGTCAGCCTGGCCGGCCAGGACGACATGGCCCGCCGCTACCCGCGCGCCGCCGCCGTCCTGCCCTACCCGTTCGCCCTCGTCGCCGTCCCGCTGACCGGCGTACGGCGCTCCTGGGGCGGCCTCGTGCTGATGTGGCCCGCCGTCCGGCCGCGCCGGATCACGCCACGCGAACGCGACCACATCACCTCCAGCGCCCGCCGCATGGCCCGCCTCCTGGACGACGCCCCCCAGCCGCCGTCCCTGCCCGACCTGCCGCGGGTCGTCCCCGTGGACGCCACCCGCCATCCCGTGCAGACCGGTCTGGCCGCCGCCGACTACCTCGAACGCCTCCCCGAGGGCGCCCTGGCCCTCGACCTGGAGGGCCGTGTCACCTTCATCACCGCCACCGCGGCCCGCCTGCTCGGCCGCGGCGCCGACCGACTCCTGGGCACCAGGCCCTGGCAGTCCCTGTCGTGGCTCGACGACCCCGTCTACGAGGACCACTACCGCACGGCGGTGGTCAGCCGCGCCCCCGTCTCCTTCACCGCGTTCCGCCCCCCGGACCAGCCGCTGACCTTCCAGCTCTATCCCGACACCAGCGGCATCAGCGTCCGCGTCCTGCCCAGCACGGAACAGGCCGGTGCCCCGCCGCCCGCCGGCGCCCGGCAGCCCGCCGTGGCACCCACGGGACGCCTCTACCAGCTCGTGCACCTGGCCGCCGCGCTCACCGAATCGGTGACCGTACGCGACCTCGTCGCGCTGATCACCCACCAGATCCTGCCCGCCTTCGGCGCCCAGGGCCTGGTGCTGTCCGGCGTCGACGCCGGACGCCTGAAGATCACCGGCTACCACGGCTACCCGGCCGAGGTCATGGAGCGGCTCGACGCCCTGTCCCTGGACACCGACCTCACCCCCGCGGGCCAGGTCCTCGCCAGCGGCACGCCCGCCTTCTTCGCCGACCCCGCGGAACTGGCCGCCAGCTATCCCAGAGCTCCCCAGATCAGCGGCAAGCAGGCCTGGGCGTTCCTCCCCCTGATCATCTCCGGCCGGCCCGTCGGCTGCTGCATCCTGTCCTACGCCCAGCCGCACACCTTCACCGCCGACGAACGCGCCGTCCTCACCTCGCTGTCCGGCCTGATCGCCCAGGCCCTCGACCGTGCCCGGCTCTACGACACCAAGCACCGGCTCGTGCACGAGCTGCAACGCGCCCTGCTGCCCCGGGCCCTGCCGCGCCTGCCCGGCCTCGATGTCGCCGCCCGCTACCTGCCGGCCGGCCACGGCACCGAGGTCGGCGGCGACTTCTTCGACGTCCTGCGCGTGAACGACACGACCGCCGCCGCCGTCATCGGGGACGTGGAGGGCCACAGTGTCGCCGCCGCGGCCCTCATGGGCCAGGTCCGCACCGCGATCCACGCCCACGCCACCGCCGGCGCCGCACCCGGCCAGGTCCTGGCCCGCACCAACAGGCTCCTGGCCGATCTCGACTCCGACCTGCTCGTCTCCTGCCTCTACGTCCACCTCGACCTGGCCGGCCGGCAGGCGTCCTTCGCCAGCGCGGGACACGTGCCCCCGCTGCTGAGCCACGCCCGGCACCCCGCCCGGGTCCTGGACGTCGACCCCGGCCCGCTCCTGGGCATCGACACCGGCGGCGACTACCCGGTCACCACCGTGCCCCTGTTCCCCGGTACGACCCTCGCCCTCTACACCGACGGCCTGGTCGAACTCCCCGGCACCGACGTCACCCGCACCACGACCGACCTCGCCGGGCACCTGGACGCCGCCGACGGGCAGGACCTGGAGCGGCTCATCGACCGGCTCGTCCGCCACACCACACCCACCGGACAGCACAGCGACGACATCGCGGTGCTCCTCCTGCGCGCCATACGCCTGCCGGACGGTCAGACCTGACCGGACGGCTGGGCCCGGACCCGCCGGGCCACGTCACGCAGCTTGAGATTGTGGTCCTGGGAGATGCGCCGCAGCACGCCGAAGGCCTCGTCCTCGCTCAGCTGATGGCGCTCCATCAGGATCCCCATGGCCTCACCGATGGCGTGCCGCGTCTCCAGGGCGTGTTCGAGCTGGTCGACGGTACGGGCCGTCGACAGGGCGACGGCGGCGTGGGAGGCGAGCAGCCACCCCGCCGACTCGATGTCCTCGCCGAACGCCCCGGGACGGCGCGAGTAGAGGTTCAGCGCGCCGAAGTCCTCCTCGTCGGTGTAGAGCAGTACCCCGGTCATGCTGCCGATCCCGAGGTCGCGAGCGGCCCGGCTGTAGCGCGGCCAGGACGGCTGCGGCCGGGTCATGTCGGCGATGCGGAACAGCCGCTCGCCGTCCACGCGGCGCGCGGCGTCGAAGCAGGGGCCCTCGCCGAGCTCGCCCTGGAGCCGGTCCGACTCCTCGACGAGGTCGCCGCACACGGCGAGCGTCACGGCCCGGCCCTTCGAGACCGTCAGGATCCCCGCCGCGTCGCAGCCCTCGACCAGCTCCACCGCCGCCGCCGAGACCGCGTCCAGCGTCGCCTGCACCGAATCCTGGGCGACCAGGTCCCGGGCGAGTTGCGCCATCTGCTCGGCGTACCGCCGCCACTCCACCGCCACCACCGCCTTGCTCGCCGGTCCCGCCCACGGTACTCCGCGCCGATTCACAGGGCCGTTCAGCCGATCCGGCCGGGCAGTATGCCCGGGGCCGGGCACCGTATTCACCGGTACGCCGTCAGCAGCAGCGCCACGTCGTCCGGCCGTTCCCGGGCCCGCCGGGCCGTCCCCACCAGCCGGTCGGCGAGGTGCTCCACCGAGTCCGCCGGGGTCTCGGACAGCCGGTGCCGGACCGCGTCGATGCCGGTCTCGATGTCGCTGCCGGGCCGTTCCACCAACCCGTCGGTGTACAGGGCGAGAACACTGCCGGGGGCCAGGGTGAGCGCGGTGACGGGGTACACCGAGTCGGGCTGCACGCCCAGCATGACGCCGCCCACGAGATCCAGGGTCTCGGCCCGCCCGTCGGGGTGCCGCAGCAGCGGCGGGGGATGACCGGCCCGCACCGCGAGGGCCCGCCCGGTGCCCGGGTCGAGCTCGATGTAGCAGCAGGTGGCGAAGACGTCCGACTCCAGCTCCGTCAGCAGCCGGTTGGTGTGTGTGATGACCTCCTGCGGCGGGCGCTCGCTCGCGGCGAACGCGTGCACCGCGCTGCGCAGTTGCCCCATCACCGCCGCGGCGCCGACGCTGTGTCCCTCGACGTCCCCGATGACCAGGGCCACCCCACGCCCGGTCGTGATCACGTCGTACCAGTCCCCGCCGATCGCCATGCCCTGCGTACCGGGCAGATAGCGGCCGGTCGTGCGCAGACCCTCGACGGCGGGCAGGCGGTGCGGCAGCAGCCCCTCCTGGAGACCGCGGGCGACCGCGGACTCAGAGTCGTAGAGCCGGGCCCGTTCCATCGCCTGGGCGGCCAGGCCGCTCAGCGCGGTGAGGGCGGAGCGCTCGTCCGGGGTGAAGCGGTGCGGGGCCTCCCAGCCGAGGATGCAGGAGCCGACGGAACGGCCGGAGGCGATCAGCGGCAGGAACGCCCAGGCGTTCATACGGTCCAGGACGATGCCCGGATAGGCGAGGGAGAGGTCCTCCGGCGACTCGAAGAACAGGGGGAGCCGAGTGGTGAGCGCGTGCACGCCGGGAAGCTGTGTGTCGAGGGTGACCCCTTCGAACGGGGTGAGGAAGCCCTCCGGGTACCCCGACTCCCACAACAGGTACATCCGGCCCTCGCGGACGGTGTACAGCGCCAGCTCCCGGGCACCGAAGGCCGGCAGCAGCTGCTCGGACACGGCCCGGCAGACGTCCCGCACGGTGACCGCCTCGGTGAGCACGCTCGCCATCTGCACCACGTGGTAGAGCGCTCCGGCACGCGCCGCGGTGACCGGCCCGGGCGGGGGCGCCGCGGCCGTGGCGTCGGGGCCGGCGGCGGCACCCGGCGGCGGCCCCCGTTAGGGCCCCGGGGGGGGCCCCGGGGGGCCCCCCCGGGGCCCCCCCCCGCGACCGGCAAGATGCTCAACCTGCCCCGTTTTGACGCATCTTGTGCAACGGCAGTTGCTCCCCAGCTACACAAACGCTGTTCTCCGGTCCCAGAGCCGTGGTTACAGTGCTGAGGTAGTCACGCAGTGAAGTCGACACGGTGCGCCGGAGTGACACCCGGCGTTCCGACGGGCATGGGGAAACGGGGAGCTGCGCGTGCCAACTGCCATTGCCGTGACCAGCGCCGACATGGCGCTGCCACCACAGGACGAACGCACCCTGCCCGCCGTCGTGCTGCGGGACGTCGAACGACGCCCCCTGGAGCAGGTCCTGGCCGAGATGCAGGCCCTGGTCGAGCACCACGGCCATGTGATCGTGGTCTGCTCACAGGCCGCGCCCACTGCGGTGCAGCGACGGCTGCACACCCTGCGCGCCCTCATGGAGAGCGACCGGATCGCCCTGTTCCGGCCGGATCTGCCGCCCCTCGGACTGGCCGTCCTGGCCCGCCAGTTACGGCAGCTCGCCTCCTGCGACATCAGCCCCGGCGTGCTCGCCTCGGCCGGCCGGCTGCTCGTCCACTACATCCACGCCGGCGCGCTGCTGGGCTCCGTCGCGCGCCTCGACCGCGTCCCCGTCGGCCTGAAGTCGCACGCCAAGTCCTGGATGCCCGGCAGCCAGTTCGGCGTCCTGGCCCACCCCGAACCGCACCTCGTCCGGATCACCCCCGAAGCCGGGCTCCCCGGACCCGAGTTCGGCACCTGGATGCTTCTCGCCAAGGGCCAGCTCCCGTCCGACTGGGTCACCACCACCCTCGCCCCCTCCTGGAAGGTGCAGGGGCTGCGCGAGACCCGGCTCCCGGCCGAGTCACCCGGCTGGTGGGGCACCGGCAAGCTCGTCGAGTTCTGCAGCTACCTGCCCGACCTGTCCGTCCTCTACCAGTTGGTCACCTCCGTCCGGCGCAGCCAGTGCCACTGGTGCGGCATCGACGTCATCGGCGACCGGTGCGTGTTCTGCTCCGCCACGCCCCCCGTCCACGACAGCCCGCCCCGCAAGCAGCTGGAGAACCGGACGGCCGTCGGGTGAGGCCTGACACCGCTCGTCAGCACTGCTCCGATCCCGCCCGACCGATATCCCCAACGAGGTTGTCCGGTTCATGAACTCCCGTCAGCGCCGCGGCGTGATTCTCCTGCTCCTGTCGGTCGTCTGCGCCCTCGGCGCCTTCGCCGGCGTCCTCTCCGTCATCAGCGACGTGAAGTCGAAGGTCGGTCCCGAGGTCACGGCCTACCGGCTGAGGTCCGACGTGCCGCCCTACACCACCCTCAGCACGGGCCAGTTCGAGAAGATCAAGATGCCCGAACGGTGGCTGTCCGACAACGCGGTCACCGACCTGCGGGAGATCCAGGGCAAGATCGCCGTGACCACGCTGGAAGCGGGCTCCCTGCTCCAGACGGACATGATCGTCCGCCGGCCGGCGCTCCAGCCCGGCCAGCAGGAGGTCGCCATCATGATCGACTCGGCGACCGGCGTGGCCGGCAAGATCACGCCCGGCGCCTCGGTCAACGTCTACGCCACCTTCGAGGGCGCGCGTGAGGGTGACCCCGACCAGTCGAAGATCATCGTCACCGACGCCAAGGTCCTCGACGTCGGCGAATTCACCCCGCTCAAGCCCGACGAGTCCGACCGCACCCGGCAGCCCACCGAAGCCGTCCCGATCACCTTCGCGCTGTCCGCCCTCGACGCCCAGCGCATCACCTACGCCGAGTCGTTCGCCAAGCGGGTCCGGCTCGCCCTCGTCGCGCCCGGCAGCGACACCACCGTCCCCGAGCGGGACCGGACGTACGAACTCGCGAAGGACAAGTGAGAGGCTGCCATGCCCACGAGGATCCTCCCGGCAGTCGGTGACGCGGACGCGGTCCGGTCCGTCACGACGCTGCTCAGCCAGCTCCCGGACGCCGAGCCCGTGGCCCCCGTGGTCGACTCCACCCAGCTCATCGACACCCTCGCGCGCCTCGCCGCCGAGTCGGTCGACGAGCTGCCGGAGGTCGTGATCGTCCACGAGCGGATCGGCCCCGTCCCCGCGCTGGAACTGATCCGCGAAGTGGCCCTGCGCTTCCCGGCCGTCGGCGTCATCCTCGTCACCTCCGACGCGAGCCCCGGCCTCTTCCAGGCCGCCATGGACTACGGCGCCCGCGGCCTGGTCGCCCTGCCGCTCAGCTACGAGGAACTCGCCAGCCGCGTCCAGGCGGTCGCCCAGTGGTCCGTCGGCGTACGACGGCACCTGGGCGCCGGTGGTGACGTGTTCACCGGCGTCGGCGGCACCGTCGTCACGGTCAGCGGCGCCAAGGGCGGCGCCGGGACCACGCTGACCGCCATCCAGCTGGCCCTGGCCGCCCAGGCCTCCGGCCGCAGCACCGCCCTGGTCGACATGGACCTCCAGACCGGCGACATCGCCTCCTACCTGGACGTCCAGTTCCGCCGTTCGGTCGTCGACCTGGCCGCCATCAACGACATCTCCCCGCGCGTCCTGGCCGACGCGGTCTTCCGGCACGACACCGGGCTCGCCCTGCTGCTGGCCCCCGCCGAAGGGGAACGCGGCGAGGACGTCACCGACCGCGCCGCCCGGCAGATCGTCAGCGCCCTGCGCTCGCGCTACGAGGTCGTCGTCATCGACTGCGGCGCCCAGCTCGGCGGCGCCGGCGCGGCGGCCGTGGAGATGGCCGACCGGGCCCTGCTGGTCACCACGCCGGACGTGGTCGCCGTACGGGGCGCCAAACGGGCCGTGCGGATGTGGGACCGGCTCCAGATCCGCAAGGCCGAGGAGACGACCGTCGTCGTCAACCGGCACAGCCGCGCCACGGAGATCCAGCCGCCCCTGATCCAGAAGATCACCGGCACGGCCGTCGCGGCCACCGTCGTCCCCGCCAACTTCAAGGAGCTCCAGAGCGTCGTGGACGCGGGCCGCATCCACGAACTGGAGAACAAGAGCTCGGTGAAGCAGGCACTGTGGGGGCTGGCGGGGGAGCTGGGGCTGGTCAAGGTGGCGGACGGCGGCCACAAGGCAGGCCGCGGACCGGTGAGTTTCCGGCGCCGGAGGGAGTCATGAACATGCGCTCCGCTCTCGCACCGCCGGGTTTACGGGACCGGGGCCAGGTCACCATCGAGTTCCTCGGCATGACCCCGACGATCATCGTGACGCTGATCGCGCTGTGGCAGGTCGTTCTCGTCGGCTACACCTTCACCCTCGCGGGCAATGCCGCGGACGAGGCGGTACGGCAGGCGACGGCGGCGGAGCCGGGGGCGCGGCAGGGCGCGTGCGAGGCGGCCGGGCTCAAGCATCTGTCGGAGGCGTGGCGCTCGGGTGCCGAGGTGACCTGCGGAGGCTCCGGCTACGTCACGGCCGACGTCAACCTCCAGGTCCCGATTCTCTTCCCGGGCACGCTGTCCTTCCCGTTCACGGTCCACGGCCACGCCGGCGCGGTCGAGGAGGCGGACTGAGATGCCGTACGCACGAAGGGCCCGCGACCGCGGCCAGGTCGCCATCGAGTACATCGGCTTCCTGCCGATCCTGCTGATCGTCGCCCTGGGGGCCGTGCAGCTCGGCCTGATCGCCTACACGGCCCAGCAGGCCGGCACGGCGGCCAGGACCGGGGCGCGCAGCGCGTCGCTGGAGGGTCCGCACGAGGCGGACTGCAAGGCCGCGATCAGCAGTTGGCTGGCCGACGGGACGACCTGCCCGGCGTCGATCGGCGGCGACGAGGTCACGGTCACGGCCACCGTGCAGATCCCGTCCCTCGTGCCGGGCTGGGACTTCGACCCGGCCGTCAAGACCGCGACGATGCCGCTCGACCACTGAGCACCGAGCTAGGAGCACCCCACTCATGAGCCTGCGAGCACGCATCAACACCCCCGAGGAGCACGGCAACCGGGGCGAGGACGGCCACATGGTCGCCTCCTACCGGGCCAAGCTCCTGGAGGAGATCGACCTCGCGGAGATGAGTTCGCTGGCCGCCGCCGAGCGCAGGGCACGGCTGGAGCGCGTGCTCGGGCACATCATCAGCCGTGAGGGCCCGGTCCTGTCGACGGTGGAGCGCTCGCAGCTGATCCGCAGGGTGGTCGACGAGGCGCTCGGCCTCGGCATCCTGGAACCGCTCCTGGAGGACGCGTCCATCACCGAGATCATGGTCAACGGCCCGGACGCCATCTTCGTTGAGCGCGGCGGCCGGGTCGAGCAACTGCCGTTGCGCTTCGCCTCCAACGACCAGCTCATGCAGACCATCGAGCGCATCGTCTCGACCGTCAACCGGCGCGTGGACGAGTCGAACCCGATGGTCGACGCCCGCCTGCCCTCCGGCGAGCGCGTCAACGTGATCATCCCGCCGCTGTCCCTGACGGGCGCCACCCTCACCATCCGCCGCTTCCCGCGCTCCTTCACGCTCCACGAGCTGATCGGCCTCGGCTCGCTCGACGAGCACATGCTGTACCTGCTGGCGGGCCTGGTGCAGGCGAAGTTCAACATCATCGTCTCGGGCGCGACGGGCACCGGGAAGACGACCCTGCTGAACGCCCTGTCGGGCCTCATCCCGCAGGGCGAACGCATCATCACCATCGAGGACTCCGCCGAACTCCAGCTCCAGCAGCCCCACGTGATCCGCCTGGAATCGCGGCCCCCGAACGTCGAGGGCAAGGGCCAGGTCACGATCCGCGACCTCGTCCGCAACTCCCTGCGCATGCGCCCCGACCGGATCGTCGTCGGTGAGGTCCGTGGCGGCGAGTCCCTCGACATGCTCCAGGCGATGTCCACCGGCCACGACGGCTCCCTCGCCACCGTCCACGCCAACAGCGCCGAGGACGCGCTGATGCGGCTTCAGACCCTGGCGTCGATGTCGGACGTGGAGATCCCCTTCGTGGCCCTGCACGACCAGATCAACAGCGCGGTCGACGTCATCGTGCAGCTGACCAGGTTCGCCGACGGAGCCCGCCGCATCACCGAGATCGCCCTGATGGACAGCCACGGCAGCGACCCGTACCGGCTGGTCAGCGTCGCCCGCTTCAACGCGCAGCCCATGACCTCCGACGGCCGTATCCACGGGGCCTTCGAGTACTACCCCCTCCCGCGCCGCACCGCCGACCGCCTCTACATGGCGAGCCAGCCCCTCCCGCAGGCGTTCGGCATCGCTCAGTCGGCGGACCAGCTAGCCACCCGAGAAGCCAGGTAGGACCGACCGATGGAACTGCAACAGCTGATCACGCTCACCACCGGCATCACCCTGCTGACCTGCGTCCTCGCGGTCGTCGGCCTGCACTCCTACGCCATGGGCAAGGCACAGCGGCAGGCGCTGGTCGACCGCCTCTCCGCCACCGGCCAGATCCCGGCGGGTGGCCGGCGCCGCAACTTCCGCGGGATCGACCGCCGTCTGCGGCGCACCAAGCTCGGCAAGAAGCTGGAACTGCGCCTGGCGGCGACCGGCCTGGACATCACCCCCGGCGAGTTCTTCGTCTACATGCTCGCCACGGTCGCGGGCCTGTGGCTGATCGGCCAGGCGGCCCTGGCCCCGTTCTTCGGCCCCCTGGCGGGCCTCCTGGGCATCGGGGTGGCGGTCCAGTTCCTCAACTGGCAGCGGCAGAAGCGCATCGAGAAGTTCATCAACCAGCTCCCCGAGATGGCCCGCATCCTCGCCAACGCCACCCAGGCCGGCCTCGCCCTGCGCACGGCCATCGGCATGGCCGCGGAGGAGATGGAGGCCCCGGCGGGCGAGGAACTCGGCAAGGTGTCCGACCAGCTGGCGGTCGGCGCCTCGATGGACGACGCGCTGGGCGAACTGGCCGACCGCCTCCCCTCCCGCGAACTGGTCGTCCTCGTCACCACGCTGGTCCTGTCCAACCGGGCCGGCGGTCAGGTGGTCAGTGCCCTGCGCAACCTGACGGAGACGCTGGAGGAACGCAAGGAGACCCGGCGTGAGGTCCGTACCCAGCTCTCCCAGGTCAACATGACCTCGTACGCCGTGCCGGTCCTGGGCGTCGGCTCCCTGTTCCTCATGAACGGGGTCAAGGACGGCGCCCTGGACCGCATGACCGGCTCCACCTTCGGGCAAGGGGCGGTCATCATCGCCTTCTCGCTCTACGCCGTCGGTTTCGTCCTCATCCGCCGCCTGTCCCGCATCGACGTCTGAGAGACCGGAGGCAACCATGGGACTGCTCCTCGCCCTCCTGACGGGCCTCAGCGTCTGGGGCGCCTTCGCCGGCATCCGCATGTACCGGGCGGAGGCCAAACTGCCCGGCGACCTCGCCCTGGCCCTGGAGGTCGGCTCCACCCGCACCGGCGCCGTCGACTCGCTCATCGACCGCCTGGGCATGCGCTACGCGCCCGCGGTGCTGCGGCTGATGGGCCCGAAGCAGGTGGCCAAGTACCGCCGCAAGATCGACCTCGCGGGCAACCCCGGCGGCCTGACGATCGACCGGTACGCGGCCCGGCGGGCGGTCTACGGCTTCCTCGGGGCCGTGGGATTCCTGGTCTTCCTCATGCGCGGCCAGCTGCTGGTCGCCCTGCTCCTGCTGGCCTTCGGCGCGTTCTGGACGGAGGTCGGCATCTGGTCGGCGATCCGCATCCGCAAGGACGTCATCGAACGGACCCTGCCGGACTTCCTGGACGTCCTGGCGGTCGTGGTGAGCGCCGGCCTCGGCTTCCGCCAGGCCCTGGACCGGGTCGCGTCCCGCTACGAGGGCCCCTGGGCCGACGAACTGCGCATCACCCTGCGCCAGATGGACCTCGGCATGAGCCGCCGCCAGGCCTTCGCGGAACTGCGCCGCCGCAACGACTCCGAGCAGGTGGCGATGTTCGTGACGGCGCTCCAGCAGGGCGAGGAACTGGGCGCGCCGATCGTCGACACGCTCGTGTCCCTCGCCAAGGACATGCGCCGCACGGACGCGCAGAACGCCCGCCGCAAGGCGGCCCGGGCCGTCCCCAAGGCCACGATGATGATCACGACCTTCATGGTCCCGGCCACGATGCTGCTGCTCGGCGCGGGCCTGATCCTCGGCTCGGGCACGGACTTCGGCTCGGTGACGGGCAAGTAGGGGAGGGGGCGACGTCATGTCGATGACAGGGGAGCGGGCTGGGGAGCAGGCTGGGGAGCGGACCGGGCTGCTGGGCCGTCGCCGCCGCCGTCGCCGCGCTGTGCAGACGCCGGAGATCACGACGCCTCCGGCGGGGACGGTGCTGCCGGCGCACGTCCGCACGGGCGCGCCCGACGTACCCGTGACGTCCGTGACGCCCGCGCTGCCGCCGGGGTGGGAGGCGGTCGGAGCCCTGGCCGGCGGTGAGCCGACGTTGCGGACCACGGGGGGCGGGCCGGGGGAGGCGGCGACTCGGGTGGATCCGGGGGGTGCTCCGGGCCAGGGCGGGGGACCGAGCCGGGGCTCGATGCCGATGCCGCCGACCGCAGCCGACAGGGACCCGTCGGGGCCGGCACCGCGCGGCCCTGAAGGACCTGAGGACGGCGGGCTGGGCCGGACAGCGGGCGACGGTCCGCACGCACGGGTGCACGACCGGGCAGCCGCCGATGGTGCTCAGCCGCCCCAGGGGCCACCCGCGTCCGTACCCGGCAGGGAAGGCCGCACGGGTGATGGCGCGGATGGGAAGCCGATCCCGGCCGATGGCCAGGCCTCCACCAGCCCCGCCATCGACATCCAGGTCAACGCTCTCCAGGCCATGTGCCGACAGGTCTTCGGCTTTCGCCTGGCCATGATCGCCCTCGCCACCCCCACCGCCCTCGTCAACGCCAACGACGGCCTCCCCACCCGCCTCGTCGGCGCGGCCGTGGTCGTCACGTTCATGACCTCCTACGTCCTCTTCAGGGACTGGGAACGCTTCGGCCCCCTCCTGCTGCGCCACCCCTCCCTCCTCGCCGCGGACACCCTCTTCGGCGCCCTGCTCCTCATCGCGGCCGGCCCCGACAGCACCCTCGCCTACGTCAGCGTCTGCACCCCCCTCCTGGCGGGCCTGGTCTACGGCTGGCGCGGGGCGGCTGTCTTCGCCTCACTCCAGGCGCTCCTCCTGCTCCTCATCCACGCGGCACAGGAGGACCCGGCCCCCGGGATCACCGAGTCCGCCCTCCTGCCCGGCCTCTGCGTCATCGCCGGAGCCGTCGGCTCCAGCCTGCGCAACCTCATGCTCCGCTTCGGCGCGGCCACCCAGGCCCTCACCACGGTCCAGGCCCGTCTCGCCGTGGCGGAGGCGGTCAGCGCCGAACGCGCCCGACTCGCCCGCGAGATGCACGACTCGGTCGCCAAGACCCTGCACGGTGTGGCCCTGGCGGCGGACGGCCTGACCACCTCGGCGAACGCCGACCGCGTGGACCCGGCCCTGGTGCGACAGCAGGCGGCACTGGTCGCCCGCTCGGCCCGCCGGGCCGCCGCCGAATCCCGGGAACTCCTCGCCGACCTGCGTCGCGAATCGGACCCGTCCCAGGCCACGGACGTCCTGGTCGAGCTGGCCGCCCGCACCCGCGACTTCAGCGCCCGCACCGGCCTGACGGCGGTCTACCGCCCCACCGGCGCCCAAGCCGTTCCCCCCGTCCCACCGGCCGTGGCACGCCAGCTCCTGACGATCGCCTCGGAAGCCATGGAGAACGCCCACCGCCACGCCCACCCCACCCGCGTCGACGTCAGCGCGGGGGTCCACGGCGACCTCCTCCGCATCAGCGTCTACGACGACGGCCGCGGCCTCCCACCCGGAACCACCCTCGAACAACTTCGCCGCGCGGGTCACTTCGGGCTGGTCGGCATGGTCGAACGCGCGGCCTCCGTCGGCGCCCGCATCCGTATCGGCCGGGGCAGCCATCCCCAGGGCACGGAAGTCCGCCTGGAACTCCCCCTGGCCGCCCTGACCACCCCTACCGCATGACCTCGCGACCCGAGAGGAGGCCCTGATGCCGGATCCCACCACTCCTCACCCCGGCCCAACCCCGCCGCCCCCAGAGAACCCCTTCGTCGCCCCACCGGCCCGCCGCCTCCGGGTCGTGGTGGCGGACGACAACCCCGTGGTCCGCGCCGGTCTCACCGCCCTGCTCTCCGGCCGCCCGGACATCGAGGTCGTGGCGGAGGCCGCCGACGGCCGCCAGGCCTACGAGGCCGCCCACCAGCACCGCCCGGACGTCGTCCTGCTCGACGTCCGCATGCCGGGCGTGGACGGCATCTCGGCGCTGCCGTACCTGGTGCAGATCGCTCCCGTGGTGATGCTGACCTACAGCAGGGAGTCGGAGATCGTCCAGGAGGCCCTGCGCCGGGGGGCGGGCGGCTACCTCGTCCACGGCGAGTTCACGGCCGACCAGCTGGTCGATGCCGTACGGGACATCAAGGAGGGCCGGGCCCATTTCACCCCCACGGCGGCGGGCGCCCTGCTGGCCCGACTCCGCCAGGACCGGGCACCGGCTCCGCCCCTGCCGGAGGGTCTGGGACAGTCATCGAGTGCGACTGCATACGGAATTTCCACCTCCGCACACTCGTATAACCAACCTCAACAGCCCTTACAGCCAGGGGGTTTCGGCTCCTCTGCCCTTTCGGCGGCACCCGCGTCTTCAGAAAACCTTTCGCAAGTGCAACCGAATGTGGGACAGTCTTCGTCTGGGTGGACGAGTGGCCGTCCGGCCGCTCCCGACCGGGCGCGGTTCCAACTGAGCACGAGGGAGGCGGAGATCATGGACCTCATCGCATCCGGCATGAACAACCAGCAGATCGCCGCCGCGTGCTTCATCAGCGAGAAGACCGTCAAGAACCACATCAACCGCATCTTCGCCAAGCTCCACAGCACCAGCCGCTCCGAGGCCGCCGCGAAGTGGATCGGCACGGCGCCGGACGCACACCGGGGACGGGGGTGACCTCGGTGACGCGATGGGGGGACAACCGACCTTCGGGCCCGGGCGATTGGGCCCGGAAATGGGCCCAGGGGCCCTCTGACGGACAGGGCGTTGCGCCGTACGTTCCTCGTGTCGATAGCGACACAGCCGCAACCGGAGGGGCACACCATGAGCGACCTGATGCTGAAGACCGCCGTCGCGACCAAGGTCCGCGTGAACGGCTGGAAGAACACGACGGCCGAGGCGATGCGCCGCCGCGCGGGCGACAAGGGGCAGACGGCGGTCGAGTACCTGGGCATCATCGCGGTGGTGGTGGCGATCGTGCTGGCGATTACGGGTACCAGCATCGGCAACACGATCCTCGACAAGATCACGAATCTGGTCAACCGGGTCGGGAATTGACACGATCTTGTAAGTACGGCGACGCAGGGCAGGCTTTCCCCATCTACATCACGGTGGTGGGGGGCCTGCTCTTCCTTGCGCTCGCCTACTTTGCGGTCGGCCAGGCCACAGTGAACAGGGGCGGCGCCCAGACGGCGGCCGACGCCGCGGCGCTCGCGGCTGCCCAGGACGCCCGGGACCAACTTGCGGGCGAGTGGGTCGAGGCCGTTCTCGACCCCACCAAGTGGCAGGACATCTTCGACGGCGCTGTACCGCTGGGCAACGACCCGTGCTCGCGCGCGTACCAGCTCGCCGGCGCGAACGACGCCGATGTCCAAGGATGCTCGGGCACCGGATTGCCCCTGGGGTACGAGGTCGCTGTGCAGACCAGGAGGCCCATGGGGGAGTCCATCGTCCCTGCCACGGCGCAGAAGAGGTCCAAGGCCAGTGCCACGGCCGTCATCGAGCCCCTCTGCGACTTCAAACCCCTTGCCGAGGATGCAGGTGACGACGTGCTCCCTCGCCTTACGTGCGACGGCAAGAACTGGGACCTGAAACCGGACGATCTCACCGAGCTCCCGGAACCCGAGGACCTTTTCGACGTCCACCTGGCCGACTGAGAAGTGAATGACGAGTGAAGAAGGAAGCGGAGAGATGAGCATGCGGTTCACTGAGAGGGCCCGCAGGAGGACGGTCGCGTGGACCCTGGCGGCCGGACTGGCCCTGGGCACGGCCGGTTGTGGCGGCGGCGGTGACGGCGACGACAAGAAGCCGGACACCTCAGCCTCCGCTTCCAAGGGCCGTGGCTCTGCTCCGAGTGCTCAGGAGGGGAAGACGGAGGCGCCGCTGGCCGAACTCAAGGGCAAGGACGGCCTGCTCCTCCAGATCACGTCAGCGCAGCGGGACGCGGGCGGATTCCTCACCGTGAACGGTCAGTTCAAGAATGACGGATCGGGTTCACTCGTGCTGCCGGCCGCGCTGCGCGGCGATGAAACGGAGATCCTCAAGCACGGCACGTCGCTCGGCGGAGCGACGCTTGTGGACTCGAAGGGGAAGAAGCGCTACTACGTGCTGCGTGACACCGACGGACGACCGTTGACCACCACCGGTCTCACCACGATCGAGTCCGGCCAGACCATCCCCGTGTTCATCCAGTTCCCGACCCCGCCCGCGAGCGCAACCGACGTCACCCTCCAGGTCCCGACGTTCTCCAGCGGCACCATCAAGATCTCCGGGTGAGGCAGGCCATGACGACCCGCACCCGCGTCCGAACCCGAACGGCGACTCCACGCCTCGCCCTCGTCCTCACCGCCGCAGGCCTCATGGTCGCCACGAACATCTACGGCGCCGTCTCGGCCCACGCCGACGAAACCCCCGGCGTCCCTCCCGGCACCGAGGCCTCCGCCTCCGCCCCCGTGGAGGTCGACGCGAACGACCCCGACCTCAAACTGCCCGAGGGCGGCACCCTCGCCGAACCCAAGGTCCTCGACATCAAACAGGTCGTCGAAGACCAGAGCGGCGACGAACGCCGAGAAGACACCAACGCCGACGTCAAGTTCGCCCTCCAGGCCGAGGTCCTCTTCGGCAAGGACAGCGCGAAACTCGGCGCCGAGGCGAAGGCCCGGATCTCCGCGATCGCCGAGGAGATCAAAACGCAGAACGCGACGAAGATCCGCGTCTTCGGCTTCACGGACAACCTCGGTTCGTCCGCCCACGGCGACGTCCTGTCCCGCAAACGCGCCGACGCCGTACAGAACGTCCTCGACCAGGAACTGACCGACTCCAACGTCACCTACGAGGTCCGCGGCTACGGCGAGCAGTACCCCATCGCCGACAACTCCTCGGAAACCGGCCGCAAGAAGAACCGCCGCGTCGAGGTCTCCTTCCCGCGCTCAGAGAGCTGAGTCACCGAAAGTGGGCCCGGGATTGGGGCCACGGGCCCACGCGTGAGTGATCGACCTTCCCTACTCTCGGCTCGATATCCGTCTTGAACAGCCGTTGATCGAGCTGAGCCGAGGTCGCGCATGTCCCCTGCCGGTGACCGGATACCTCCGTACGGAACAGGGGGTGCAGAGAACAGCCCGTCCTGGGACCGGCATTCACCGTTGCCGAGGGAACTGGGCTGGGCGCAGGTACTGCTGTGGGTGCAGTTCGCGCTGACGGCGCTGTACGTGATCACCGTGCTGTCGGTGGTGACGTACTACTCCGGGGAGATCTTCGGGATCCTGGTGTACGACTCGCTGCCCAGCGTGGCCGGGATCTACCTGGCCCGGCGCCTGTGGCGAGGCGGGGTGTGGACGAGCCGCGCACTGATCGCCGTCCAGGCGTGGATCGTGTGGCTGTCGTTCGGCACCCTGATGCACGGTGATCTGCGGGGCATCACGCAGGCGGCCATGCCGGTGGCGGTCATCGTGCTGCTGCGCCGGGACCGCTCGCGTGAGTGGTTCGACAGCGCTCCCCAGGGCAGGGAGCAACGGCGGCCGTTCAGCCTGCCGAGAATGATCCGCTGGCGGCGCGACGAGGGTCAGACCGCGGTGGAGTACGCGGGGCTCGTCGCGGTGGTCGCGGCGATCATCGTCGCGCTGTCGGTGGGCGGCCTCGGCGGGCGTATCGCCGACGGCATCCGGTCGGCGGTCTGCTCGGTGACGGGCACGGCCTGCCCCGCTCCGCAGGGCGCCGGTACGGAGACGGGCGCGGCCGGGGACAACGAGGCCGCAGGGCAGGGCGATGCGGACACCGGTGCCGACGGCGGCACTGGTGCGAGCGCGAACGGCGATGCGGACACCCAAGGCGGCTCGGACACCCAAGATGGTGCGGGTGGCCAACACATCCCCGCGTCGGCCCAACTCATCACCTACGAGGGCGCGGGCCCGAACGACACGATCCCGCTCGCTCCGGGCCCCTTCGAGGACAAGTCCCTCTGGGACGACGTACATGACCAGGAACGCCACGACAGGACGTTCATGGACCACGTCCGGGGCTTCTTCGTGGCCCCGGCCAAGGGCTTCCTGGCCGGCACCATGGACGTCGTCAGCGACCCGGTCGGCTCGGTCAAGGACACCTGGAACGGTCTGAAGGGTTACACCACGGACTGGTGGGGCGACAAGACCGACGAGCTGGGCGAGAAGTGGGACAAGGGGAACTACGTCTCCTCCGTCTGGGGCTGGGTCAACTCGCCCGAGGACTTCGTGTCCGACCTGGCGGTCGATGTGTTCGTCGACAAGGAGAACTGGGAGAAGGGCAACTACGGCGCCTCCATAGGCAACACCGTGTTCGGCGTCGTCGGCGTCTTCAGCCCGAAGACGATCACGAAGTTCACCAAGCTCGACAAGCTCGCCGAGGCCGGTGAATCCCTCGACAAGGCGGCGGACGCGGCGGAGAAGGCCCGCAAGGCCGCCGAGGCGGGCGATGCCGAAGGCGCTCGGAAGGCGGCGCAGGACGCCGACGATGCGGCGGACGAGGCCGAGAAGCAGGCCCGCGAGTCGGGCTGCACCATCGCGGCGCCGGCTCGCCGGATCCCGTACGGCGACAGCCCGCCCGAAACCGCCCCTGGGCACCTCACCGGACCCTCCGGCTCAGGCACCACGATCCTCGCGGCCGGCCCGTCCGGCTCCCCATACGTCATCCTCGCCGAGGACGGCTGTGACGAGGAGGCCAAAGCGGCAGCCCAGGACGCCCGGGAGAAGGCGGATGAGGCACAGCAACTGGCCCTGGAAGCCCAGGCGGAGGCGGCGAAGGCCGCCATCAGGCAGGGCAGGCTCAGTATCGACGAGCGCAACATCGACGACTTCGTCAAGAACGCCAAGGAGAACCCTGGCAAGAAGGAGATCGGCAAGGACCAGGCCGCGGCGGCGCTCGACGAACTCACCGATCTCGCACGACGCAAGAACGTCGACCGGGCGGGAGCGAGCAAGCTCGGCTCCGAAGTGACCAACGCGCGTACCGCCAGCAGGCTTGAGGAGATGCTGGCCGAGGTGCGGGGTGTGCGGCGCGCCTCGGAGGACGCGGCACCCGACAGCACCGTGCACACCGCGGTCGGCTCGGAACACAACCGGCGTCAGGTCGAGGTCGCGCCGGGGGAAACAGTGGATGTGTCGAACGTGCCGGACGCCGATGTCCTGTACAAGGGGCGGGACGGCAGGGTGCACCTCGTCGAAGTGAAGAACACGGTGAATCCGACGCGTCAGCCGGAATTCGTCGGGAAGATCAACACCCTGTCCGCGTGGAAGAAGGCGAACCCGGACAGGGCGACTCGCGTCGAGATCGACAAGCCCGACAAGTGGACCGAGCTTTTCCGGCCCATCAAGGGTCAGAAGGTCTCTCCTGCCCAGCTCATGAACGAGAAGGGAGTTGACGCTCGTATCGGTGATGCGAACTTCACGGCCGGTCAGCTGGGTGACATGCAGCGGGCGCTGGAGGTGAAGTTCAACCGCGGTGAGGAAATCGACTGGAATCGGTTGAACGACAACCCCAAGGGGGCGTTGGAGTACCTGGGTCTGGAATGACAGATGCCCTCCAGGTTTCCGCTCAGCCGCCGAACCAGACGACGAGGCGGACGTTGTCCTCACCATGGAGTCCGGCCAGCGTGCCCATCACGTTCCACACGGGTTGCCACGGTCCGTCGGCCGGTACCAGGTCGCGATAGGCAGGGACGACAGGCCGGTACACCTCGTCACCGAGCACGAGCTCTCCGTCGGCGGGCCACCGGGAGGGAGCGATGTTGCCTTCTCCGAACGTGGCGGCGGCCGAGTCGTACAGCTCATCCGGGAGTGCGGCCAAACCGCCGGGCACGAGGGACCCATCATGGGCACGGGACCAGCGGCGGACCCAGTGCCGGGACGGGCCGTCTGTGCAGGAGGCGTTCCAGTCGACAGCCGACAGTTCACGCCACGAGAACCACGAATGACTGTGGCCGTCGAAATCGTCCGCGTCCCTTCGAACCGCGTCCGACATATCCACAGGGACTCCGCGGTCAGGGAAGAGAGCTCTGACAGGCTCCACACTCCGGACGTCAAAGAGCGCTGACCACGACATGTAATCACGGGCCCAATGCAGGTACCGGAGTTCGGAGAAGGGCTCCCACAGCGCGTGTTCAGTGCCAAAGCGCCCAGGCCGCGGCCTGCATTCCAGCCATCCAGACAAGTCGGTACTCATATAGGCGACTCTATCCAGCGCACCCGTGCTGTGCGGCTACATCAGGCTGCGCGACGACTGGTCGATGTCAAAGCACCCTGACGTCAGGCCCTAACGCCCCTCCGCCGGCACGACCACCTCCACCCGGGCCCCTTCCCGCATCCCCCACCCGCCCATGACCCCGGCCCCCGCCTCCACCACATGCCGGGACCGCAGCCGAGGCATCCCGAGCCGGCCCGGTCGCATGGTCCGCACGGCGATGACCCGCAGGTGGCGGTCCAGGTAGGCGACGTCGATGGGGATGCGCATACGAAAGGTGTGCACGCTGTTGGCGGGGGAGAGCAGGATCGCCCCGTCGACCGAGTCCCGCCCCAGCAGACCCTTCGTGCGGGCTCGATAGGACGCGGCGATCTCCAGCGGCACCCTGACGGACGGCCCTCCGCCATCCCCCCGCACGACCAGCTCCCCACGCCCGTCCCGCCAACGCCGCCCCATCCGGACCCCCTCCGACCGCGCCCCTGCCCATGCTGGCTATCGGACCCGAACGTATCGGCAGGCCTTCGCATGGGCCATGGGCCCACGGACACAGCCCCTTTGCTCGTTCCTGACTGAAACGCCCGTGACGGCACGGCCGTTGAGGTCCACTACTGACGCGTTATGCAACCGTTACGGCCTGAAAGTGACGGCGAATCGCCGATTTCTCCCCATACACCCCGCGAGTTGACAACCTTCACCCTGGTGCGGCCGCACCCCGCTGTATAGCTTTGGTTCGCTCAAGAGAAGCCTCGCCACCTCCCGGGAGCCGACCGTGAACCGCCGCCCCACCCTCCTCGCAGCGCTCACGCTGACCGCCGCTGCGGCCCTGACGCTGTCCGCGTGCGGGAGCGACGACAGCTCCAAGGGCAAGGACAACGACAAGATCGCGGGAGCGGACGCGGGAAGCGAGACCTCGGCATCGCCGACCACTTCCGACCCGACGCCGGCCGAACGACCGAAGATCGACCTGCCGTCGGACCTCTCCTACACCTTCGACTGGCCCAAGACCGGGGACAAGGAGAAGGACGCGATCCTGGCCGACGGCGAGCAGTCGATCAAGGCCGTCGACCTCGCGATCGTCAACCAGAACGCGCTCGACAAGCCGTACCTCTACTACTACGAGGGCGAGGCCGCCGCCGGCACGCAGAAGTTCGTACAGAACTACGTCGATCACAAGGCGGCCATCACCGGCGCGTACCGCTTCTACGCTCCGCAGGTTGCTGTCGGCAAGGACGGCACCGGGTCCCTGAGCTACTGCGAAGACCAGGGCAAGGCGTATGTGAAGGACCTCAAGACCGACAAGGCCAAGAAGACCGAGGTCACCGCCAAGAGCTACGTCATCTACCACACGTCGCTCAAGAAGAACGACAACGGCGTCTGGGTGATCCAGAAGATCGTTTCGCAGAGTGGGAGCCCCAAGTGCCAGCCATGAAACGCTCGTTGGGGACGGTCTCTGCGGTGGTCATAGCCGGTACGTGCTGGTCA
The DNA here is from genome assembly GCF_040637495.1 of Streptomyces sp. NPDC029044. Taxonomy (NCBI): domain Bacteria; kingdom Bacillati; phylum Actinomycetota; class Actinomycetes; order Kitasatosporales; family Streptomycetaceae; genus Streptomyces; species Streptomyces sp. NPDC029044. The sequence goes on from NZ_JBEZWN010000024.1 coordinate 21,309, forward strand.
CTCCTGGCCCTTCCTGGAGTGGCGACCGCTGACGACACGCTGGGCGGCGACACCCAGGGCGCCAACCAGCAGGCCAACGCAGGCAAAGACGGCACCGTCTCCGTAACCGTGGGCGGCGTCGTCTTCGACCGTTCCAAGAACGGCAGCGGCAGCTCCGCCGGCGCGCTCACCTCCGCCACGTCCTGGACCCCGCCCCCCTGCTGGTACGCCCCCAAGTACACCCCGGAGCAGCTCCAGAAGACCATGGAGCCGGTCTGGGAGGCCGGTTCGACGGGCTACGAGTGGGACGCGAAGCAGCGCGACCGTTACGTCAACGGGAAGCCGTACAAGGACTTCAACAAGGACAAGACCGGCAAGGGCTACTTCTGGGACTCGTTCGTCGACGAGGACTTCCCCCCGGGCTGGGACGCGTGCACGGAGGAGCCCTTCTGGGTGGACCAGGGCGACCCGCCGCCCGCCGACATCCAGAACGCCGTCACGCCCGAGATCCTCGCCGAACTGGCCTACGCCGAGATCCGCGTCCCCAGCACCGAGGTCACCCTGGCACCCGCCGCGGCGACCAAGGTCAACCTGCCGACCTGGGCCTGGCTGGACGCCGCCGACTTCAAGCCGGTCTCCGTCACCGCGTCCGTGCCCGTGATCGGCATTACGGCGACCGCGACCGCGAGACCCAAGTCGCTCAGGATCGAACCGGGCACCAAGGACGCCGTGACCTACCCCGCCTCCGGCGTCTGCGAAGTCGACGGCGACCGCATCGGCGAGCCCTACGCCAAGGGCAAGGCCGACCGGACGCCCCCCTGCGGAGTGAGGTACCTGCGATCCTCCGGCGACGGCACCTACCCCCTCCAGGCCACCGTCACCTGGGAAATCGACTGGACCGGCTCCGGCGGCGCGGGCGGCGACCTCCCCGACGGCACATTCGGCGCCACACAGGACGTGGCCGTACAGGAGATCCAGGCCGTCAACCGCTGAGCGAGGACCGAGCCCGGCCGGGCGGGACCACCACATGCAGGGGATCACCCGCCCGGCCGACGTGAATTGCGTTGTCCGTCGCGGCCCGGCCCGGGTAAGAACAGCACCATGACCTCACTAGGTGCAGTCTTCCGCCCCCAACTGGCCCCCGAGCGACTCCGATCCGTGGCACGGCTGGCCGATGATGCCGGGCTCGAAGAGCTCTGGCTCTGGGAAGACTGCTTCAGAGAGGGCGGGATCTCCACCGCCGCAGCCGCCCTCGCCTGGACCGAGCGTATTCGGGTCGGGGTGGGGCTGCTGCCCGTGCCCCTGCGGAACGTCGCCATCACGGCCATGGAGGCCGCCTCGCTGCACCGGATGTTCCCGGGGCGCCCGGTCCTCGGCGTGGGGCACGGCGTGCAGGACTGGATGGGGCAGGTCGGCGCCCGGGTCGAGTCGCCGGTCACCCTGCTGCGGGAGCATCTCCTCGCGCTCAGGGCTCTGCTGAGCGGCGAGCGGGTCACCGTCGACGGGCGGTACGTCAAGCTCGACGACGTCGCCCTGGACTGGCCGCCCGAGGGCCCGCACGGCGGGGTGCTGGCCGGGGCCACAGGGCCGCGGTCCCTGCGGCTCACCGGGGAGGCCGCCGACGGGACCATCCTCACCGCCTCCACGAACGCCGAGGGCGTGCGCACGGCGCGGCGGCTCGTCGAGGAGGGGCGCGCCGCGGCCGGCCGTGAGACCGGGCCCCACCGTCTGGTCGTGTACCTCCTCACCGCCACCGGCCCCGACGCCGCCGCCCGGCTGCGCGCGGAGCTCGTCGCCGAGGGGGACGAAGCTGTTCCGGACCTCGGGGTCGCCGGGGACGCCGGAGCCGTCGCCAAGGCCGTCGAGCGGCTGGTCGAGGCCGGGGCCGACAGCGTCGTACTCCAGCCGACGGCGGACGAGCCCGACCCGGAGGGGTTCGTGCGGTTCGCCGCCGAGGAAGTGCGGCCCCTGGTTCCCTGACGGCCCGTCTGTCAGTGGTGGCTGCCACACTCCGGGCATGAGCGACGGCATGAGCGACGGCATGAGCGACGGCATGAGGAAGGACAGCGGGGACGTGCGTCTGCGCGATGTCGTGGAGGACGACCTGGAGTTCCTCCTCGCGTACGAGCACGACCCCGAGGCCGTTCGGCGGTCGAGGTTCACGCCTCGGCCGCGCGACGCGTTCCTGCGGCACTGGAAGACCAGGGTCCTGGGTGACGACACCGTCTTCGTGCAGGCCGTGACCGTCGACGCCGAGGTCGCCGGCAGCGTCGTCGCCTGGTGGGAGGGGGACCGCCGCTTCCTCGGCTACTGGCTCGGACGCCCGTACTGGGGCCGCGGCATCGGCAGCCGCGCCCTGACCCTGTTCCTGGCGCGCGAACGGAACCGGCCGCTGTATGCCGACCCCGCCGGCGCGAACACCGGCTCCGTACGGCTGCTGGAGAAGCACGGATTCCAGCGGACCGGCACCGTACGGCACGGTGAGACCGAGCACGTCGTATTCGTCCTGTCGTAAGGAGCACCGCGTGACGTCCCTGCCCGAGCCCGTGCCCCCACGCCCCACCACCTTCGAGGACCTCGTGGCCGAAGGCGCCTCCGTCCCCACGGACGGCTGGGACTTCTCCTGGTTCGACGGGCGGGCGACGGAGGCACGCCCCTCCTGGGGATACGCCGTCTCGATGGCCGAGCGGCTGGGCAGGGCGAGTGCCGTGCTCGACGTGCAGACCGGGGGCGGCGAGGTGCTGGACTTCGCCCTCTCCCGGGTCGCCGAGGAGGCCACGGACAGGCCCGCCACCGAGTCCGCCGCCGAGACCGGCACCACCGCCCCGGAGCCGCCCCTGCTCACCGTCGCCACCGAAGGCTGGCCCCCCAACGTCGCGAAGGCGACCGCTCTGCTCCGTCCGCGGGGCGTCGCCGTCGTCGCCGCTGCCGAGGACGACCCGCTGCCCTTCGCCGACGGCGCCTTCGACCTGGTCGTCAGCCGTCATCCCGTCCGTCCGCACTGGGAGGAGATCGCCCGCGTCCTCCGGCCCGGCGGGACGTACTTCGCCCAGCACATCGGCCCGAGCAGCGTCTTCGAACTCGTCGAGTACTTCCTCGGACCCCAGCCGGACGGCGTGCGCAGTGCCCGCCACCCCGACCGTGAGCGCGCCGACGCCGAGGCCGCCGGGCTCGACGTCGTCGCATTGCGGGCGGAGCGGCTGCGCGTGGAGTTCCGCGACATCGGCGCGGTCGTGCACTTCCTGCGCAAGGTGGTCTGGATGGTCCCGGGCTTCACCGTCGAGGCGTACGAGCCACGGCTGCGGGAGCTGCACGAGCGAATCCGGGCCGAGGGCCCCTTCGTCGCCCACAGCACCCGCCACCTCTTCGACGCGCGCAAGCCGGGCTGACGCACCCCGGGGCCCGTGATCACGCGTGCGGGCCCACCGTCACCTCTCCCACCACCAGTTCGGGCGCGGCCTCCAGCACCTCACCCACCCGCTCCACCTGCTCGCCCAGCTCCCGTTCCTGCCGTGCCGTCAGCGGGACGAGCGGCTCGACCGTGACGGTCGTACGACGGCCCCGGCGCCGCTGGTGCCACACCCCCGCCACCACACCGTCGACGAGCAGCACCGGGTAGTTGCCCGCCTGGCCGCCGCCGAGGGCGCGCTGGTACGCCGCCCCGGGGAACAACCGCTCGCGGGGCTGCCCGGCGACGACGTACGCGTCGAAGTAGGGGAGCAGGCGAACACCCCGCGCCGGGCCGTCCGGGAAGTCGGTGTCGCCCGCCGCCACCCACGCCGCTGCTCCCTCGAAGCGGACCTCCTCGATGCGGCCCGCCGCGGCCAGTTCGCCGAACAGGGCCGTGGCCCAGCCGGGCGGCGCCGCCAGCCACCGTGCGAAGTGGGCCGGGGTCGCCGGGCCGTACGCGCGCAGGTAGCGGTCGACGAACGCGGACAACGTGGCGCCCTCCCCGCCGCTCCCCTCCTGTTCCCTACCCTCCTGATCCCTCCCCTCCTGATCCCTCCACGCGGGGCGCGTGTACGTCGCCTTGCGGCCACGGTTGGGGCCGAAGCACAGCGTGCCCGCCCAGCCGGCCCGGTGCATCACCTGGCGCCAGCGCGGCCACAGCTCCTGGAACGCCGGCATCACGCGGTCACCGGCCCAGGGCCCCGTGCGGGCGACGACCTCCTCGGACAGCTCGTCGAGGGTCAGGAACCTGCCGTCGAGCGCTTCGCCGATGGCCGTCACCACCTGGGCGGCCTGCTCCCCGGTGAGCCGCACATCGGGCGGGAACGGGCTCGGGCCCGTCGGCACCGCAGTCAACGCGGCGGAGAAGAGAGGCAGTTCACGGGCCGGGAGGAGGTGGACCGTGCCGCGCGGGCCGTACGTCTTGACCAGGGACCGGTCGTCCCAGAGCGCGGACCGTACGTCCGCCCGTGTCACCCCTCCCGCCCGCATCCCCACCGACAGCTCGGCCGCGGAGAGCACCTGGGCGTGCACGCCCAGCATCGCGCTGGCCACCTCGGCGAGCGGCGTGCCGGTCCCGGCCGGCGTGGCCAGGAACTGCCGCTCCGCCCGGCGTGCGCTCGCCGCGTCCCACGTGATGCTCACGATCGTCGTCATGGCGCGACGCTAGACGGCAATGAGGTCAGTTTCTGTCCTCTACGCCGTCCGGGGCGCGCCGGGCGTGGGTCCCCTCTGTCGCTCAATGCACTTGCGCATCTTCCGCCGAGGGTTTTCACATCGTTATCGCCCGTGGCTCGCCTCCATGCATCCACTCGCGTAGATTCGGAGCCAGGCAATTCGCGTGAGCAAAGCTGCGCGGGCGGTACCGCGCAGTGGAGGGGGCTGCGCGGTGCCGGGCCTCCCGCCGGGTCTTGCGCGGCGGCGATGTCGTGACGGCAAAGCGGTGAATCGGCGGCGGCGCGGGCACGACCCGGGTCAAGCGGACGTTGGTGGCCGGGTCACCCGTCGGGGGGATGCCGGGACATGTCACCCGAGTGGACCCCAAGGTGCGGCACATCCTCCGGATCCTGCCCCGTGGCGCCCGATTCCCCTGCGTATGCGCCCTGTTTCGGCCACAAGCGAGCCCTGAACGACGGCCTCCACGGTCATCGCCGCGTCGCCGGACGGCTCCGGAGAGTAGTTGTGGCACGCCGATGCACGCAGCATCACTTACGAAGGGTTATGGTGGAAACCCCCCCTCGGGCCGGTCCGTCTCCCCCCCACGGACCGGCCCGTTTTTCTTGGGTCCGCCGGGCGGCTCGAACCACCGGCCGGAACCTTTCGTTCCGCCCCGGTTGGCGGCCCACCGCCGCAGCGGGGGTAGGCTTCGCCCCCGGGGACTGCCACACGGGCAGGGACCGCCCGCGGCCACGACCGGGCCGCACACCGCGGCCTGTCCGATCCTTACGGAGGGGCTGACGATCACGTGAACCTGCGCGACAAGCTGCGCGGCCTGCTGGTCAGGCTGTACGCACGCCGGGTGGAAGGTCACCTGGACCACGCTCAGGTGCCCAAGCACATCGGCGTCATCATGGACGGCAACCGGCGCTGGGCGAAGGCCGCCGGATCCAGCACCGTCGACGGCCATCGGGCCGGTGCCGGGAAGATCGAGGAGTTCCTCGGCTGGTGCACCGAGACCGATGTCGAGGTCGTCACGCTCTGGCTGCTCTCCACGGACAACTTCGACCGGCCGCAGGAGGAACTCGTTCCCCTGCTCGGCATCATCGAGGACGTGGTGCGCACCCTGGCCGCCGACGGCCGCTGGCGCGTGCACCACGTGGGCACGCCCGACCTGCTGCCCTCGGGTATGCAGACGGTCCTCAAGGAGGCCGAGGAGACCACCGCGCACGTCGACGGCATAGTGGTCAACGTCGCCATCGGATACGGCGGCCGGCAGGAGATCGCCGACGCCGTCCGCTCGATGCTGCTCGACGCCAAGGACCGGGGCACCTCCATGGAGGAGCTGGCCGACGCCGTCGACACCGACATGATCGGGCGTCACCTCTACACCAGCGACCAGCCCGACCCCGACCTGGTGATCCGCACCAGCGGAGAGCAGCGGCTGTCCGGATTCATGCTCTGGCAGACCGCCCACTCCGAGTACTACTTCTGTGACGTGTTCTGGCCGGCGTTCCGCAAGGTCGACTTCCTGCGCGCCATGCGCGACTACGCCGTCCGCCACCGGCGCTACGGCGGCTGACGTACCGCTGCCGGGCCCCGCGGACGCAGGACGTCCCACGTCACGACACCTCCCGGTACCCCCTTGAAGACGCGTGTAACACGGAGTTCACCGGCTCGCCGTCATATGCCGTGGCATGGCGACGCTCGTTCGAGGGCATAACCCAGACAGGTCGACGCCCGAACCACGGGTGTCGGATCTCAGCGGACGGCACGGGGCCGTCCGCCCGGGAGGCCCTTTGCACCAGCCCGATCGTGCGGTCACAGCACGGACGAAGAGGCGGAGGGCCGGTTCTCGGCCCGCGCAGGGCGGCCGACGACCGGTCCAGCTCCATACCGTCGCTCCCCGACCTCATCCGAGGGGGTACGTCCTTCCGTGGTGACCAGCACAAAGCGCCACAAGCCCGACCGGCGCACCTATGTTCTCGACACCAGCGTCCTGCTGGCCGACCCGAACGCCCTGAACCGCTTCGATGAGCACGAGGTCGTGCTCCCCATCGTCGTGGTCACGGAGCTGGAGGCCAAGCGGCACCATCCCGAACTCGGCTACTTCGCCCGGCAGGCCCTGCGCCTGCTCGACGAGTTCCGGGTGCGGCACGGTCGCCTCGACGCCCCCATCCCGATCGGGGATCTGGGCGGGACCGTCCGTGTCGAGCTCAACCACTCGGACCCCAGCGTGCTGCCCAGCGGCTACCGCCTGGGGGACAACGACTCCCGCATCCTCGCGGTCGCCCGCAACCTCCAGGCCGAGGGGTTCGACGTCACCGTCGTGTCCAAGGACCTCCCGCTCAGGATCAAGGCGTCCTCCGTCGGACTCCTCGCCGAGGAGTACCGCGCGGAACTCGCCATCACGGACTCCTCCGGCTGGACCGGAATGTCCGAACTGACCCTGCCCGGCGAACAGGTGGACATCCTCTTCGAGGAGGGGCACGTCTACGTCCCCGAGGCCGCCGAGCTGCCGGTCCACACGGGCCTGATGATCCAGTCGGAGCGCGGCAAGGCACTCGGGCGGGTCACCCCCGAGGGCAACATCCGGGTCGTGCGCGGCGATCGTGAGGCGTTCGGCATCAAGGGCCGCAGCGCCGAGCAGCGCATCGCGCTCGACCTGCTGCTCGACCCGGACGTGGGAATCGTGTCGATGGGCGGCCGGGCCGGCACCGGCAAGTCGGCGCTGGCGCTGTGCGCGGGACTGGAGGCGGTCCTGGAGCGCCGTCAGCACCAGAAGGTGATGGTCTTCCGTCCGCTGTACGCGGTGGGCGGGCAGGAGCTGGGCTACCTGCCTGGTTCCGAGGCCGAGAAGATGAGCCCCTGGGCACAGGCGGTGTTCGACACGCTGTCGGCGGTCACCTCCCGCGAGGTCATCGAGGAGGTCACCGCGCGCGGGATGCTGGAGGTCCTGCCGCTCACCCACATCCGCGGCCGCTCGCTGCACGACGCGTTCGTGATCGTGGACGAGGCCCAGTCGCTGGAACGGAACGTACTTCTTACCGTTCTGTCCCGGATCGGGGCCAATTCACGGGTGGTTCTCACCCATGACGTGGCCCAGCGGGACAACCTCAGGGTCGGCCGGTACGACGGTGTCGTCGCCGTCGTGGAGAAGCTGAAGGGGCATCCGCTCTTCGCGCACGTGACCCTGACGCGGTCCGAGAGGTCCCAGATCGCAGCCCTTGTGACCGAAATGCTCGAAGATGGGCACATCTGACCGCACCCCGCCAAACAGTGGCGGTTATGCGATAGTTGGCGCCGTCCGGAAAAGGCCAAGAGCCTAGCCGGGCGGCGCCTTCGCGTGTGGCCGTTCCGTGGAATTTCCTGCGTCAAACGGGATGTGAGCTTTCACACGCAACTCGGAATTGCCTTGCCCCGTCCGGTTACGGCAGAGTCTCACTCCTGTCAGGCCCCGCATACGACACACCTGTACCCCCAGCGGTATGGCACCACAAAAGCATCAGCATCAACTGCATAGCGATGTCGTATGCCGCCCGAGCAACACGCGGCGCTCCCCTCGGGGGAGTTGCCCACCGGGCCCGCGCCTCCCGTGACCCCGCAGTTGGGGAGGCCAGTGCCAGGGGCACGATTGCGTCCGCGAGGGTCACCGAAGCGGGCGATGCTGGAAGGAAACCGTGTGAGCCGGATCTCGGTCCGGGGATTCGCAGTGGCTTCGGCCACGGCGGTCACCGCTGTCGGAAGCGTCGTCGGCGTTGCCTCGGGCAGCACCGCGCAGAACAACGACGCCGAAGCGACGGCAAGCGGCGCGACTCTGCTCGCGGACATCCCCGCGGGCCAGCAGGCCCAGGTACAGACCGCGTCGCTGACGCAGCAGGCCGACGCACAGGCCATCCAGGCGGACGCGAGCGCGAAGAAGGACGCCGAGGAGGCCGCCCGCAAGGCCGCCGCCGAGACGGCCATCGCCAAGAAGGAAGCCGCGAAGAAGGCTGCCGAGGCAGCGGCCAAGGAGCGCGCGGAGGCCAAGGAAGCCGCCGCCAGCCGCTCCAAGGACATCTCCGACTTCCCCGTCGCGACCTCCTACAGCATCGCGCAGCTCCAGGCGATGGCACGGCAGATCGTGCCCTCCGGTCAGTTCCAGTGCTTCAGCAACATCGTGGACCACGAGTCCGACTGGAACTACAAGGCGGTCAACCCCTCCTCGGGGGCCTACGGCATGTTCCAGGCGCTGCCCGGTTCCAAGATGTCGTCCGTCGGCGCCGACTGGCGGACCAACCCGGCCACCCAGATCAAGTGGGGCCTGAACTACATGAACGACCGCTACGGCAGCCCCTGTGAGGCCTGGTCGTTCTGGCAGGCCAACAACTGGTACTGAGCCGGTCGGCCCACGGCCGAACCCGTCCTTCGCGCGAGCCCCGCACCGTCGTCCGGTGCGGGGCTCGCGCCATGTACGGTCGGACGGACGGCTCCCCGGGGGGAGTGGTGCGCCAAGACGGGGGAAAAGGACGGATCATGTCGCGAGTGCCAGGGTGGCTCGGCCGGCTCGGTGCCGGGCTGACCGAGATGAGCGAGCGGTACAACGAACGCCGCGCCGAGGCCGAACGGGAGCAGGACGACCCCGAGCCCGGGACGCTCGCCGGTGACCACGTGCCGCCGCCCCCGGACTACGCCCCCGACGTCGCAGCCCGCCCCGATCCCGCGCTGGCCGTGCCCTGGGGGGTACGCGTCGCGGCCGAGGCCGGCTGGCGGCTCCTCGTCCTCGCGGGCACCCTCTGGGTGCTGATGCGGGTCATCAGCGCCGTCCAGCTCGTGGTGCTCTCGTTCGTCATCGCGCTGCTCATCACGGCGATCCTGCAACCGACGGTGGCCCGGTTGCGACGCCACGGCGTGCCCCGCGGGCCGGCGACGGCGCTGACGGCGATGTTCGGCTTCGTCGTCATCGGCCTCATCGGCTGGTTCGTGACCTGGCAGGTCATGGAGAACATCGACGACCTCTCGGGCCAGATCCAGGACGGCATCGACGAGTTGCGGAACTGGCTGCTGAACAGCCCCTTCCACGTCACGGACAAGCAGATCAACGAGATCGCCACGAACCTGCGCGAGGCGGTCGGGGCGAACACCGACCAGATCACCTCCGCCGGCCTGGAGGGCGTGACGGTCGTCGTCGAGGCGCTCACCGGCATCCTGCTGTCGGTCTTCTGCACGCTGTTCCTGCTCTACGACGGCAAGCGGATCTGGGAGTGGACGCTGAAACTGGTGCCGGCGGCGGCGCGGCCCGGGGTGGCCGGGGCCGGGCCGGCGGCGTGGCGGACGCTGACGGCGTACGTGCGGGGCACGGTGATCGTCGCGCTGATCGACGCGATCTTCATCGGTCTCGGCATCTACTTCCTCGATGTGCCGATGGCCGTCCCGCTGGCGGTGTTCATCTTCCTGTTCGCCTTCATCCCGCTGGTGGGCGCGGTGGTGTCCGGGGCGCTGGCGGTGGTCGTCGCGCTGGTCACCCAAGGGGTGTTCACGGCCGTCATGACGCTGGTGGTGGTGCTCGCGGTGCAGCAGATCGAGGGCCACATCCTCCAGCCGTTCATCCTGGGGCGGGCCGTGCGGGTGCATCCGCTGGCGGTGGTGCTGGCGGTGGCGTGCGGCGGAATGGTGGCCGGGATCGGCGGCGCGGTGGTAGCCGTGCCGCTGGTGGCGGTGACGAACACGGTCGCCGGGTATCTGCGGTCGTACTCGCAGAAGTCGGCGCTCCGGCACTCCGTGCGGCCGCGCGGGGCCACGGCGGTGAGCGCGGAGCCGACCCCGCAGACGCCCCCCGCCCCGGAGTAGTCCAGGAGCCCGGGACACCGAAAGGGCCCCGTCCACCGGTCAGGTGGGCGGGGCCCTGTTCCGTGAGGCGTGCGGCCGGGGGTTACCCGGCCAGGACCGCCTCGGCGTCCAGCGTGACGCCGACCGCCTGGATCACGGAGGCGATCTTGAACGCCTCCTGAACGACCTCGCGGTCCAGGCCCGCCTTGCGCAGCACCTGCTCGTGCGAGTCCAGGCACATGCCGCAGCCGTTGATGGCCGAGACGGCGAAGGACCACAGCTCGAAGTCGACCTTGTCGACGCCCGGGTTGCCGATGACGTTCATCCGCAGGCCGGCGCGCAGGGTGCCGTACTCGTGGTCCGACAGGAGGTGACGGGTGCGGTAGAAGACGTTGTTCATCGCCATCACCGCGGCCGCGGCCTTGGCGGCCGTGTACGCCTCCGGCGACAGGTTCGCCTTCGCTTCCGGCTCCAGCTCGCGCAGCACGATCGGGGAGCGCGAGGCGATCGCCGTCGACAGGACTGTGCCCCACAGCTGCTGGGCCGGCAGGTCGGAGTTGCCGATGACCGAGCCCAGGTTGAGCTTCAGGTCCTTGGCGTAGTCCGGTATGGCGGACTTCAGGGCATCAAGCGACATGTCGGATCACTCCCCGGAGAGCAGCGCGACCGGGTCGAGGGTCTCGTCGCCCTTCGACCAGTTGCAGGGGCACAGCTCGTCCGTCTGGAGCGCGTCCAGGACCCGGAGGACCTCCTTCGGGTTACGGCCGACCGAGCCCGCGGTCACCATCGAGAACTGGATCTCGTTGTTCTGGTCCACGATGAACACCGCGCGCTTGGCGAAGCCGTCCTCGCCCTCGATGCCGAGGTCGCGCATCAGCTCGTGCTTGGAGTCGGCCATCATCGGGAACGGCAGGTCGCGCAGGTCGTCGTGGTCCTTGCGCCAGGCGTGGTGGACGAACTCGGAGTCGCCGGAGAAGCCTAGGACCTGCGCGTCGCGGTCCGCGAACTCCTCGTTCAGCTTGCCGAAGGCGGCGATCTCGGTCGGGCACACGAAGGTGAAGTCCTTGGGCCACGCGAAGATGACCTTCCACTGACCCTCGTAGGTCTTGTGGTTGATCTGCTGGAACTCCTTGCCCTTCTCCAGCGAGACGCAGGCGGTCAGGTCGAACTCGGGGAACTTGTCACCGACGGTGAGCACACACACTCCTTGCAGCGAAGAAACTCCCGGATCGCGGGGGTTTCCCATGGGTTGGACTGTGTTGATGTTGGCACAGGCTCGATTGATTACGGAAATAGCTACACTCGGTCGAGTTGATCGGAGGTAGTTATCAGTGACGGTCGGTAATAAGCGCAGGCAGCCGAGCCTCGCCCAGCTCAGGGCCTTCGCGGCGGTCGCCGAGCACCTTCATTTCCGGGACGCGGCCGCGGCGATCGGCATGAGCCAGCCCGCCCTCTCGGGAGCCGTGTCGGCCCTGGAGGAGACACTCGGAGTGACGCTCCTGGAGCGTACGACGCGCAAGGTGCTGCTCTCACCCGAGGGTGAGCGGATCGCCGTACGGGCCAGGGCGGTTCTGGGGGAGGTGGGAGCGCTCATGGAGGAGGCCGAGGCGGTCCGGGCGCCCTTCACCGGGGTGCTGCGGCTCGGGGTGATCCCGACGGTCGCGCCCTATCTGCTGCCGACGGTGCTGCGCCTCGTGCACGAGCGGTACCCGCACCTCGACCTCCAGGTGCACGAGGAGCAGACCGCCAGCCTGCTCGACGGCCTGGCCGGCGGCCGGCTCGACCTCCTGCTGCTCGCCGTGCCCCTGGGTGTGCCCGGCGTGACCGAACTGCCCTTGTTCGACGAGGACTTCGTGCTCGTCACCCCGCTCGATCACTGGCTCGGCGGCCGGGAGGGCATCCCGCGTCAGGCTCTGCGCAAGCTGAACCTGCTCCTGCTGGACGAGGGCCACTGCCTGCGCGACCAGGCCCTCGACATCTGCCGGGAGGCCGGCCGCGACGACGTGCCGGTCACCACGACCGCCGCCGGACTGTCCACGCTGGTGCAGCTCGTCGCGGGCGGGCTCGGCGTCACCCTGCTGCCGCGCACCGCCCTCAAGGTCGAGACCTCCCGCAGCAACCAGCTCCTCACCGGGTACTTCGCCGACCCGGCCCCCACCCGCCGGGTCGCGCTGGCGATGCGGGCGGGGGCCGCACGCGGCGGGGAGTACGAGGAGCTGGCAGCCGCCCTGCGTCAGGCGCTACGGCCGCTGCCCGTACGGGTCGTCGACCGGGACGCCTGACGCCCGTACGAGGAGCTACTCCGTCCGCAGCCCGTCCGGCCGCATCAGTTTCAGCAGCGGCGGCAGGCTGAGCAGCGTCACCACGAGGACGATGCCCGCCCCGATGCCGGTCATCGACAGCACGCTCGGCCAGTCCACCCGGACCGAGGTGTTGGTCATCCGCAGCAGGACCGCGCCCAGGGCCATGCCCACCGTCGCGGCGAGCAGCAGACCGAGACCGATCGGGATCGCCGTCTGCCACAGCACCGACAGGCCCAGGGTGCGGCGCCGGGTGCCGAAGGCGACCAGGGACGACAGCAGCTTGCGGCGTTCACGCAACTGCTCCAGCTGCGAGACCAGCAGGCTCGCCCCGATCAGGGCCAGCACACACGCGGCTCCTACGGACAGGCCGGTGCGGATGGCGGCGTAGCGGTCGTTGCTCTCGATGCTGTGCCAGGTCATCGGCTGGGACGTCGGGTCGAGCCGCGCGGCCGTGTTGCGCACGTGGTCGTAGGCGTCCGGCACCGACGGGTCCACGCTCAGGAAGAGCCGCGTGGAGATGAGCGCCTTGAGCTTCCCGGGCAGCGCGCCGGGGGTGATCAGGATGCCGCCGCGCTCGTACCCGGTGGGGTCCTCGCGGGACTCGGCCTGACGGATGCCCCGCGGAACGGTCCAGGAGACCGTACGGTCGCCGGCGCGGCCGGATTCCTCCGATTCGGCCCACAGGGGCGTGCCGGGCACGGCCAGGCGCTCACTGTCGCCGTCGTACTCCGAGCCCTTGGCCGCGAACAGGTCCCCGTCGCGGCAGTCGGGAAGCGTGGCGACTTCACGCAGCGACGCACAGTCGGCCACGGTGATCTGGATGAGGGCGTCCGCCTCGCGCCGGTCGCCGAGATGGAAGTCCGACAGGACGGTGACCTTGCGTACGCCCTCGGTGTCGCGGTATTGCGCGGCGACCGGGGCGGCGTCGCTGCCGTCCGGCACGTCCACGCTCATCTGGGCCCGGGAGACGTCGTACTGCGACGCCCTGGTGTAGTTGCCCTCCACCCCGGCGAACAGCATCTGAAGCGCGATCGCCCCGGCCACCGCCACCGCGATGCCGTTGACCATGCGGGCCGCCACACCGCTGCTCAACTGGAGTCGGCGCACGGCCAGTTGCCAGGCGACCCCGCCCGAGCCGAGCCGGGCGACGACCGTCTCCACGACCCAGGGCAGCAGCGCCGTGACACCGATCAGGAGCAGCATCACGCCGCCGACGACGAGGTACTGGTTGAAGTTCCCGCTGTCGTCGCCCTGCCCGATCATCGGGAAGAGCAGTGCCAGCCCGCCCAGCGGCAGCAGTAGCCGCCACCACAGCCGGCGCCGCGCGGGCCTGGCCGTGCGCACCACGCCGAGGGGCTCGATGACCACGCCCCGCAGCGCGAGGATCGTCACCAGGACCGCGGCCGCCGGCACCGCCAGCGCGACCAGCACGGCCAGCAGGGGAGAGGGGTTCAGATAGCTCGGGAACACGCTGACGCGGAACACCTCTACGGACGCCGCCAGTTGCCGGCCGAGGAGGAAGAACCCGGTGCCGAGGACGAGCCCCAGCACGGAACCGGCGAGCGCCTCCCCGGCGGCGATCCGCCGGGTCATCCGGCTGTCGGAGCCGACCAGCCGCAGCGCCGCGAGCCTGCGGTCGCGCCGCTCGCCGCCGAACCGCACGGCCGCGGCGATGAACACGGCCACCGGCATGAGCAGCACCACGAAGACGACCAGGACCAGCAGGAGCAGCACCGGGTCCCACGGGTCGGACGACCTGAGGTCCGGGTTGCCGAAGCTGTCGATCCGGGCCCCGCTGGCCGAGCCCTCCAGCCGTTCCGCGAGGCCCTTGCCGCCTGCGAAGTAGGCGAGTTCCTGGGAGCCGACGAGTCCCTGCTCGCCGATGGTGCCCGTGATCCGGTAAGGCAGCCGCTCGCGCAGCAGCTTGCCGTCGTCGGAGGCGAGCAGCTCCTTCAGCGCGGGGGAGACGACCATCTCGCCCTCCGCCGGGAACGCCGACACTCCCGGGGGCAGCGGAGCCTTCGGACCTTCGGGCTCCAGCATGCGCCCGCGCACGTCCCGGTCCCGGAAGATGGTGTCCGCGTCGACGACGATCAGGGTGTCGTCGGCCTTCGGTATCTCCTGCTGGCCGAAGGTGTGGTCGCTGCGCGCCTCCTCACGCCGGTCCCGTTCCGCCAGCGCGCCCGGGATGGCGGTGGTGAGCAGCAGCAGCGCCACACCGAGCCCGACGCCGACGGCCGTGAGCAGCGCCCGGGTCCACCCCTCGCGCCCGCCGGCGAGGGCGAACCGGGCCCCCATACCCAGGTCCCGGCTCCACTGCCTGACGCTCATACGACGCGCTCCATGTCACGGGACTTGCCGTCCCGCACGACGATCTCGCGGTCGGAGTACGCGGCCACCCGCGCCTCGTGGGTGACGAGCACCACGGCCGTGCTGGCCGACCGTGCCGCGTCCGTGAGCAGCTCCATCACGCGCTCGCCGTTGAACGAGTCGAGTGCGCCGGTCGGCTCGTCGGCGAAGACCACCCGCGGGTTCGTCACCAGCGAGCGGGCCACGGCGACCCGCTGTCCCTGACCGCCGGAGACCTCGCCGGGCCGCTTCTTGCGGAGGTCGTCGACCTCCAGCCGTTCCATCCACGCCAGCGCGGTCCGCTCGGCCTCCTTGCGGGACGAGCCGTTCAGCCGCAGCGGCAGCGCGACGTTCTCCACGCAGGTGAGTTCCGGTACGAGCTGCCCGAACTGGAACACGAACCCGAACTCGGAGCGCCGCAGCGCACTGCGCTCGGCGTCGCTCATCGCGGTCACCTCGCGCCCGTTGTACGTGATCGAGCCCGAGTCGGGCATGACGATCCCGGCCAGGCAGTGCAACAGGGTCGACTTGCCCGACCCGGACGGGCCCATCACGGCGACGACCTCGCCCGGGTGGATGGAGAACCCGGCCCCGTCGAGGGCGGTCGTCGGACCGTAGACCTTGCGCAGGTCCTGGGCGGTGAGGAGCGAACCAGCGGGAATCGTCACCGGGTCACCGCCTCACGGAGCTTGTCCAGACGGGCCGCGGCCAGCTCCAGCCAGCGCAGGTCCGCCTCCAGGTGGAACAGGGCGTGGTCGCAGATGAGCTGGTCGGCCAGGTCGCCCTTGCGCTTGCGGTCGGTGAGGATCCGCATGCTGCGCAGGTGCTCCGAGCGCTGCGTGTCGAGGATGTCCCCGGCGTCACGGTGGGTGAGCAGTGCGAGGACGACCTTCGTGTAGAGGGTCGACTGGAGGTACGGCTCCGGCTTCTCGGGCGTGGCGAGCCAGCGTGCGACGTCCGTGACGCCGGCCTCGGTGATCGCGTACCGCTTGCGCTCGGGCCCGTCGCCCGCCTCGATGCCGTCGACCTCGACGAGCCCGTTCTTCAGCAGGCGGGACATCGTCGAGTAGACCTGGCCGTAGTGGAGCGGCCGGTCGTGACCGAACTTCTCGTCGAAGGCCCGTTTCAGGTCGTAACCGTGACGCGGGCCGGACTCCAGGAGTCCCAGGAGAGTGTGACCGATGGACATGCCAGGACTGTACACGGGGTGTATACGCGTCATGTATACGCCGAGTGTGCAGTCCCTGGCGTGGGGTGTGGCCGCGCAGGTCGGAGCGTGTTGTCACGCTTCTGTAACAGCCGCGGGCGCCCGGGTGTTCAGCCCGGCGGGGGGTCGGAGGCGGAGCTCCCCGGCGGACGCCCCCGCCGGGGCAGCGGCCCGGTCTCCCGCGGCAGCCGCCCCGCCTCGGCCAGCGCCTTCCGCAACAGGAACTCGATCTGCGCGTTGGCCGACCGCAGCTCGTCCCCGGCCCACCGCGCGAGCGCCTCGTACACCGCCGGGTCCAGCCGCAGCAGCACCTGCTTGCGCTGCTGCTGCGGCCGGCGCTGCGGGCCCTGGCCTTCGGGAGGGACCGTCACTGGTAGAGGGACCCGGTGTTGAGGACCGGCTGCGCGGCCCGGTCGCCGCACAGCACCACCATCAGGTTGGAGACCATCGCCGCCTTCCGTTCGGAGTCCAGCTCCACGATGTCGCGCTCGGTGATCCGGGCGATCGCCGCCTCCACCATGCCCACCGCGCCGTCCACGATCTGCCGCCGCGCCGCGACCACCGCTCCGGCCTGCTGCCGCTGGAGCATCGCCGAGGCGATCTCGGGTGCGTACGCGAGGTGCGTGAAGCGGGACTCGATGATCTGCACCCCGGCCGCCTCCACGCGCGCGTGCAGCTCGACCGCGAGCTTCTCGGTGATCTCCTCGGCGTTGCCGCGCAGCGAGAGACCGTCCTCCTCGTGTGCGTCGTAGGGGTACTCGATGGCGATGTGCCGCACGGCCGCCTCGGTCTGGGTGGAGACGAACTCGATGTAGTCGTCGACCTCGAAGGTGGCCTGGGCGGTGTCCTCGACGCGCCACACGACGACCGCGGCGAGTTCGATGGGGTTGCCGTAGGCGTCGTTGACCTTCAGGACGGCGGTCTCGTGGTTGCGTACGCGCGTCGAGATCTTCGTGCGGGAGGTGAAGGGGTTCACCCAGCGCAGGCCGTCCTGCCGGATCGTGCCGCGGTAGCGGCCGAAGAGCTGGACGACCCGGGCCTCACCCGGCGCCACCATGTTCAGCCCGCACATGGCGAGGAACGCCGCGAGCGCGACCAGGATGCCGCCGATGATCAGCCCGGCCTTCGCGCCGCCCGCGTCCACCGAGGGGGCGAGGGCGATCAGTCCCGCGCCGGCCAGCAGTCCGAGCAGGCCGAGCAGCAGGGCCAGCCCGCCGCCGATGCTGTGGGCGGTGAACTCCCGCACGCGTGGCGCCGGCATCTCGGGCACGTCGGCCGTGACCTGCGTGTCGTGTGTGGACATGGGTGGTCCCCCTTTCTTCCGTCGAAGCCACTCCTGCATAGCTTCCGTCTAGCTAAGTGATATCACTTTTTCACGTCCTGGCAACCCTTCGGGTGTCTCGTACGTCGGTTCCGTTGGGATGGGTGCTGATTGTCACGTCCGCAAAGGGCCGGATCGGCAGCCCTATCTCTTATCTCCCGGTGTTAGCTTTCTGAGCTGACCTGAGCGGCGAACCTGTGTGACGCGTGAGCACACATGAACGAAGCGGAGCGGATCGGACCCATGGGGCGAGCGGAAGAGAGACGCGCCAGACAGCGCGGTGGGCGCCGGGCGGCACCCAAGAGCCGCCGTTCATCGGCCACGGCAGGGAAGAGCGGCATACGCAGGCTCTTCACCTGGAAGAAGATCCTCGGCACCTTCCTCGGCCTGTGCCTGCTGGGCATGGGCGCCTTCATCGTGCTGTACATGGTGATCGACATCCCCGAGGGGAACGCCGACGCCAAGCGCCAGAGCAACATCTACAAGTACAGCGACGGCTCGATCATGGCCCGGGACGGCAAGGTCAACCGTGAGAACGTCGACCTCTCCCGGGTCCCCAAGGGAGTGCGGCTGACCTTCGTCGCCGCCGAGAACAAGACCTTCTACAAGGACGCCGGCGTCGACCTCAAGGGCACCGCCCGCGGCCTGCTCAACACCGTGTCCGGACGGGGTGCGCAGGGCGGTTCGACGATCACTCAGCAGTACGTCAAGAACTACTACCTGACGCAGGAACAGACCGTTTCCCGCAAGCTGAAGGAAATGGTCATCTCGTTGAAGCTGGACCGGGAGAAGTCCAAGGACTACATCCTCGCCGGCTACATCAACACCAGCTACTACGGCCGCAACGCCTACGGCATCCAGGCCGCCGCCCAGGCCTACTACCGCAAGGACGCCGAGAAGCTCAGCGTCGCGCAGGGCGCCTACCTCGCCGCGCTCCTCCAGGCCCCGAGCCAGTACGACTGGGCCGTCGCCTCGGAGAACGGTAAGAAGCTCGTGAAGGCGCGCTGGAACTACGTCCTGGACAACATGGTCGACGAGGGCTGGCTGAGCGCGTCGAAGCGGGCCGGCATGAAGTTCCCGGAGCCCGAGGAGCCCAAGCCCGCCCCCGGCATGGAGGGCCAGAAGGGCTACCTGGTCAACGCGGCCAACGCGGCACTGGAGAAGCAGCTCGTCGCCGAGGGCACCGCCGACAGCGCCAAGGAAGCCGAGGCTATGGTCAACGCCGGCGGCTGGACCCTCACGCTGAACATCGACAAGAAGAAGCAGGCGGCGCTGGAGAAGTCCGTCAAACAGCAGCTGACCAGCAAACTCGACCCCGACAAGCGCAAGGTCGACGGGGACGTCCAGGCCGGTGCCGCGTCCGTGAACCCGAAGACGGGCGCCGTGGTCGCGATGTACGGCGGCGAGGACTACTTCAAGCACTACATGAACAACGCCACCCGCGCCGACTACCAGCCGGCCTCCACCTTCAAGCCGGTCATCCTGGCCGCGGCCCTGGAGGGGGAGGCGAAGACCCAGGACGGCAAACCGATCACCGCGAGCACCGTCTACGACGGCACGAGCAAGCGCCCGGTCGTGGAGGACGGCACCAAGGTCGGCTTCGCCCCCGAGAACGAGGACGACCAAAACTACGGCCCGATCTCCGTCCAGACGGCGATGAACAAGTCCGTCAACTCCGTCTTCGCGCAGATGGGCGTCGACGTCGGCATGTCCGAGGTGGTCGACGTCGCCGGCAAGCTCGGCATGGACACCAAGAACATGGAGGCCGTGCCCGCTCAGACGCTGGGCAGCATGGGCGCGAGCCCCCTGCAGATGGCCGGCGTCTACGCGACGCTCGACAACCACGGCAAGAAGGTCACCCCGGCCCTGGTGAAGTCGGCCGAGCACCTGAACCGGACGGTCCCCATGCCCGACCCGATCGGTGAACAGGTCATCAGCCGCGAGGCCGCCGACTCCGTCACCTCGGTGCTGACCGGCGTGGTCGACGACGGCACCGCCCAGGAGTCCGTGCGCAACAACCCCCGGCGCGACGGACAGCAGGTCGCGGGCAAGACCGGTACGTCCGACAACAACAAGTCGGCCTGGTTCACCGGCTACACGCCCAACCTGGTCACCTCGGTGGGCCTGTTCGGCGAGGACCCCAAGACCCACGCCCAGGTTCCGATGTACAAGGCGGGCGGCGAACCCCGGATCAACGGCGGTGGCTTCCCGGCGCAGATCTGGGCGGCGTACACCTTCGGTGTGATGGGCGACGTCAGCAAGTTCGACCTGGAGACCCAGCAGGGCGCGGCCGTCCAGCCGACGTGGACGCCGACGCCCACGCAGGAGCCGACCAAGGAGCCCTCGCAGGAGCCGACGACCGAGGAGCCGTCGTCGTCCCCGCCGCCGACGACGGAGAAGCCCTCGTCGTCCCCGCCGGCCACCCCGTCGACGAACCCGCCCAGCTTCACCCCGCCCACGACCCCGCAGACGACACCGCCGGGCGACGGCGGCGACCCGTTCGACCCGGTCAAACCGGGCGACGACGAGTAGGAGACGCCGAAGGGCGCCCGGTGAACACCGGGCGCCCTTCGCTTGTCCTCGCGGACCTCAGCCGCGGTTGAGCTCGAACCAGACCACCTTGCCCGTGCTCAGCCGGGTCGCGCCCCAGCGCCGGGCCATCCGGTTCACCAGGTACAGTCCCCGGCCGCCCTCGTCGGTGGCCCGGGCCTGGCGCAGTCGCGGCAGCTGCGGCACGTCGTCGCCGACCTCGCAGCGCAGCACGTCCGTGCGCAGCAGCCGCAGCGTGACCGGCCGGGACGCGTACCGCACGGCATTCGTCACGACCTCGCTGACGAGCAGCTCGACGGAGTCGCTGAGCTCCTCAAGGCCCCAGCGCTGCAACGCGCGCCGGGCCAGCCGGCGGGCCCGGCCGGGGGCCGCGTCCTCCGGCTCCAGGAACCAGTACGCCACGTCGCTGGGTGCGATCCCGTCGAAGCGGGCGGCGAGCAGCGCGATGTCGTCGTCCCGGTCGCCCGGGCCGAGCATGTCGAGCACCTCGTCGCACAGCGCTTCCAGGGGCGGCGGATGGTCCGGCCCGGTGAGCTGCGCGACCGCGGCGAGCTTCTCCCGCAGCTGCTCGATGCCCGTCCACACGTCGCGCAGGCGCGACTCGACCAGGCCGTCGGTGTAGAGCAGCAGGGTCGCCCCGGCGGGCGCGTCCAGTTCCACGGCCTCGAAGTCCACGCCGCCGACGCCGATCGGCGCACCGGCCGGCACGCGCAGCACCTCGGCACGGCCGCCCAGGTGGAGCAGGACGGGCGGCGGATGACCGGCGTTGGCGATGGTGATGCGGTGCGATACCGGGTCGTACACGGCGTAGAGGCAGGTCGCCATGCGGTCCACGCCGAGGCGCTGGGCCTGTTCGTCGAGGTGGTGCAGGACCTCCTGCGGCGGCAGGTCCAGGCTGGCGAGGGTCTGGGCCGTGGTGCGCAGCTGGCCCATGATGGCGGCCGACGTCATGGAGTGGCCCATGACGTCACCGACGACCAGGGCGACCCGGCTGCCGGGCAGCGGGATCGCGTCGTACCAGTCGCCGCCCACCCGGGCCGTCTCCGCGGCCGGCAGGTAGCGGGAGGCCAGCCGCACGCCCGTCGGCCGGGGCAGCGTCTCGGGCAGCATGGTGCGCTGCAACTCGTCCGCGATGTAGGCCTCGCGGCCGTACAGCACCGCCTTGTCGATGCCGAGGGCGCTGTGCGTGGCGAGCTGGGCGGCCACCAGGAGGTCGTCCGGTTCGAACGCCATGCGCTCGGGCCGGCGCAGGAACAGCGCCGCACCGATGACCCGGCGTCGGCCGCGCAGCGGGGCGAGGATCGCGCGCTGCCCGTCCGGCACGCCGAACTCTCCGCCCTCACCGAGCAGTTCCGGCAGGGCGGCCCGGGCCGCCGGAGCGTCCGTGAACACCGGGCGCACCCCCCTCAGGACCTCGGCGAGCGCGCTGCCGGGCCGCACCTCGCACAACTCGGCGCCGACCGTGTCCAGTTCGTTCGGCTCGGGCTGCGCGGCCGGCAGGAAGCCGTTCTCCGTGTCGCGCTCCGCCGGTATCCGGTCGGTGCGGCGCAGCCGCAGCACCAGCGGTCCGGTGGGCCGCTCGTCGCCGACGGGCAGCGGGTCGCGCAGATAGACCAGGATCGCGTCGGAGAAGGTGGGCACGGTCGCCCGGCACAGCCCCATCACGATCTCGTCCAGGTCGATGCCGCGGGCGATCCGCCGGGTGGCGGCCCCCACGAACCTGAGCCGGTCGCCGTCCCGCCGCATGGGCGTGGGGCGGCCCGGCGGCAGGCTCTGGCCGCTGCGCCGCTCCTGCCCGTCGGTGTTCATCGCCGGCCGGTCCTGTTCGTCGGCCGGCTGGACCGGAATGCCCTCGGGGGCGGGGCGCGGCCGAGGCGTCTCGCGCTCGGCGGTCTGCTCGGCACCCGGCTGGGAGTGCTCGGAGGCGGGGTCGCTCACAGTGTCCTTGCCCTTGCCGAACGGCGTGGAGGTGCCCGGCTCCGACGTGCCCGGCGTGCTGTGTGCCGTCGTGACCGGAACGGTGACGTCGCCGCCGGAGCGGCCCTGTACCGGTAAGGCGCCGGCGCCGGGCGCACGCGCCGGTGTCGGGGTATGCACGAACGCCCCGCGGGGATCCGCGGGGTCGACGCCCGTCTGGGGGCGTTCGAACGAGGTCGGCTGCTCCGTCACGCGTGTCGAATCCATCCGTCCGGGGCTGCGCGCCGCGCGCGCAGTTGGTCCCGCCGAAACTCCGATACCCGGAATACATGCCCCAGGAACGGAATTCCGGCGTGGTCAGAGGTTGTTCCTGTGCCGCCGGCGGACCGTCTGCGGCCGGCAGGAGCCGTCCGACGGCCCCTGGGGCCCGTGGCGCAGGCCCTTGTGGTGTTGCCCTCGTACCCCTCGCTCACGTCCTGCCGCCCCTCGGTGACGATCGGTCAAGCCCAGCGCGTGCTCCGGTAGTTGCCGCCGCGCGCCCTTGCGGAGGACGATCCTACGTTTCTTGCCCGGGGGCGCATCAAGGGTCTCATGAGGACACTTGCGCGGGCGTACGATCCCAGTCCTCCGGCAGTGACGGTACAGCCCAGGAGGGGTCCGGGCGCCAGTGCTGCCAGCCTTCCGAGAACGGCGGGCCCCAGGCGCGGATCACCTCCACCGCCTCCCGCCCCGCCGTCTGTACCTTTTCCGCCTGTTGGTCGTCCATCAGCCCGTCCCGCCGGGCCTGGGCGAACTCGTCCTCGTCCCGCCAGTGCCAACTCCGGTCGGGATGGACGGAGATGTCCAGGAAATGGTCGACGGAGTCGACGCCGCCCGCCCAACGGGTGAGCGGCTCCTCCAGGTTCACGTACCAGTTCTTGAACTGCCAGCCCGGCTCCCAGAACAGCCAGACCGACCAGGGTTCACCGGGCCGGGCGAGTTTCAGCACGCCCGTGCCGAACCACCGGTCGCGCTGCACGGTCCGCGGCTTGGTGTAGCGCGACTCCAGCGGTTCCAGGTGCACGGGTGTGCCGTCGGCGAGCACGGGCTTCACACACTCGGTGCCGGGCGCCAGCCACACGGCGAGCAGGTCGGCGTCGTCCCGGACGACGGTGACGGGACGCGCGATGTGCACGTGCGTGCCGCCGTTCTCCCGGTACCGCCACAGGATCCGGCTCCCGGGCGCCCAGAAGCCTGCCGCACCACCCGTTTCCACGCGTCTCATCGCTCCACCGTCTGCCATGAACAGATATTAGGTGCCGTAGGCATACGACGCTGCGGCGCGTGTCACGGTTCACGCGCCGGGCACACGTGCGTGTCCCCTCGTCACGGGTGGGTCATCCGCAGGACATCCAGCGCCTCGTCGAGCTGCTCCGCGGTCAGGTCACCGCGCTCCACGTACCCGCCGTCCAGCACGACCTGACGGATCGTCTTCCGCTCGGCCAGGGCCTTCTTGGCGACCCTGGCGGCCTCCTCGTAGCCGATGTACTTGTTGAGCGGCGTGACGACGGAGGGGGAGGACTCGGCGTACTCCCGGGCCCGCTCGCGGTCCGCGGTGATGCCGTCCACGGTGCGGTCGGCCAGCAGCCGTGTCACGTTGGCGAGCAGCCGGACCGACTCCAGCACGTTCTTCGCGATGACCGGCAGCATCACGTTCAGCTCGAAGTTCCCGGCGGCGCCGGCGGTCGCGACGGTGGTGTCGTTGCCCGCGACCTGCGCGGCGACCATCAGGACGGCCTCGGGAACGACCGGGTTCACCTTGCCCGGCATGATCGACGATCCGGGCTGGAGGTCGGGCAGGGCGATCTCGGCGAGGCCGGTGCGCGGCCCGGAGGACATCCAGCGCAGATCGTTGGCGATCTTCGTCAGCCCGACCGCGATGGTCCGCAGCTGCCCGCTGGTCTCGACGATGCCGTCCCGGGCGCCCTGCGCCTCGAAGTGGTTCCGGGCCTCGGTGAGGGGCAGCCCGGTGGTACGGGCGACCTCCTCGATGACGGCGGCGGAGAAGCCGGGCGGGGTGTTGATGCCGGTGCCGACGGCCGTGCCGCCGAGGGGCAGTTCGGCGAGCCGGGGGAGGGACGCCTGAAGCCGCTCGATGCCGTACCGCACCTGGGCCGCGTACCCGCCGAACTCCTGGCCCAGCGTCACGGGCGTGGCGTCCATCAGGTGCGTCCGCCCCGACTTCACGACGTCGGCGAACTCCTCGGCCTTGCGCTCCAGGGAGGACGCGAGGTGCTCCAGGGCGGGGACCAGATCGCGCGTCACGGCCGCGGTGGCGGCGATGTGGATCGAGGAGGGGAAGACGTCGTTGGACGACTGGGAGGCGTTGACGTGGTCGTTCGGGTGGACGGCGCTGCCCAGCCGCTCGCTCGCGAGCGTGGCGATGACCTCGTTGGTGTTCATGTTCGACGAGGTCCCGGACCCGGTCTGGAACACGTCGACCGGGAAGTGCTCGTCCCACCTGCCCTCGGCGACCTCCCCGGCCGCCTCCTGGATCGCCTGCGCGATGTCCTTGTCCAGGACCCCCAGCTCGGCGTTGACCTTGGCCGCCGCGGCCTTGATGCGGGCCAGCGCCTCGATGTGCGCCCGCTCGATGCGCTGCCCGGAGACCGGGAAGTTCTCCACGGCCCGCTGGGTCTGCGCCCGCCACTTGGCGTGGGCGGGCACCCGCACCTCGCCCATGGAGTCGTGCTCGGTGCGGTACTCGGTCCTGTCCTGCTCGTCGGTCATCGACGATCACCTCCACGTGTCACAGCGTCAGCGCCGCGACCACTGTTCCCCGTGGAGGCGAATCGTCACCGGCCTTGTCAGGCGAGTCCGGGACCGCGTACCGGAATGGAGGTGAACGTCGGCGCCGGCGCCGGGTCCTGGAAGAAGTCGTTGCCCTTGTCGTCGACGACGATGAACGCCGGGAAGTCCTCCACCTCGATCTTCCAGACGGCCTCCATGCCGAGCTCCTCGTACTCGACGACCTCGACCTTCTTGATGCAGTCCTGGGCGAGGCGCGCGGCCGGGCCGCCGATGGAGCCCAGGTAGAAGCCGCCGTGCGTGCCGCACGCGTCCGTGACCTGCTTGCTGCGGTTGCCCTTGGCCAGCATCACCTTGGAGCCGCCCGCCGCCTGGAACTGCTCCACGTAGGAGTCCATCCGGCCGGCCGTGGTCGGGCCGAAGGAGCCCGACGCGTAGCCCTCGGGCGTCTTGGCCGGGCCGGCGTAGTAGACCGGGTGGTCCTTGAGGTACTGCGGCATCTCCTCGCCCGCGTCCAGCCGCTCCTTGATCTTGGCGTGCGCGATGTCGCGGGCCACGACCAGGGGGCCGGTCAGCGACAGCCGGGTCTTCACCGGGTGCCGGGTGAGCTCGGCGAGGATCTGCTCCATCGGCTGGTTGAGGTCGATCTTCACCACGTCCGAGGACTCGTCGAGGTGCTCGTCCGTCGTCTCCGGCAGGAATCGCGCCGGGTCCGTCTCCAGCTGCTCCAGGAAGACGCCCTCGGCCGTGATCTTCGCGACGGCCTGGCGGTCGGCGGAGCAGGACACGGCGATGGCGACCGGGCAGGACGCGCCGTGCCGGGGCAGGCGGACCACGCGCACGTCGTGGCAGAAGTACTTGCCGCCGAACTGCGCGCCGATGCCGATCTTCTGCGTCAGCTCGAAGACCTTCTGCTCCAGCTCCTTGTCCCGGAAGCCGTGCCCGAGTTCGGAGCCCTCCGCCGGGATCTCGTCCAGGTAGTGCGCGGAGGCGTACTTGGCGGTCTTCAGCGCGTACTCGGCCGATGTACCGCCGACCACGATCGCCAGGTGGTACGGCGGGCAGGCCGCGGTGCCCAGCGAGCGGATCTTCTCCTCCAGGAACTTCATCATGGAGGACTCGTTCAGGACGGCCTTCGTCTCCTGGTACAGGAACGACTTGTTGGCCGAGCCGCCGCCCTTCGCCATGAAGAGGAACTTGTAGGCGCCGCCGTCCGCCGCGTACAGCTCGATCTGCGCGGGCAGGTTGGAGCCGGTGTTCTTCTCCTCCCACATGGTGAGCGGAGCCATCTGCGAGTAGCGCAGGTTCAGGTTCTTGTACGCGTCGTAGACGCCGCGGCTGAGGGCCTCCTCGTCACGGCCGGCCGTCAGCACGTTCTGCCCGCGCTTGCCCATGACGATCGCCGTGCCCGTGTCCTGGCACATCGGCAGCACACCGGCCGCCGCGATGTTCGCGTTCTTCAGCAGGTCCAGCGCGACGAACTTGTCGTTGCCGGAGGCCTCGGGGTCGTCGATGATGCGGCGCAGTTGCGCGAGGTGGGCCGGGCGCAGGTAGTGCTGGATGTCGTGGATGGCCTCCTCGGCGAGCTTGCGCAGCGCCTCCGGCTCCACCTGGAGGAAGGTCCGCCCGTCCGGCCCCTCGACCGTGGAGACACCCTCGGAGGTCACCAGCCGGTACGGGGTGGTGTCCTCTCCCTGGGGGAGCAGATCGGTGTACGCGAACTCAGGCATCTCGCCCATTCCTCACTCGACAGACGCGGCCCGCCTCCTTTGGCGGGCGCCAACCAGCGTAGAACCTGCCGCTGACGGCGAGCTTGTGAGGTAAGGCTCAGTTCGTCACACCCGGCCGCGCCGCACGGGGGCGTCCGCCGAGGGGTGTCGCGATCTATCGTGTTTCGGTACGCTGCTGTGGTGGACCTTCAGCAGCAGGACCTTCAGCAGCAGAGCGCGCCCGCCGTCTCCGAGCTCCGCGCCTCCGACGCCGAGCGCGACCGCATCGCCGACATCCTGCACGACGCCCTGGCCGAAGGCCGCCTGACCGCCGACGAGCACGCCGAGCGCGTCGAGGGGGTGCTGCGCGCCAAGACCGTCGGCGAGCTGGAGGTCTTCGTACGGGACCTGCCCGCGGCCCACCGTCAGGGTCCCGCCTCCTCCCCGGCTCCCGCCCCGCACCGCCCCACCGCCGGCGCCCTCCCGATCGACCCGGACGACAACGTGGTCGCGGTCTTCAGCGGCGCCGTCCGCAAGGGCCGGTGGCGCGCGGGCCGCCGTATCCACGCGTACGCGGTGTTCGGCAGTGTCGAGATAGACCTCAGCGAGGCCTTCTTCGACCACCAGCAGGTCGTCGTCAAATCGTTCGCGATCTTCGGCAGCGTCGACATCCGCGTCCCGGAGAACGTGTCGCTGCGCGGCACGGGAAGCGGTGTCCTCGGCAGCTTCGAGGTGGACACCCTCGACTCGGGCGACCCGCAGGCCCCCATCGTCTACGTCGACGGCTGGGCCGTCCTGGGCAGCGTCGAGGCGCGACCGAAGCGGGGCAAGCTCGTCGCGGACATCCTGGACCGGGTGCAGCGCAAGGTCGACAGGAGTTTGCGCAAACACCTGGGGCATTGACGGGCGCGAATCCCCTGAACCCGGCGGTTCGGAACTCAGTGCATAGGCGCGCGTACAGCGGGTAGGCCTTGCTGCATCGTCTCTCGCTCGCGAAGCCGTCGTCAGGAGTAGACCGTGCTGCAACCGCCGCATTCGTCCGTGCAGGTAGCTGCCGTTCCGGCCCCGCGGGTGCCAGCGCGAGACAGGGACCAGGACGCCCCGTGGCACACCGAGGCGGTGTGCCGTCGTGACGAGGCCGGCCTGTTCTTCGCCCCCTCCAAGGAGCCGACCGCCGCGAGACTGTCCCGGGAGGAAGCGGCGAAGCGGGTCTGTGCCCGTTGCCCGGTGATGGTCGAGTGCCGCGAGCACGCGCTGCTCCAGCCCGAGCCCTACGGCGTCTGGGGCGGCCTCACCGCCGCGGAGCGCCGCGTGGTCCTGGCCCGGCGCCGCCGCCGCGAGATGGAGCTGAAGAAGGCGGCCCGCCCGGCGAACCGGATAGCGGCGGCAGGCTGACGGCCGAGGGCGCGAACAGCGCTGAGGAAAAGGGTGTACGAAAAGGGCGTCCCCACCGCACCGGGGACGCCCTTTCGCTGTGCCGTGCCGCTGCTCCTCGGGGCTACTTCCCCTTGTCGAAGTCGATCGCGCTGTAGGCCCGCAGCTTGCTCAGCCGGTGCTCGGAGGAGATCCGGCGGACCGTGCCCGAGCGCGACCGCATCACGATCGAGTCGGTCGTGGCGTTCTCCGCCCGGTAGCGAACCCCCCGCAGCAGCTCGCCGTCCGTGATGCCGGTCGCCACGAAGAACACGTTCTCCCCGGTGACGAGGTCCTCGGTCGTCAGCACGCGGTCGAGATCATGCCCCGCGTCGATCGCCCGCTGCCGCTCCTCGTCGTCCTTGGGCCACAGCTTGCCCTGGATCGTGCCGCCCAGGCACTTCACCGCGCAGGCCGAGATGATGCCCTCGGGCGTACCGCCGATGCCGAGCAGCAGATCGACGCCCGTGCCCTCGCGCAGCGCCAGGATCGAGCCGGCCACGTCGCCGTCGGAGATCAGCTTGATGCGGGCCCCGGTCTCCCGGATCTCCTTGATGATGCCCTCGTGCCGCGGGCGGTCCAGGATCACCACCGTCACGTCCTCCGGCGCCGACCGCTTCGCCTTGGCGACCCGCCGGATGTTCACCGACACCGGGGCGTTGATGTCGACGAAGTCGGCCGCCTCCGGGCCGGTGACGAGCTTGTCCATGTAG
This sequence comes from Streptomyces sp. NPDC029044, assembly GCF_040637495.1. Lineage (NCBI taxonomy): Bacteria > Bacillati > Actinomycetota > Actinomycetes > Kitasatosporales > Streptomycetaceae > Streptomyces > Streptomyces sp. NPDC029044. The sequence continues at coordinate 49,970 of NZ_JBEZWN010000024.1, forward strand.
AAGACGGCGGACGGGTCGAACATGGACCCGCGCTCGGCGGCGGCCAGCACCGCGATCGCGTTCGTCATGCCCTTCGCGGTCAGCGTCGTGCCGTCGATCGGGTCGACGGCGATGTCGCACTCGGGCCCGGTCCCGTCGCCCACGCGCTCCCCGTTGAACAGCATGGGAGCTTCGTCCTTCTCGCCCTCGCCGATGACGACGACGCCGTTCATCGAGACGGTGGAGACGAGGGTGCGCATGGCGCGTACCGCGGCACCGTCGGCGCCGTTCTTGTCACCCCGCCCGACCCAGCGGCCCGCGGCCATCGCCGCGGCCTCGGTGACCCGGACCAGTTCCAGGGCGAGGTTGCGGTCGGGGGCCTCGGAGGGCACATCGAGTTCGGACGGCAAGTGATGATGCTCGGTCATCGGAGCGCACCTTTCTGTACGACGACGGCCGGATGAGGGCTATGTCGCCCGACTCTATCGCCGAGGCCGCAAAATGAGCAGGGGCCCCCACGGATGAGCGCGGCAGGGACCTGCGACGATAGGGGGCGTGGCAGGCAAGAACGGCAAGCAGAAGACGGCGCGGGACATGATCCTCTCCATGGGGGTCATCGTCCTGGTGGCGGGCTTCGTGTACCTCTTCATCCCGCACGACGACAGCGCGCCCGACGTCAAGGCCGTCGACTACCGGGTCGAACTGCTCACGGCACGCCGCGCCGCCTCCTACCCGGTGGCCGCGCCCGAGGGTCTGCCCGGCACATGGAAGGCCACCTCCGTCCGCTTCCGGGGCGACGAGTTCGACGCCTGGCACCTCGGCTTCCACGATCCCGAGGGGGAGTACGTGGCGGTCGAGCAGTCCACTCAGCGGCGCCCCGTCTTCCTCGACGAGGCGACCCAGGGCGCACGGGAGACCGGGAAGACCGAGGAGATCTCCGGCAAGACGTGGACCCGTTACGAGGGCGGCCGGTACGACGCGCTGGTCCTGGAGGGCACCAAGGGCTCGACGACGGTCGTGACGGGCACCGCCTCGTTCGCGCAGCTGACGAAGATGGCCGAGGCGCTGGAGGCGAAGTGAACCCGCACGAGGAAGGCCCCCGGCGGATGCGCCGGGGGCCTTCCTCGTGTTCGTCGCTCAGACGGTCGTGACGACCTGGTCGAAGTCCAGGCGCGGGGAGCGCGGGTGCCAGGCGTCCGGGCCCGGGCGGCCGATGTTGACGACCATCAGCGGGGTGTGGTCGTCGTCCAGGAACTCCTTGCGCACACCCTCGGAGTCGAAGCCGGTCATCGGTCCGGCGGCCAGGCCGGCGGCGCGGACGCCGACGATGAAGTACGCGGCCTGGAGGGCGGCGTTCAGCGCGGCGGCGTTCTCGCGGACCGGGCGCTCGGCGAAGAAGACGTCCTTGATCTGCGGGGCGGCCGGGAACAGCTGCGGCAGCTCCTCGTGGAACTCGTTGTCGGCGGAGAGGATCGCCACCAGCGGGGCGCTCGCGGTCTTGGGCCGGTTGCCCTCGGCCATGTGCGCCACCAGACGCTCGCGGGCTTCGAGGGAGCGGACCAGGGTGATGCGCAGCGGGGTCTGGTTGAAGGCGGTCGGACCGTACTTGACCAGGTCGTAGATCGCCTGCACCTGCTCATCGGTCACCGGCTCGTCGGTGAACGTGTTGGCGCTGCGGGCCTCACGGAACAGAAGGTCCTGGGCTGCGGGGTCAAGAACGAGGGACATGGATGCACTTTCTCGCGACTGTCGATCCGGATGACCCGGCTGACGTCGTCGACCGTACGCGAATGAAGTTCAACGTTCAACCAATGTGGGGGTGTCGTATATCACGAACCGAACGCCCTGGTCACTCCGTGTCCTCGTCCTCCGCGGCCTCCTCCGCCAGCGCCGCGTCCAGCCGCGCCCGCGCCCCCTCCAGCCACCGCCGGCACACCGAGGCCAGCTCCTCGCCCCGCTCCCAGAGCGCGAGGGACTCCTCCAGCGTCGTACCGCCCGCCTCCAGGCGCCGGACGACCTCGATCAGCTCGTCCCGCGCCTGCTCGTACCCGAGCGCCTCGCTCGTGCCCGGTGTCTCGTCAACCTCGCTGGTCATCCACCCACCCTATGTGTCCACTCGTACGGAGAACTCACCCTCGGAGACCCGCGCGCGCAGGGCCTCCCCGCTCGCCACCTCGCCCGGGTCGCGGACCGCGTGCCCGTCCGCCTTCTGCAACACGGCGTACCCGCGCTTCAGGGTCGCGGCGGGGGAGAGGGCCACCACGCGCGCGTGCGTGTGCGACAGCTCCGAGTCGGCGCGGTCGAGCTGGTGCCGCAGACAGCGCCGGCCCCGGTCGAGCAGGTCCGCCACCTGGTCGGCGCGCACGTCGATCATCCGGTGCGGGTCCTGTATCGACGGCCTCGCCAGCGCGTGCGCCAGCCCCCGCTCCTCCCGGTCGACCAGCGCCGCCACACAGCGCCGCGCCCGGTCCCGCAGCAGCCGCACCCGCTCGTACTCCTCGCCGACGTCCGGCACCACCTTCTTGGCGGCGTCGGTCGGGGTGGAGGCACGCAGGTCGGCGACGTGGTCCAGCAGGGGATTGTCCGGTTCGTGCCCGATGGCGGACACCACCGGCGTGCGGCACTGCGCGACCGTGCGGATCAGCTGCTCGTCGGAGAACGGCAGCAGGTCCTCCACGCTGCCGCCGCCCCGGGCGACGATGATCACGTCCACGTCGTCGAGCGCGTCGAGCTCCTTCACCGCCTGCACGACCTGCGGCACGGCGTGCACGCCCTGCACGGCGACGTTGCGCACCTCGAAGCGCACGGCGGGCCAGCGGTGCCGCGCGTTCTCCAGGACGTCCCGCTCTGCGGCCGAGGCCCGGCCGCAGACCAGCCCGACCAGCTGCGGCAGGAACGGCAGCGGCTTCTTGCGCTCCGGCGCGAACAGCCCCTCCCGGGCGAGGGCCTTCTTCAGCTGCTCCAGGCGCGCGAGCAGCTCCCCGACCCCGACGGGCCGTATCTCGGCGGCCCGCAGCGACAACTGGCCGCGCGGGGCGTACCACTCGGGCTTGGCGAGGACGACGACCCGGGCGCCCTCGCTCACCACGTCCGCGACGGCGTCGAACACCTGCCGGTAGCAGGTGACGCTCACCGAGATGTCGTACGACGGGTCCCTCAGGGTCAGGAACACCACCCCCGCACCCGGCCGCCGCGACAACTGCGTGATCTGCCCCTCGACCCACACCGCCCCGAGCCGGTCGATCCAGCCGCCGATGAGCCGCGACACCTCGCCGACGGGCAGCGGGGCTTCCGGAGTCGTGTTCACAGCCATGTCCGCGAGAGTAGTGGGCCCCGCCGACAACACCCTCACGTCCCTCGCGCGGGGCCGTGCCGGTCTTCGCCGGAGCGTCACACGGACGGGATCTTCGACGCGCCGAACGCGGCCTTACGATGGGACGCATGTCTGCTTCGCCTGGCCGCCGTGTCCTGCTCGCCGCCCCCCGTGGCTACTGCGCGGGTGTGGACCGCGCCGTGATCGCCGTCGAGAAAGCCCTGGAGCAGTACGGCGCTCCGGTGTACGTCCGGCACGAGATCGTCCACAACAAGTACGTCGTGCAGACCCTGGAGAAGAAGGGCGCGATCTTCGTCGAGCAGACGGAGGAAGTGCCCCCGGGGAACATCGTCATGTTCTCCGCGCACGGCGTGGCCCCCGTCGTCCACGAGGAGGCCGAGCGCGGCAAGCTCGCCACCATCGACGCCACCTGCCCCCTGGTCACCAAGGTCCACAAGGAAGCCGTCCGCTTCGCGAGCGAGGACTACGACATCCTCCTGATCGGCCACGAGGGCCACGAGGAGGTCATCGGCACCTCCGGTGAGGCCCCCGACCACATCCAGCTCGTCGACGGCCCGGGCGATGTGGCGAAGGTCGAGGTCCGGGACCCCTCCAAGGTCGTCTGGCTCTCCCAGACCACGCTGTCCGTCGACGAGACCATGGAGACCGTCGACGCCCTGAAGGACAAGTTCCCGCAGCTCATCTCCCCGCCCAGCGACGACATCTGCTACGCCACGCAGAACCGCCAGCTGGCCGTGAAGCAGATGGGCGCCGAGTCCGACCTGGTCATCGTGGTCGGCTCCCGCAACTCCTCCAACTCCAAGCGGCTCGTCGAGGTCGCCAAGATCGCCGGTGCCCGCGAGGCCTACCTCGTGGACTTCGCCGACGAGATCGACGAGGCCTGGCTGGAGGGCGTGACCACGGTCGGCGTCACCTCGGGCGCCTCCGTCCCGGAGATCCTGGTCGAGCAGGTCCTGGAGTACCTCTCCCGGCGCGGCTTCGAGGACGTCGAGATCGTCAAGGCGGCCGAGGAGTCCATCACGTTCTCCCTGCCCAAGGAGCTGCGCCGCGACCTGCGCGAGGAGGCGGCGTCGCTGGTCGCCGAGCGCGGTGGCGCCGGGACCGGTGAAGATTCCGCGAAGTGACCGGGTACGGGCCGGGCGGTGACCGCCGTCCGGCCTGTGACTGTCAGTCGTTCGTCGTAACGTAGGGCCATGCAGATCTTCGGAGTGGACATCGGCGGATCCGGGATCAAGGGTGCGCCGGTGGACCTGGACAAGGGCGACCTGGCGCAGGAGCGCCACAAGGTCCTCACCCCTCACCCGGCCACACCCGACGCGGTGGCCGACGGCGTCCGGGAGGTGGTCGGCCACTTCGGCTGGACGGGCCCCGTCGGGGTCACGTTCCCGGGCGTGGTCACCGAGGGAGCCACGATCCGCACGGCGGCGAACGTCGACGACAGCTGGATCGACACCGACGCCCGCGCGCTGCTCGGCGAGCGGCTGGGCGGACTGCCGGTGACGGTGGTCAACGACGCGGACGCCGCGGGAGTCGCCGAGATGCACTTCGGCGCCGGCCGCGACCGCCGGGGCACGGTGATCCTGCTGACCCTCGGCACGGGCATCGGCAGCGCGGTCTTCGTCGACGGCGTCCTCGTCCCCAACACCGAGCTGGGCCACCTGGAGCTCGACGGACACGACGCCGAGAAGCGGGCCTCCAGCAAGGCCCGCGAGGACTACGACATGACGTGGGAGCACTGGGCGGTGCACCGCGTGCGCAAGTACCTCGCCCACGTCGAGATGCTGTTCTCGCCGGAGCTGTTCATCATCGGCGGCGGCGTCAGCCGCAAGGCCCACAAGTTCCTGCCCCACATCGAGGGCATCAAGGCCGAGATCGTCCCGGCGCAGTTGCAGAACAACGCGGGGATCGTGGGCGCGGCGATGCGGGCGGCCGGGCGCTGAGGCCCGATCCGCCGGGTGTCACACCGGCGGCCGGGCCCCGGCCGTCCGCCGCCGGTGCACCAGCCTGATCCGCCGGACGAGCACGATCAGCCCGGCGATCAGCGTCCCTCCGTACAGCCATCCGGCCTGCGTGGCGAGCGCCGTCATCAGGCCCATCAGCCTGCTGCCGGTCCCTCCTTCGCCGTCGGCCAGCGGCAGCAGTCCCACGGCGAACGCGATCGGCACCACGACCGGCGCGGTCATCAGGTCCCCCCGGCGCACCCACAGGGCGGTCAGCGCGCACACCGGCAGGAACAGCACGCCGTACGCCGTCAGGGACGCCCCGAACAGCGCCGAGCAGAGCGCGCCCAGCAGGAACATCACCACCGCGCAGAACAGCCCGCCGCCCAGCCCGGTCAGCCGGGGGTTCGGCAGCCGGCCGGCGGTGGGCGCCGGTGCGGGCGCGGGCCGTCGTACCGGTGCCGGGCGGCGCTGCGGTCCGGGCGGCCGGGCCGCGCGCACGGGTTCGCCCCCCGCTCCCCGCCCCGCCTGGGACGGCACGGGCTGCCGGGACGGCACGGGCTGCCGGGACGGCACGGGCTGACGGGGCGGCCCGGGGGGCCTGGGCCGGTCCCGTCGCGGTCCGTACTGTCGCGGTCCGTACTGAGGAGATCGCGTCCTGTATTGCTCCACCGCACCAACTTAGGTCGTTCAATATGCCGAATAGCCCTTCAGACACGCCGTCGGCCGCGGCTTGGCCAAGCGTTCGACTGTCCGCCCGGGCGGTTCCGGACACGCCGTAGACTGGTGGATCGGCCGGTCCCCTGGCCCCCTGGCCCTCCACTCACGGGAAGTCGCAACGTGTCGCTCACGATCGGAATCGTCGGTCTGCCGAATGTCGGCAAGTCGACCCTGTTCAACGCCCTGACCAAGAACGACGTGCTGGCGGCCAACTACCCGTTCGCCACGATCGAGCCCAACGTCGGCGTCGTCGGCGTGCCCGACCCCCGTCTGACGAAGCTGGCGGAGATCTTCTCCTCGCAGCGGGTCCTTCCGGCCACCGTCGACTTCGTCGACATCGCCGGCATCGTCCGCGGCGCCTCCGAGGGCGAGGGCCTGGGCAACAAGTTCCTCGCGAACATCCGCGAGTCGGACGCGATCTGCCAGGTCATCCGGGCCTTCAAGGACGAGAACGTCGTGCACGTGGACGGCAAGGTCTCGCCGAAGGACGACATCGAGACGATCAACACCGAGCTGATCCTCGCTGACCTCCAGACCATCGAGAAGGTCCTGCCGCGCCTCCAGAAGGAGTCGCGCATCAAGAAGGACATCGCGCCGAAGGTCAAGGCCGTCGAGGAGGCCAAGGAGATCCTGGAGAAGGGCGACACGCTGTTCTCCGCGGGCATCGTCCAGGGCTCCGGCAACGAGGAACTCCTGCACGACCTGCACCTGCTCACCACCAAGCCGTTCCTCTACGTCTTCAACGTCGACGAGGACGAGCTGACCGACGAGGACTTCAAGAACGAGCAGCGTGCGCTGGTCGCCCCCGCCGAGGCGATCTTCCTCAACGCCAAGCTGGAGGCGGACCTCGCCGAGCTCGACGAGGACGAGGCGCTGGAGCTCCTCCAGTCCGTCGGCCAGGAAGAGCCGGGCCTGGCGACCCTGGCCCACGTCGGCTTCCGCACGCTCGGACTCCAGACCTACCTGACCGCCGGCCCCAAGGAATCCCGCGCCTGGACGATCAAGAAGGGCGCGACGGCCCCCGAGGCGGCCGGCGTCATCCACACCGACTTCCAGAAGGGCTTCATCAAGGCGGAGGTCATCTCCTTCGACGACCTGGTGGAGACCGGCTCGGTGGCGGAGGCCCGCGCGAAGGGGAAGGCGCGGATGGAGGGCAAGGAGTATGTGATGCAGGACGGGGACGTGGTGGAGTTCCGCTTCAACGTCTAGTTCTCGCGGCGCAGGAGTGGCCCGGCGGGGATGCCGGGGGCCGGGTGCGCGGCGTGCTGTGAAGGGGCACGCCGAGCACCGGGTCCCGCGCCGTGGCCGCCGCGCCGTCGGCTTCTCCTGCTGCGGCCCGGAGCAGGCGCCCGCTACTTGGCGATGATCAAGGTGGCGGGGGACGGGGTGGGGTGGAACGACACGTCGGAGAAGCCCGCTTCCGTGAGCCAGGCCCGGTAGTCGGCGCGCCGCCAGGTGCCACCCCGCTGGCTCTTGAGCAGCATCTCCGAGGCGAACATGAGCGGGAAGGGCGGGCCGCTTCGGTCGTCCTCGACGACGTAGTCGCAGACGACGAGCGTGCCACCGGGCTTGAGCGACGCACGGAGCCTGGTGAAGACCGCCACGTTCTCCTCGGGCCCTTCCTGGTGTGCGACATGCGAGTACAGCGCGATGTCGTAGGCGGCGTCGGTGAGTCCGACGGTGTGGAAGTCACCGTCGATGCACGTGAACCGGTCGGCGACGGAACGCTCTTCGAGCAGCCGGCGGGCGATGGCGTTGATCGGCCCCCAGTCGAGCTGGGTCGAGCGGGCCGCGGGATTGGCCTCCAGCCACGTGGAGGAGAAGATGCCGGACCCGCCGCCCACGTCGAGGATGGAGATCTCGCCGCTCTCCCTGAGCCCGAGGAGGTCGACGGCCGTCTCCGCGACCTTGACCGATGATGCCGCGATGGCGGGGGCGACCTTCGCCCAGTGGGGGTTGTCGGCCACCTCCACCATCGGGTCCGCCAAGGGGCCGCCGGCGCTGAACACATCGAGCCGGCCCACCAGTTTGTCCATCTCGGCCAGCTTGAGCCGAGCGAAGCCGCCGAGGTCGGTGGGCTGCCCTTCGACCAGGTACAGGTCGGCTTCCGGGGTGTTGCGGTAGCTGCCGTCGGAGGTTTCGACGAGCCCGAGGCCGACGACCCCGTCGAGCAGGGTCTGCACGCCTCGTTGCGAAAGCCCGGTTTTCGCCGCCAGTTGTTCCGCGGTGTCCACACCGGCCTGGAGATGGGTGAACAGGGAGTGCTGTGTCGCCACGCCGAGCAGGGCGGTGGCCCAGTAGCCGTTGGCGATGTCGAGAATACGGTTCGGCAGAGGCAGGCTGCCCGTCATCTTGTTCTCCTCAGAGGGAAACCGGCACGGCCTGCCGGAAGAGGTCCTCGTGTATCGAAGGCGATTCGACGCGCCAGCTGCCCATGGCCATTTCAGCGGTGATGCCAGGGCCGAAACCGGCGATGATTCCGTTGGCGTCCGGGGTCATGGTGTCTTCTTCGAACAGCCGGCGCAGCGCGTCGAGTACGACCGCGCTCGCGATGTTGCCGCATTCCGTCAGGGTGGCCCAGCTGTGGCGGAACATCCTCTGGTCGACCCCGAGGAACCTGCTGAGGTCGGAAAGGATGCGCGGACCGCCGGCGTGGATGATGTAGAAATCGAGGTTCCCGACGTCACGGCCGTGGCTCGTGGCGAGTTCGCGCAGTACGGGAGCGAGCGGTTCCATCGTTCCCGGCACCCGGCGGTCGAGCTGGAAGTGGAAGCCGGTGGAGCGTACGGCGTAGGAGATCCAGTCCTCGGTGCCCGGGATGACGTGCGAGGCATTGCGTTCGAGAGACACGCCGGTGCCACCGATGCCCCGGACCACGGCAGCCGCCACCGCATCGCCGAAGAGACCGTCGGCCAGGAGGGAGCTGACACCGTCGTCGTCGGGCTGATAGCACAGCGAGCACAGCTCGCAGGACACGATCAGGACGTTGTTCTGCGGGTAGGCGGTGCAGAAGTCGTGGGCGCGGTTGATCGCGGCTCCGCCCGCCGCACAGCCCAGTTGTGCGATGGGTATCTGCCGGGTGTCGGTGCGGAAACCCATCGTGTTGATCAGCCACGCGGTCAACGAAGGCATCATGAACCCGGTGCACGACACGAAGATGATCGCGTCGATGTCCTCGGCGGTCAGCCCGGCGTTGGCAAGGGCCTGTTCGATGACGGCAGGACAGCGTTTCTTCGACTCGCTCTCGAACACCCGGTTGCGCTCCTCAAGGCCCGGGTGGCGAAGTGTCTTCTCTATCGGCTGCACGATGTGCCGCTTCTGGACGCCCGTGTTCTTTATCAGGCGCAGCGCAAGGGGCAGTTGCGGCTTTCCCGCGTGGGTTTTTTCGGCGAACTTCAGGGTTTCTTCGAGGGTGATGACGTATTCCGGCAGCTCAACGGCCGGTTTGCAAAGCGTTGGCATGTCCGTCAAGTCCACCTTTTGAGGAGTCGGCTTGGAGTTCGACACCTCAATACCCTGAAGTACGGCGCTTGAGCGCGGCTCGGGGCGGGCTCGGGCCGCGTTCGGGTAGCACCGGAAAAGGCCGGATCCGGTGGCTATTCCTCGTGCCGCGCGATAATCTCTTCCAATGTCCGGCGCAGCATGGCGATCCCGTCACGGCCGAAGTGCTTGACCCAATTCCGTTCCATGTCCCCGAGGATCCGGGCGGCGGCGAGCTGGCCCTTGGTGCCGAGGTCGGTCAGCCGGATGAGCTTGGCCCGGCGGTCGTTCGGATCCGCCGTCCGCTCCACGTAGCCCAGTCGTTCGAGTTCGTCGACCACCTCACCGAGGGCCTGTTTGCTCAGTCCTGACTGCTCGGCGAGCGCGGTGAGCCGAGAGCCTTCCGGTGCGATGAAACGGAAGACGGAGCCGTGCCGGTACCGCAGTCCTTCGAAGCCCTCGTCGGCGAGCTGCCGGTGGAGCTGCTCGACGGTGATGTCCTTGGCCTGCGAGAGCAGGGCGGGCAGCGGCACCGGGCCCTCGGCCTGCTTCTCGGATCGCGTGGTCATCTCTGGCCACCCTTCTGTTGCGGCTAAGTCGTCAGGGTGCTTGACTAAAAAGTAGTACGGTTGCTTGACTAACTCTAGCGGCGTCGGCGGCTCGACCGCGAGCGCGGGCGCGATACCGGTGATGAAGGGAAGAGTCATGAGCGGTTCGGTCGAGGAGAACAGCCAGGTCGCCCGTTTCGACGCCGAGGCGGTCGAGGCCTTAAGCAAGCGGGTCCTGGGCCCGGTGCTGACGGCGAAGGACGAGGACTACGACGCGGAACGAGCGGGGAACCAGACCGCGCGGCGGCATCGGCCCGAGATCCTGGTCGGTGCGACCGGGCCCGCCGATGTGCAGGCAGCGGTGGAGTTCGCCGGCCGCCACGGGCTTCCGGTGGCGGTACAGGGCACCGGGCATGCGCTGGCGGCCGTCGCCGCCGAAGGCGGGGTGCTGATCAACACGTCCCGGATGACCGGCGTCCGGGTGGACGCGTCGGCGCGAACCGCATGGGTCGCGGCCGGGGTGAGCTGGGACCAGGTGCTCCACGAGGCGGCACCCGCCGGGCTCGCACCGCTCTCCGGCTCGGCTCCGGGGGTCGGCGTGGTCTCCTACACGCTCGGCGGCGGTCTCGGACCGCTCTCGCGGCGCTACGGCTACGCCGCGGACCACGTGCGCAGCATCGATGTCGTCACCGCGGACGGCCAGCTGCGTCACGTCACGAACTCCTCGGACCCCGACCTCTTCTGGGCGCTGCGCGGTGGCCGGGACAACTTCGGTGTGGTCACCGGAATCGAGATCGACCTCATGCCCGTCGCCACGCTCTACGGCGGTGGACTCTTCTTCGACTTCGCGTCGGTCACCGAAGTGCTCAACACGTACGTGCGGTGGTCGGCCGGTATGCCCGAGGAGATGACCTCATCGGTCGCGGTGATCTTCTTCCCCGATGTGCCGGTACTCCCGCCGCCGCTGCGGGGCCGCCACGTCGTGCACGTCCGGGTCGCCTACTCGGCGGACGATCTCGACGCGGGCAAGGAACTCGTGGCGCCTCTGCGGGCACTGAACCCCTTCAACGACACGATCCGTGAGATGCCCTTCACCGAGGTCGGAACCATCCACAACGACCCGGCCGCGGCGGGCAGCTTCGAAAGCAGCACCGCCCTCCTCGGCGAGCTGGACGCCGACGCGGTGCGTACCCTCCTGGACCGGGTGGGCCCGCACGCGCCCGTCCCGCACGTCGTCGAGCTGCGCCACCTCGGCGGCGCTCTCGCGCGCCCCGCCGCCGTGCCGAACGCGGTCGGCCACCGGGGCGCGCACTACCTGCTGAACGTCGTGTCGCGGCTCGAACGCGCCGACATCGCCGACATCAAGCCCGCGCACGACAGCCTCTTCGAGGCGATCGAGCCCTGGAGCACCGGCGGGCGGACCCTTACCTTCCTGAACGGCGAGCGGGACACCGAGCACGTGCGCTCCGCGTACAACCCCGAGGACTACCAGCGCCTCACCGAGATCAAGGCGGCTCACGACCCGGAGAACGTTTTCCGGCTCAACCACAACATCCCGCCGGCGCAGCGCTGAGCCCTCGGTGCCGCCTGGCGGAGGGAGTCGGAGGGAGTCAGCTCTTCGCCGGGCCGAGGTGCACCGGAAGGCCGGTGACGGAGTTGGAGAAGAGGGAGGGGACCGGGGACAGCTCGGAGGGGTCGACGGCGAGCCGGAGTTCGGGATAGCGGGCGAACAGCGGGGGCAGCGCGGCCATGGCCTCGAACCGGGCGAGGCCGGGGCCGATGCATACGTGCGGTCCGGTGCCGAACGCCAGGTGCCGTTTGACCGGCCGCGTGATGTCGAACTGGTCGGCGGTGTCGCCGTACTGCTTCGGATCGCGGTTGACACCGCTCCACGGGGCCAGGATGGCGTCCCCCTTGGGGATGGTGACGCCGGCCACCACGATGTCCTCGGTCGGGAACCGGGCGGGAAAGTTGCCGACCGGTGAGTCCCAGCGCAAGGTCTCCTCGATGACCTCGCCCCAGAGGGCGGGGCCGCCCTCGCGGACCATCGCCAGTTGGTCGGGATGGGTGAGCAGCGCACGGGTGGCGTTGACGATCAGACTGATCGAGGTCTCATGGCCCGCGCCGATGAGCGTCCACAGGGTGTCTTCGAGTTCCTCGTCCGTGAAGGGGTCGTCCGCCTCCTCGTTGTGGGTGAGCAGTGCGCTGGTCAGATCGTCCGCGGGCTCGGCGCGGCGCATGGCGAAGAGACGCTGGAACAGCTCGTGCCGCTCCTGCTCGGTGGCGAGGAACTGTTCGGCTGTCGTGTCGGCGCGGATGACGGTGTTGATGAGTTCGCGGCAACGCGACCACCACGCTTCCGGTATGCCGATGAGCTCGCAGATCACCTGCATGGGGAACGGGTAGGCGTAGTGCGCCCGCAGATCGACCGTGCCGTCCGGCGCTGCCCGGTGGGGCAGGTCGTCCAGCATCTGCGCCACGATCTGGTCGATACGCGGCCCCATGGCCTCGACCCGGCTGCGGGTGAACGTACGGGTCAGCGGGCGGCGCAGCCTCCGGTGCTCCGCGCCGTCGCGCGCCATCATGTTGTTCAGGCGGATCATGCCGAGCAGCGGCCAGTCATCGGGGATCTCGCCGCGGCGCAGCGCCTCCCAGTTCCGCCAGTCCCGTCCCACCCGCGGATCGGCGGCGAGCTCGGCGAGCAGCGCGTAATCGGTGACCACCCACATACGGACACCGCCGGGCAGCACGGCGCGCACCACAGGTCCGAGGTCGCGCATCCGCGCCGCCTCACCGTGGCGATCCGCGCCCAGAGGGTCGATGGCAACGAGCGGAGAAGTGGTCTGCGCGAGCGTTGGCTGAGTCATGGCGACGTTCCTCCAGAATGGCTTGAGTCCGACTGGAGAATGGCAGCACGGCCCCCTTGATATGGACTAAGTACTGGCCTAACGTCGCAGGTCAATTGACCGTAAGGGGGCTTCACCCCAGGCTCGATTGTCGCTCGATGGCCCCTTGTTAGCCTCCCTCGAATGTCCGGTACGGCACCGGACTCGAGGAAAGCGATGGGGGAATGTCTGCGATGAATGCATCGAGCACCCTGACGGAAAATGCGACGGGGGAAAGCGTCGTGACATCGCGCGAGCTGAGCCCTGGGGAGCGCTGGTACTGGATCATCGATCAGCTCTCCACGCTCAACGTCTGCGCCCGTGTCCGCATCACGGGTGAGGTGTCGGCACAGGTGCTGCGCAGCGCGCTCGGTGCGCTACAGGACCGGCATCCGCTGCTGCGTACGGCCATAGCGGACACGGCGCCGGGCACACCCGGGGACGGGCCGCGGTTCGTGCCGGCCGACCGGCCCGTCCCGCTGCGCGAGGTGGTCCGCACCGAGGAGGACGAGGCCCGCTGGGCGAGCGAAGTGGACGGCCACGAACTGACGGACGCCATCGACTGGAGGTCGGGACCGCTGGCCCGCGCCGTCCTCATCAGCGGCCCCGGACAGACCCACGACCTCATCCTCACCGTCCCGCACTGCATCGCGGACGGGACCACCGCGCTCTCCCTGCTGCGCCAGTGGGTACGGCTCGCCGCTGCGCCGTCCGGGCCCGGGGCCGGTGCGGTGGAGCGCGGCCCCCTGCCGGAGCCGTTCGAAGCGCTGTTCCCGGAACGGGACGTCGAGCGCGCTGCGGATGCCGAGGGCGCCACGGACGACGCGGGCGAGGTGGGCAGACTCGAACCGGAGCAGTTCGTACCGTTCGCGCGGCGTCGGACCCGGATGCTGCACCGGTCCATCGGAATCGACGCGCTGGACGGGCTTGCGCGCGCGTGCAAGCGCGAAGGGGCCACGCTGCACGGTCTGCTGGCCGCGGCGCTCGCGTCTGCCGTCGCCCGCGACGCGAAGGCCGAGTCACCCGCGCGCTTCGCGGTCGGCTCGCCCGTCTCCCTGCGGGAGGAGCTGCGGCGTCCGGTGTCCGAGGACGAGGCCGGCTGTTTCGTGTCCGCGCTGCATTCGGTGGTCGGCTACCAGCCCGACGATCTGTGGTCGATGGCGCGGTTCATCAAGGAGGACATACCGGCGCGCAAGCAGCGCGGCGAACAGTACGGGGTGTTCGACCTGCTCGCCCGTCAGGGGCCGTCCTCGGTGGCCGACAGCGAGCCCTTCATCCAGTACATCGATGAGCACGGGCCCTTCAACTTCTTCGTGTCCAATGTCGGACGCTTCGAGTTCCCGGCCGGACTGGGCGGCTGGCAGCTCTCGCAGGCGCAGTTCGTGGGCGGAATCTCCGTGGTCGGGTACTTCGGTTCGTCGGTGACCACCAGTCACCGTCAACTGTCGTGGAACTTCACGTACATCGAGGGGGCGGTGTCCTGCGAACGCGCCGAGCGCATCGTCGACGACTGCATCCGCACGGTCCTCTCGGCCGGGGAAGAGCGGACGGTGGAGTAGGACGGGGGACAGGACGGGAAAGAGCCGACCGCGGCCACTCGGGTACGCACCCGGTGGCCGCGGCCGGCTTTGTCCGTCGGTTCGGCTGAGGTGTCAGCCGACCTTCAGAGCGAGCTGAACTCCATGGTGGACGGGGATCGTCACGGAGAGAAAGCCGTTGGCAGGGTCGCTGATGTAGTCGCGGAACTCCGCGTAGACGCCGCGGCCGATGTCGAGATCGACATCGTCGATCACCACAAGCGCGCCGGGCCGCAGCCGCGGTCCCACGATGCGCAGAATCGGCAGCCGCAGATCGAGCCACCCGTCGAGGAGCAGCAGATCGACCTGCTCGGGCAGTTCGCGCAGGGTCTCGCGCGCATCGCCGAGCCGCAGGTCGATGAGATCGCCGAGCCCGGCGGCGGCGAAGTTCTCCGTGGCCTTGCGCGCCTTGTCCTGCTGAAGCTCGGTCGTGATCACCTGGTCGCCGCCGTTGTCGCGCACTGCGGCAGCCAGATAGAGCGTGGAAATCCCGAACGACGTGCCGAACTCGACGACCGTCCGCGCCTTGACGGCCCTGGTGAGCAGATAGAGGAGTTCGCCGCCCTTCCTGGACACGGACATGATGATGTCCTTGGTGCGCTCCGCCATTTCGGCGGCGCTCATGTCGGCAGGGAACTCCCCGCCCAGATCCACCCCGGCCGCCGCCCATTCGGCCGCCAGATCCTGCTTGTCCTCCGCAGCCAGAAGACGGTCGAGCGTGGTGGCGACAGCGTCGGATTCCAATGTCGAAGGCATGGGAACAGTGCTCCTTGTTCTGTGCGGCCCCGGGCGGTCGCAGAGCCGCCGTTTCGGGGGATCGGGTGATCAGGGGAGCAGGACGGTCTTCCCGGGCAGCTTCCCGGCGGCCAGCTCCTCGTGCACGGCCCGCAGTTCACTCAGCGGCCTGCGCTCGGCGACATGGATCTTCAGCTCGCCGGCGTCCACGCGGCGGACCAGCTCGGTGAGCTGGGCGGCGTCGCTGCGGCCGAAGACCTGCATGTTGCGCACGCCGCGCTCGGTGGCGGACAGGCCCGGCGGAACGGTGTTCGCGAAGACGCCGCCGTCGACGACCAGGTCGACGAGCTTCGCGAGCTCGTCCGGGTCGCTCAGGAACACCAGGTTGAGCACCACGTCGAACTGCTGACCGGCCAGCGCTTCCCGGAGCGGAGTCACGGTGTAGTCGACGACCCGCTCGGCGCCGTACGACCGGACGCGGTCCTGGCTCCCGGCGCTTGCCGTCGCGGTCACCGATGCGCCGGCCTGCGCCGCGAGCTGGACCGCGTAGCCGCCCACCGCGCCACCGGCGCCGTTGACGAGGAGGGTCTGGCCGGCCTTCAGACCGGCGTGCTCGAACAGCGCCTGCCAGGCGGTCAGTGCGACGGACGGCAGCGCCGCGGCGTCCGCGGCCTCTCCCGTGCGGGGAGCCGCCGCCAGGGCCTCGGCGGGTGCCACGGCGTACTCGGCGGCGGCACCGGGGCCGGGGATCGGTAGCCATGCCACCACCGCGTCACCCACGCTCCAGTCGCCCACACCCTCGCCGACCTCGGAAATGACGCCCGCCACGTCGTAGCACGGCACGTGCGGCATCGCGAGGTCGAAGACCTCCCTGACGAACCCGGCACGCAGCGAGGCATCGACGGGGTTGCACGCCGCGCCGACCACCCGCAGCACGACCTGGCCGGCCCCGGCCTGCGGACGGTCCGCCTCCTCGTGCACGAGGACGTCGGGGTCGCCGTAGGAATGGAAACGCACTGCCTTCATGATCAGCCTCTTCTCGTCTTCATCATCGCTCAGAACGCAAGCAGCTCACATTTGGTAGCACCGAATGCGAGTCCGCCGCCAGATCGAACCGGCAAGAGTCGACTCCGGCTCAAGGAACACTCAAGGGAATTACGAATCCGCCTTCTTAGCATCGGAGAGTGATACCCGGGGTCCCGGTATTCGGCAAATCCGGAAGGGCTCATCATGAAGGACACGATGGTGGTCGAAACCGGTCGCCGTACGACGGTGGAATTTCATGCTCTGGGACCTGTGGAGGCGACGGTCTCCGGGCGGACGGTGGATCTGGGCGCGCCCAAACAGCGCACGCTGCTCGCCCTCCTGGTGAGCCAGGCAGGCAGGCGGGTGACGACCGACGTCATCCTGGAGGCCCTGTGGGAGAGGAAGCCCCCGCCTTCGGCGATGACCGCGCTACAGGTGTACGTGGCCAACTTGCGCAAGGTCCTCGAGCCCGGCCGTGCGCCGAGAACACGGGCGACGGTGCTGCGTACCTGCGTGCGCGGTTATGTCCTCGACGCCGACGCTGTGGACGTCGACGTACAGCGCTTCATCGCACACGCCGAGGCGGGACGGCAGGCACGGGACCACGACGATCCGCGCCAGACGCTGCACGAGTGCGACGCGGGTCTCGCCCTGTGGCGAGGCCAGGCCCACGCGGAGGTGAGCGCTGTCCCCTGTGTCGTACCGGAGGTGGCACGTCTTGAGGAACTGCGGCTGTCCACCGTCGAGATGCGGTGCGCGGCGCTCCTCGCCCTGGGGGCCCACGAAGCGGCCGTGGCCGAACTGTCGGCCTTCGTCAACGCCAACCCGCTGCGCGAGTACGGCTGCGAGCTGTTGAGCCTGTCCCTGTACCGGGCAGGCCGCCAGGCCGACGCCCTCGCCGTGCTGAGCGGCATCCAGGCGCGCCTTTCCGAGGAACTCGGCGTGGACCCCACGCCGCGCCTGCGACAGCTGCGGCAGCGGATACTGCACCAGGATCCGGCCCTCGACCGGCGTCCGGCACCGGCAGCCACCTCGCCGCGCGCGGCAGGCACACCGCCGTCGGCGGAAGAACCCGCCGTCGAAGTCTTCGTCGGCCCTGAGGCGTCCGTCCGGCAGCTGACCGAGGCGCCGGCAGCGGTGGAGGCCGGCCGCGGGCAGCCGGTGACGCCACCAGGGAAGCCGGGGGCCGGAAGGGCAGGGCCGCTGCGGCGGTTCGCCGGGTGGCCCGGCGTGCCGGTGCTGTGGGACACCTGCGAAGCGGTGCTGCGCCGCGTCAGACAACTGCCGGAGCCCGCGCCCGAGTTGCTCGCCGTGGCCGCCGTCGCGGGCCAGCACTTCGATGCCGAGGTCGTCGCCGATGTCGCCTCGATCGACATCGACACGGCACTCGCGGCCCTCGACCAGGCGATCGCGGCGGGGCTGATCGACGAGGACGAACAACGACTCGGCTGGTTCCGCTTCAGCGACGCCCTGGTGGCGGAGGCGCTGTACGAGACCACGGGACGGATGCGCCGGGGACGACTGCGGCTGCGGATCGAGGCAGCGGCAGGCCGTTCCTGGGCGACTGCCGCCGACACCGGGTGACGGCGGCCGATCTCGGCACCAACCTGTTGAAAACCCGAAGGGAATTGCTCCATGACTGCACAGGCCACGCTCGCCCGGTTCCGTGAATACATGGTGGGACCCGCACGGTTCATGAACCTGCTGTCCTGCTTCGAACTCGGCATCATCGACGAGCTCCGCAAGAGGCCCGGCATGACCGCGGCGGAGCTCGGCGATGCCGTCGGCGCCAAGCCGGACGCGGTGGGACAGCTCCTGTACCTGCCGGTCAAGGAGGGCTTCGTCGCGTACGACGAGCGCTCGGGCGGCTACGCACTCGACGCGATCGCGGAGGTCGCCGAGGCCGACCTGCGGCGGGTCCTCGACTTCATGGGCAAGATCAAGGCCACCACGCTCAGGCAGCTCTACTACCTCACCGACAGCGTGCGCACCGGCACCGTCGTCGGCCTGAAGGAACTGTACGGATTCGAGGGCGACCTGTACGGCGCGATGGCCCTCCACGCCGATCTGCGCGAGCCCTGGTCGAAGCTGATGGACTCGGTCACCGACCGCATCGACCCGTGGTTCTTCGACACCATCGAGATACCGGCGGGATCGAAGGTGCTCGACCTGGCGGGACACACCGGACTCGGCGCGATCCACACCCACAAGTTCAAGGGCTCGCCCGGACTGCACGTGACCACGTTCGACCTCCCGGACAAGCGCGAGGACTGTCTGCGCACCTTCCGTGAGCACGGCGTGGACGACAAGTCCTCGTTCATCGGCGGGGATGTGTTCGAGGCGGTGCCCAAGGGGTTCGACGTCGTACTGATCAAGCACTTCCTGAACATGTTCGACGGTGATGACGTGCTCAGGATCCTCAAGGGTGTCCATGACTCGCTCGAGGTGGGCGGGCGGGTCCACATCCTGGTGCCGATCTACGCCGAGAACATCAAGGAATCCAGGAGCGTCGACTACTACCCGTCCTTCTTCCTCGGCTGCGCCACCGGTCAGGGCGGGCCCCAGAAACTCTCGACGTTCCGCGAGTGGCTGGAGGAAGCGGGATTCACCGTCACCCGGGAGCTCTCCCAGGACCCGGCGCAACTACCGCCGGACGCACTGCCGTTGCAGGGCATCCTCAGCGCCACGAAGAACGCCTGACCGGCAGCCACGATGACTTCTCAGCCGGCCGTACGCGTGCTGATCATCGGTGCCGGGATCGCCGGCATGTCGGCGACCATCGCCTTGCGGCGCACCGGCGCCGCCGTCGACCTGATCGACATCGAGCCCGACTGGACGGTTCTCGGCGCGGGCCTCACCATCACCGGACCGACGCTGCGCGCGCTGCGCCGGCTCGGGGTGTACGAGGAGGTCGCGGCGCACGGGTACGTGGGCGAGGGCATCCGGGTGTGCGGTGTGGACGGCACGCACATCCGGGACATCCCGACGCCGATGCCGGCCGGGTCCGGGGTGTGCGGCTCCGGCGGGATAGGACGGCCGGTGCTCTACCGGATCCTGTCCTCGCATGTGCTCGCCAGTGGTGTGCGCCCGCGCTTCGGCCTGTCGGTCGCGTCCTTCAGTCAGGGCGCGAGCGGCGTCGACGTCGCCTTCAGCGACGGTACGAACGCCCGCTACGACATGGTGATCGGAGCGGACGGGATCTACTCGCGGACCCGGCGCCAGCTCTTCCCGGCCGCCCCCGAGCCGCAGTACACCGGACAGAGCGTGTGGCGGATGTTCGTCCCCAGGCCACCGGACGTCGACCGTCGGCACTACTTCCTCGGCGGCGAGGTCAAGGTCGGCTGGACACCTGTCTCGGCGACCCGGATGTACATGTTCGTGGTGGAGCGGACGCCGCGGACGGTCCGTGCGGCGCACGAGCTGCCGGCCGGCCTCGCCGGACTCCTCAAGCCCTACGGCGGGTACGTGGAGACCTTCCGGGAGTCGATCCGCGAGGACACCGAGATCGCCTACCGGCCGCTTGAGTCGTTCACGCTGCCGGGCCCATGGCACCGGGGACGTGTGCTCCTGATCGGTGACGCCGCCCACCCCACGACACCGCAACTGGCCTCCGGTGCGGGCATCGCGGTCGAGGACGCCCTGGTGCTCGCGGAGGAGCTGGGCCGCCACGACGAGGTCGCCGCGACGTTCGAGGCCTTCTCCGCCCGGCATGAGCAGCGGTGCCGTTTCGTGGTCGAAAGCTCCATCGAGATCGGCAGGCTCGAACAGGAGCAGGCGCCGCCACAGGCGCAGACCGCCGTCGTGGAACGGGCGCTGGCCAGGCTGATGGAGCCGTTCTGAGCCGGTCGGCCACGCGGCAGTGCCCGCTCGGGCACCGAGTCCGAGCGGGCACTGCCGAGGGCCTGTCAGGTCCGTGCGGCCACTGCCGCGTGACCTGTCACGTCTGCGCGGGCACCGCTGTGTTCAGGGCGAGGGCGAGATCGGCGCGCGGGTAGCTGCCGAGGACGTAGGCGTGGTGGCGCCGGGCAAGGGCGGCGACGAGTGGCCCCACGACGGGGTCGTGTGCATGGCCCTCGCATTCCATGAGGAAGAAATAGCTGCCGAGTCCGGAGCCGCCCGGCCGGGACAGGATGGAGGTCAGCGGTACCCCGGAACGGTCGAATTCGTCGAGTACGTCGTGCAGGTGACGCATCTCGTCGGTGGGCGGCACGACCAGGCTCGTGCGGTCGGTGCCGGTCGGCAGGGAACCCACCCTGGGCGGGGCGACCTTCACGAAGCGGGTCACCGCGTCCCGGCTGTCCCCGATGTCGCCGGCGACGATGTCGAGCCCGTAGCGCCGGAGCGTGTTGGGTGAGGCGATGGCGGCGAGGCCGGGCGTGCCCGTGGTGCCGACCTCGCGGGCGGCATGGGCGGTGGACGAGGTGGTGACCACGTCGACCCGCGGCAGGTGGTCGTCGAGCCACGTGCGGCACTGGGCATGCGCGATGGGATGCGTCAACACCGTCCGGATGGAGGCGAGGGTGCCGGACGGGGGCACGGCCAGAGCGAACTCCACGCGCAGCAGCGTCTCGCCGACGATGGACAGATCCCTCTTGGAGGCGAGCGCGTCGACGGACTCGGTGACCGCTCCTTCGACCGAGTTCTCCCAGGGGACGACACCGGCCGACGCCTCCTGGCGGCGCACGGCGTCGAGGGTCTGCCGGACCGTCGGATACGGCACGGCGTTGTGCCGCGGTACGTAGAGCCCGTCGAGAGCTGCTTCGGTGAAGGAGCCCGGCGGGCCCAGATAGGCGATGGACATGGGCGTATTCCCTCGGGTCTCGGCCGGTCAGGCGGCGCTCCAGGCCCCGGCGACGGTGAAGGCCTGGCGGGGGTTGAGGCGTGGGTCGCACAGCGTCGTGTAGTGCCGGCCGACCTCCGCGGTCCTCGCCTCGCTCCAGACGCACTCGGTGACGTCGTCCGGCGTGGTCTCCAGATGGAGGCCGGCCGCGACACCGCCCGCCTTCGCCGCCGCCTGCTGGAAGGCCACGACCTCTTCGATGATGGTGTGCACCGACCGGGTCTTGAGGCCGGTGGCGGTCTTGACGGTGTTGCCGTGCATCGGGTCGCACAGCCAGGACACGGGATGACCGGCATCGCGTACCGCCGTGATCAGCGCAGGAAGTCTCTCCGCGACCTGGGAGGCGCCCATGCGGGCGATCAGCGTGAGCCGGCCAGGCTCCCTGCCCGGATCGAGCCTGCTGCACAGGTTCACCAGTTCCGCGGGGGTCATGGCCGGGCCGACCTTGCACGCGACGGGATTGGCCACCGCCGCGAGCAGACCGACGTGCGAGCCCTCCGGGTCCCGGGTGCGCTCACCGATCCAGGGCAGATGCGTGGAGGACAGATAGCTCTGGCCGCCCGCCGTGCGGCGCAGCAGCGGCCGCTCGTAGTCGAGAACCAACGCCTCGTGGCTGGTCCACACCGGTGCTCCGGTGGGCGGCATCCAGGCACCGGTGCGCTGGCGCAGCAGCGTGGTGGCCCGCTCCGCCGCCGCGTAGCAGGAGAGCATGCGGTCGGGGTCGGCGCGGCGCTCCCCCGGCGTGGGGGCGGGGCCGTTCACCAAGTGGCCGCGGAACACCGGCAGTTCACGTCCGTCGACCACCTCGGTCGGGGAGCTTCGGGGCTTGGCGAACTGTCCGGCGATACGGCCGATCCGGATGACCGGCTTGCCGGTGTTGATCTTCATGACTCCGGCCAGCGCGTCGATCAGACCGATCTTGCGGTTCACCGCCTGCGGTCCGCACTCGGCCGGGTCCTCCGCGCAGTCCCCGGCCATGATGACCTGGTACGAGCCGCCGGCCGCCTCGCTCATCAGCAGGCGGAGCAGCTGCACCTCCTCCCAGCCCACCAGGCCCGGCCTGGCGGCGAGTTCCGCCCGCACCGCCGACGCGCGCGCGGGATCGGCCCATACGGGCTGCTGCTCCGGGGCGACAAGCCGGCCCGTGGCGACGCCGGAGGCCGTCTCGGGTGGGAGGGCTCGGTCATGTACGGGGGAGGCGACAGGCATCACGGACATCGTCAAGCTCCTTGAGGCAGAGGGGAGTCAGTTCTCGGGGGCGGGGCGTCGAGATCGGGACGCAGCGCCGCCGCGGCGCCGAGATAGACGTGGCGCACGGCGTCCCGTGGCCGTGTGCTGTGCACATGCGCCAGGATCCGGATGACGCGGTGCAGCGAGCCCGGGACCGCGATCTCCGAGGTACACAGCAGCGGTACGTCGGTGAGGCCCAGCTTCCTGGCCGCCGCCGCCGGAAAGGCGGAGCACAGATCGTGGGTGGCGGTGAACACGATGCTGATCAGGTCCGCCTCGCTCAGACTGTTGCGGCGCAGGATCTCGCCGAGAAGTTCGCCGGTGGCCTGCTCGATGAGTGCGGGGTCGTCGCGGGCGACCTGGGTGGCACCGCGTACGGCACGTACGGCGAGCGCGCCCGGCGCGGGTGGTGCCTGGCTGGTCGGGGTCGTCACTGGCCTTCCTCCTATGGCTGCGGACAGGGCCGTCGCGGCCGAGTGGTCAGGCCGCCTGGCCGACGAGGAGATCGCGCAGGGCGGCTATGGAGCGCGCCCGCGGCAGTTCCTTCTGGGGCAGCACCACGCGGAACTGCTTCTCCACCTGCGCGACGATCTCGATCAGGTTGAGCGAATCGGCCTCGTACTCGTTGAAGAGGTCGGCGGTGTCGTCGATCTCCTCGGGGCTCAGGGCGAGGATCTCCGCCACGATCGCGCGGACCCTGGAGAGCGGGTTGTCGGTGTCGTTCATCAGCCGTCCTTCGATGGATGCGGTGTCGGTGTGAGCAGGCTCTCGGCCGGGCGCGAGACGACGAGGAGGGAGGCCACGGTGAGTACGGTGCGGCCGGCTGCCCGGGTCTCGCCGGTGAATTCGCCGACCGCGCCGGAGTGATGGCGCAGCTCCACGTGGTGTTCGAGGAGGTCTCCGGGCACGGCCGGCGATGCGTACACGAGGTCGCGGATGCCGACCATCAGCGGAATCTCCTCCGCAGGGCCGAGACCGGCGAGCGACCACAGCAGGGAGACCGCCTGTCCGAACGATTCGAGCAGGAGCACCGATGGGTAGGCGAAGTCGTCGGTGCCGGCTCCGTCCGCCATGTTCCGGTAGCAGTCCTCGCCACCGGTGACGGCCTTGGTGGCGACGAGCGTGCCGGGCGGCGAGAACTCCCGCACCGTGTCGAGCAGCAGCATCGGGGGGCGCTGGCGCAGCCGCTCGCGCACCTGGCTGTGGTCAAGCATCGGCCACTACCGGTTCAGCGGCCACCACGGGTTCAGCGGCCACCACGGGTTCGAGCGTGACGGTCAGCTGCGCCGCCAGCGCGCCGTCGGAGCGCGCGCCGCGAGCGCGCACCAGCACGCGCCCGTCCGGGCCGGACGTGATCCGCAGGGACAGTTCGAGCTCGTCGCCCGGAAGCAACGGGCGGGTGAAGCGGGCACGGTCGATGCTGCGCAGCCGGAGCTCGGTGCCGTGAGCCTCTCCGGCCGCCTGGCGGACACAGTCGATCAGGAGCACCCCCGGCAGAATCGGGAAGCCCGGGTAGTGGCCGGCCATGTGCGCGGTGGCCCGCTCCACAGGGATCCGCACCGTGACCCGGGTGCCCTCGGCGGCCGGGTCGATCTGCGGTGGGCGGTCAAGCGCGTCGAACACCTTCGCTGTCCGGGACAAGGCGCGCACGGCACTCCTCAGCCCAGGCCCGGCTCGGCGACGAGGCGCCGCGCGAGCTCTTCCACGTAGTCGGTGATCGTCACGTCGTGGTCCAGGTAGGGGACCACCTCGCGCGTCTGCTCGTAGAGCCGCCGTGTCGCGGGCGAAAGACCCTCCGTTCCCCGGATGTCGACGGCCTGGCAGGCGCACAGCAGCTCGAAGGCGACCACGTAGGCCACGTTGTCGATGATCTCCCGTGCGCGCCGGGCCGCGACGAAGCCGAAGGAGACGATGTCCTGGAAGTCCCCGGTCGAGGTCAGCGACTGGATGGACATGGGCATGGCCTTCGCGCGGGTCTCCGCGGTCAGGGACGCGGTCATGAACTGCCCGCCCATCAGGCCGAGCCGCAGACCGGGGTCTTCCCGGCACAGGAACGGGGGCAGCCCCTCGCTGTTGCTCTTGTCGAGATACCTGTCGATACGGCGGTTCGACAGGTTCATCAGCGTGGTCATCGCGATCGCCAGATGGTCCATGGCCATCGCCACGTACTGACCGTGGAAGTGCCCGTTGTGGAACACCTCGGCCTCGTCGGGGTTGACCAGCGGGTTGTCGTTGGACGAGTTGAGTTCGTCCTCGACGGTGCGCTCGATCGAGGCGAGGCTGTCCACGACGGGTCCGAGGATCTGCGGGGTGCAGCGGATCGAGTACGCGTCCTCGATGGACTGCGATCCGGCCTTGGCGGTGTCACCCATCTCGCCCGACAGGAGGTGCTCGGTGTCGAGTTCGTCGACCGCGAGCGCGGAGTCGGTCAGCGTGTCCCAGAGGAACTTGGCCACCGCCTGCTGGCCCTTGTGCGGCTTGAGCGCGTGGACCCGCGGGTCGAACGGCTTGGTCTTGCCGGCGAGACCTTCCACGGACAGCGCCGAGATGAGCAGATACGTCTCAAGGAGCCGGCGGGCCCGCGCGATGTTGATACTGCCGAGGCCGACCATGCCGGAGGTGCCGTTGATCAGCGCGAGGCCCTCCTTGAAGCTGAGCTCCATCGGCTCGATCCCGACCCGGCGCAGCGCCTCCGCGCCCGGCAGCAGCTCACCGTTCAGCCGCGCCTTGCCCTGCCCTATGCAGACCAGGGCGATCGCGGCGAGCGGCCCGAGGTCGCCGCTGGTGCCCAGCGAGCCCTTCTCCGGCACACACGGCACGACACCCGAGTTGAGCACCGCGATCAGCTTGTCGAGGTTGGCGGGGGAGATGGCGGAGTTGCCGCGGGACAGCGACACGATGCGGGACATCATGATCGCGCGGACCGTGGTGTCGTCCAGGTGGTCACCGACATTGGTGGCCACCGCGTTGAGCAGGTTCTCCTGGAGCTGCCGGGCCATGGTGACCGGCACCAGGTAGTTGACGAACCCTCCCATGCTGGTGTTGACGCCGTAGATCACTCGCTCCTCGGCGACGAACTTCTCCAGCGTACGGCGGGAGGCCTGCACCCGTTCTCGTACGGTGTCGTCGATGGCTACCTCGTCGGCTGCCGCCGCGGTCGATTCGACCTCTGCCAGCTGCACCCGCCGGCCGATGGACAAGGTGTACGTCACGTGTGACTCCTAAGCGTTCGTGGCCTGTCGTGCGGCCGGTGTCCGTCGGGGGGCGGCCAGTTCCTGCGTGAGCAAGGCGCGGTCGACCTTGCCGTTGGTGGTCAGGGGAAGCTCCGGCACGGTGCGGATCGACCGGGGCACCATGTAGGAGGGCAGCTCACGGGCGCAGAACTCCAGCGCCTCGCCCACATCGAGCTGTGTCCGCGCACCGTCGAGGACGACGGCCGCCACGAGTACGTGGCCGCCCGCGCGCGGAACCAGCGTGGCCGCGGCCGCCGTGACGGCGGGAAGACGGGTCAGGGTGCCCTCGATCTCGCCGAGTTCCACCCGGTTGCCATGGATCTGCACCTGGTAGTCGGAGCGGCCGATGAAGTACAGCTCGCCGTCCGCGCCCAGGCGGGCCAGGTCGCCGGTGCGCAGCACCCGCTGCCCGAGCCGCGGCTCGACCGGGTCGGGCACGAGCACCGCGTCGGTGGCCTCGGGGTCGTTCCAGTACCCGGTGAACAGAGCCGGGCTGCGCAGGTAGATCTCCCCGGTCGGACCCGGCTCGGTGATCACGTGTCCGTGCTCGTCGACGAGGGTCATCTCGGCGCCGGCGTGGGCGTGACCGATCGAAAGGCGTTCCTGCCCGGCCGGCAGCGGATGCGGTACCTCGGTGAAGGAGGCGGCCATCGACTCCGTGGCCCCGTAGCCGTTGACGAGGCGGGCGCCGGGCAGCGACTCCTGAAGGCGGCGCAGTTCCGGGGTGGGGAACTCCTCGCCCGCGAAGACGACCGAGCGAAGGTGCTCCAACTCCTTGAGGAGGTCGGGGTCGTGGCGCAGTACGGGACGCCACAGTGAGGGGACGCCGTGCACCTGGGTGACCTGGGCATCCCGCAGGAATCCGATCATGCGCCGCGGTGAGGCCAGGTCCTCGCGCCGTACCGGGACGAGGGTGGCGCCACTGCTGAGGGCCACGCCGATCCCGAACAGGGCGAAGTCGAACTGGAGCGGTGAGGTGCTCGCCACCCGGTCGCCGGGCCCGGCGAGACCGTCGTCGGCCATCGCCCGCAGGAACGTCACGATCGCCCGGTGGCTCATCACCACGCCCTTGGGGCGGCCTGTCGATCCGGAGGTGAAGATGATGTACGCGGGGTCGGTGGCCAGGACGCTGCGCCGCCTGCGTACCTTGCGCACCGGCGGCTGCTCGACGACGAGTCCGCCGGGGCCGAACCGGGCGCTGCCGACCGCCGCGGCGTGTTCCCTGTGGTCGAGGCCGTCCGCCCGTGCGTGGAGCGCGGGTTCGACCGTCCGCAAGATCGAGCGCAGCCGGGTGTCCGGGGTCTGCGGGCTCACCGGGATGAACGGCAGGCCGAGGGCGGAGCAGGCGAGCAGCATGGCCACCGCGGACGCGGAGGTGTCCGCCTCGACCACCACACGGTCACCGACATCCAGGCCGAGACCGTCGAGGACCGCCGCGTACTCGCGGGCCATCAGGCCGAGCCGGCGGTAGGAGAACTCCTCGAGAACACCGTTCTCGTCCGCCTGGACCACCGCGGGTTTGTCCGGAGTGACGGCCGCGGGCCCCATGAGCAGCCGGTAGAGATTCTGCGCCGAAGGATGGGCGCGTTCCATAGCGTCTCCCTTGCAGTCGGGTGGTGGCACGCAGAGCCGCCGTTGCTGCCTTGTCGGTTCGGAGCCTTGGGTCCGACTCTGGGACAGCCGGATGGGCGCAGGACTGGAGTGCGTCTTGACGGCCGGTGTATCGCCTGGTCGGCACGGTCGTACGGGCGGCGGGTACGGCGGGTA
Organism: Streptomyces sp. NPDC029044; assembly: GCF_040637495.1. NCBI lineage: Bacteria > Bacillati > Actinomycetota > Actinomycetes > Kitasatosporales > Streptomycetaceae > Streptomyces > Streptomyces sp. NPDC029044. Next base: position 77,264 of record NZ_JBEZWN010000024.1, read on the forward strand.
CGGCGGGTACGGCGGGTACGGCGGGTACGGCGGGTACGGCGCGGTCCGGGCGTCCGGGCCGGCGGAGCGGGCGGCGACACCGGCCCGCGTACGAAACGGCCGCACCTGACGCTGTGCCCGCGCTCCAGCAGCCCGCGAGGAACAGACGAGCGCAGCGGCCTAGCGTCGGCAGCCGAATCGAACACGTCGATGTCTGAAGGAGCCCTCATGTCCGAGGAGCACGAGTTCAAGCTGCCCGGCGCCGACCTTGCGCAGCCCGACGCGGACCTGCGCAAGAGGCGCGAGGCCGTCGTCATGGAGCACACCATCGCCGAGCACGCCTGGGACATCGACGGGGTGCTCGCCACATTCCCGCGCGGCGGCGTCTACCGCGTCATGGCGTACGAGGAGAGCCCGTTCATCGGCGAGAAGGCCATCAAGGAGCAGTACTTCGCCGAGCTGAAGGAGGCCTTCCCGAACCCCGAGCACGACCTGATCCACGTCCACCACACGCCGACCGCGGTGATCCTCGAGGCCCAGTTCCGCGCCACGCAGGAGGCGGACTGGCGCGGGATACCCAACCGCGGCAAGTCCGTCGACGCCCCGGTCGCCGTCTTCTTCCACTTCGACGGTGACGTCCTCGTCGACGAGACCCTCTACTTCGACATGGCCACCTTCGCCCGTCAGCTCGCCTGAGCAGTCACGCCCCCTCGTCAGGGCGTACAGCCCGAGGCCGTACGCAGTGCCGGGGTGCCGTAGCCGTCTGCGCGCACCCCGGCCGCCGGACCGTCCACCGCCGACCGACAAGGACCTCCGATGAGCGTGTCCAGGACGGCCCGCAGGACGCCGTCGCCCACCCCTTCGACCGGGGTGCGCCCGATTCTTCTCGAAGCCGCGGGCCTCACCCTGTCCGGGCTGCTCGCCGAGCCGGCCGACGGGCCGCCGCGGGCGACCGTCGTCGCCGTGCACGGCGGCGGTATGCGGGCGGGCTACTTCGACGGACAGGCCGATGCCGACCTGTCCCTGCTCACGCTGGGCGCCCGGCTCGGCTTCACGGTCCTCGCCCTGGACCGGCCCGGCTACGGTCACTCCGCCCAGCAGGTACCCGGGGGCATGACGCTCGACGAGCAGGCGGCCGTCCTGTCCGCGGCGTTCGACGCCTTCGCCGGCCGGTACACGGTCGGCCGGGGCTTTCTGCTCCTCGCCCATTCCTACGGCGGGAAGCTCGCCCTGGCGACCGTCGCGCGCACCCCCGGCCTGCTCGCGCTCGACGCCTCGGGCGTCGGCCACCGCTACGCGATCGAACCCGCCGAGCGGCAGCGGCTCCGCCGGCACCTCGAATGGGAGCGCAACTGGGGCCCGTTGGGGCTCTACCCGCCGGGCACGTTCCGCGCGGCCGAGTCCCTCGTGGCTCCCATTCCCGTACGCGAGGGCGCCGAAGTCCCCTTGTGGCCCCAGCGATTCGAGGAGCTGGCGCCGCGGATCGGCATCCCGCTCAGGCTGACGTTCGCCGAGCACGAGGGCTGGTGGCGGCACGCGGAGCCGGACCTCGCCGAGCTGGCCGCCCGGCTGAGCAAGGCGCCCGTCCTCAGGGTCGAGCACCAGCCCGCCGCGGGCCACAACATCAGCCTCGGCCGGGCCGCGCGCTCCTACCACCTGCGTGCGCTCGCCTTTTTCGAGGAGTGTCTTCAGGCGGCAGCCGACACCGATCCGGAGCACCGAGCCGGATCCGGCTGACGTGCGGGCCGGGCAAGGAACGTCACCAACGGAGAGGCACCATGACCAAGCCGTACGAACCCATGCCGCAGGACTGGCAGCGCGCCCTGTGCGTCGTCGCCCATCCCGACGATCTGGAGTACGGGCCTGCCTGCGCGGTCGCCGAGTGGACGGCGCGGGGCAAGTTCGTGGCGTACGCCGTGGCCAGCCGGGGCGAAGCGGGGATAGCCACCCTGTCCCCGAAGGCCACGGGTGAGTTGCGCAGCGAGGAGCAGTTGCGGGCCGCCGCCGCGGTCGGGGTGCGGGACGTGGACTTCCTCGACCACCCGGACGGCACCATCGAGTACGGTCTGCCCCTGCGCCGTGACATCGCGCGGTCGATCCGCAAGTACCGCCCGGACATCCTGGTCACCATCAACTTCTACGAGCGGTGGCGCAGCGGAGACTGGAACACCGCCGACCACCGCAACGTCGGCGTCGCGGCGCTCGACGCCGCCGGCGACGCCGGGAATCCGTGGGTCTTCCCCGAACTCGTCGAGGAGGGTTTCGCGCCCTGGTCGGGTGTGCGCTGCATGGCGGTCGGCGGCTCCCCGGACTCGACGTATGCCGTCGACTGCACCGAGGGTCTGGCCCCCGGGATCAAGGCACTGGAAGCACACGCCGGGTACCTGGCCTCGCTGCCGCCGGACAACCCCATGTCCGACGCCGCCGGCTATCTCACCACCAAGCTCACGCGTTTCGGTGAGCGCTTCCACTCCGTTCCGGCCATGCCGTTCGAGCTCATCGGTGTCTGATGCGCAGGGAGCGCGCCGTCGAGCAGGCCGTGCGGATCATCCGCGAACGCTACGCGGAGCCGCTCGGACTCGATGAGCTCGCCCGTGCGGTCCTGGTGAGCAAGTTCCATCTGCTGCGGATCTTCACGGAGATCACCGGTGTGACCCCGGGGCGGTTCCTCAGCGCGGTGCGCATCAGCGAGGCGAAGCGGCTCCTCCAGCAGTCGGATCTGGCGGTGGCCTGTATCTCCTCCATGGTCGGATACAGCAGTACGGGCAGCTTCACCAGCCGATTCACCGATTCCGTGGGTATACCGCCCACGCGCTACCGGCAACTGAGCCGCGGCCAAGCCGAGTTCACCGCCCGCCCCCGGGTCGATGATGACGGGGCCCGCCCCGAACGCAGCCGGCTGGGCGGTGTGACCAGGGCACGGGCCGTGCCCCTCTCGCCGATCTACATCGGCTCGTTCGAGGGACCCATACTCCAGGGTCGTCCCTCCAGTTGGACCTCCACACGGCGCCCCGGCCCCTTCGTCCTCGAACAGGTGCCGTACGGCACCTGTTACCTGCACGCCACGATGCTCGCGGTCCGCGAGCATCCCCTGGAGACCGTGCTCCTGACGGCCACGTTCGGGCCCGTGCAGATCGGCCCGTACGCGGGTGTCGAGGCGGAACTCGTACTCCGCCCGCGGGCCTGGTGGCATCCGCCCGTCCTTTTCGCGGTTCCCGGCCTCGAAATTCTCACCGGGCGGACCCACCCCGGATTCAAGCGGATACCGAGCGGATTCAAGTGAGACTCGGGCGGATTCCAAGAAACGTCAAGCGCTGACTCGGTATGCCTTTCGCTGGATGAGCAATCAGGGAGAAGACAGAACTCGACTGCGGCTGTAACCCTCGTGGAGTGCGTGGTGCCGACTGTATCTCCGCGTTCCGGTGGAGCGTCTTCGTGCCGCCTTCCGAAGGGACGGTCGACCGACTGCGATTCCCTGAAATCCATCTAGCCATTTGCGGAAGGATTGATCGTCAGTGCCGATAGGAATTCTGCGCCTGGGTGCCCATCTGCCGCCGACTGTCGTGGACAACGCCGCCATCGCGGCCTGGAGCGGCACCACCGAGCAGTGGATCGACGAACGTACGGGTATCCGCGAGAGGCGCTACGCCGACCCCGGGGTCGCCACATCGGACCTCGCCCTCGCGGCCTCGCTCGACCTGCTCGGCGAGGACCGCACTGCCTGGCCCGACATCGACGCCGTGATCGTGGCCACCTCCACCCCCGACCAGCCCCAGCCGTCCACCGCCGCGGTGCTCCAGCACGGACTCGGCCTGCCGAGCGGCGGGTTCGCCTTCGACGTCAACGCGGTGTGCAGCGGGTTCCTCTTCGGACTGACCGTCGGCGAAGGGTTGCTCGCGCACCGCATGAAGGGCAGGAGCGCTCTGGTAGTGGCCGCCGACATGTACTCGCGGATCATGAACCGGGAAGACCGCAGGACGGTCAGCCTGTTCGGTGACGGCGCGGGCGCGGCCCTGATCGGCCCGGTTCCCGAGGGATTCGGGCTGCACGCGAGCCGGCTCGTCACCGACGGTGAGCTGAGCTCGCTCGTCCGGGTGCCGGCAGGGGGGACCGTGCGTCCGCTCGATCCGGAGGCTTACGCGGCGGGCGATCACCTGTTCCGCATGGACGGCCGGAGAGTACGCGACTACGTCGTCACCACCTTGCCGAAACTCGTCCAGGAAGTGCTCGACGAAGCAGAGCTGACCCTGGGGGACATCGATCGGGTGGTGTTCCACCAGGCCAACACGCGCCTGCTCGAACACTGCACGGACATGCTCGGCCTCGACCCCGCCCGGGTGCCGCTCACCGCTCCCCGGTACGGCAACACCGGAGCCGCCTCGATACCGGTGACCCTGCACGACAGCCATCTGCGGCAGCCGCTGCTCCGCGGCGAGCGGATCCTGCTGGCCGGCGTCGGCGGCGGCATGACCGCCGGGGCCGCCGTACTGACCTGGTACTGACACCCACTTGGCGATCTGTGAGGAGAGATGGGCATGCGTGCACAAGGGCGAGTGGCAGTGGTGACCGGAGGGACCCGGGGGCTCGGGTTCGCGATCGCCAGGGAATTCCTGGAAGAGGGAATGTCCGTGGTGTGCGCGTCCCGTGGCGCAGGCGACTTCAAGCTGCTCGACGACGAGTATCCCGGCAGGGTCCGCTACCGGCAGACGGACGTCACATCACCGGATTCGGTGGCCGCGCTCATGCGCTCGGCGGTGGACCTCTTCGGCGGTCTCGACGTGGTCGTGGCCAACGCGGGCGTCAACCGTGACGGCAAGGTGGAACGGCTGGCCCCGGAGGACTGGGACGCGATGGTCAGCACCAACCTCACGGGTGTCTACCTGTGCACCCACGCCGCGGTGCCTCATCTGCGCGAGCGCGGCGGGACCATCATCAACGTCTCCTCCAGCATGGCCACCCGGGTCTCCGTCGGCGCCGCGGGGTACTGCGCCACCAAGGCGGCGGTGGAGATGTTCACGCGGGTGACGGCGATCGAGCTCGGCCGGTACGGGATACGGGTCAACGCCCTCGCGCCCGGCATCCTCAGCGAAGGCATGGGCAAGGAGCTGACCCACAACGACAAGGTCTGGGAGGTCTACCGCAAACGGTTCGCGCTCGGCCGGGCCGGCGAGGCGGCAGAGGCCGCGAGGGCGGCCGTGTTCCTCGCCTCGGACGATGCGTCGTACGTCAACGGTGACGTACTCGAGGTGAACGGGGGACTGCAATGGGCGTGAGCACGTCCTGAACGCGAAGGTGCCCTCCGTGCAGGGGCGATGAGACGGCTCGTGGGTCTCGTCCGCCCTTGCCGGAAGGTGCCTTTTTTCGTTTTCTGTTTCCGAGGCCGCAGGCCTCGGAACTTTTTTTGCCCACGGACTCCGTGGGCGTTCAAGTGGGACTCAAGCGGCTGCCGAGGGGATTCAAGTAGCTTTTGCACAGCAGAGAAGGAATTCAAGAATGTCCTCGCCATGCCTTGCGGAAGGTAAGCAATCAGGGAGAAGACAGGTGGCGGCTCGGGCTGCGACGCTCATTTCTGAGCGCGGCGAGTGCCGTGTCTCGGCGGTCCACAGGATCGCCTTCTGTGCATCTGTCGAAGGGACACGGCATGCGCGAGGCAGAGGTCATCCGTATGAATCCGGCCGAGGAGTTCGGCGTATGGGACCTGACGGTCTGGGACCGGGCGGGCGAGGACCTGGCGGTCTGGGACCAGGCCGGCGAGGAGCTCTCCGTGTGGGACCGGGCGGGCGAGGAGCTGGCGGTCTGGGACCAGGTGGGCGACGAGCTGAAGGTCTGGGACCGGGTCGGCGAGGAGCTCTCCGTATGGGACCGGGCGGGCGAGGACCTCGCGGTCTGGGACCAGGCCGACGAGGTGCTGAAGGTCTGGGACCGAGCCGACGAGGACCTGTCCGTCTGGGACCGGGCGACGGGACTGCAGGCGGCCTGACCGCCCCCCACCACCTTTCCGGCCCGGCAGCCCTGTGGCGCCGGGCCGGACGGGTTTCCGCCATGTCCGAGAGGGAGTTGCCGTGACGACATACCGCACCGAACCGGCGCCGACGACCGACGGGTTGCTGGTACGCACCGAGCTCCCCGACAGCTGGGACGACTGGATCGGCCGGGCCCCGGCCACCCTGCGCCGGCGCTGGATCTCGCTCGCCGAGGGCAGAATCCCCGGCGGCGCCCGCACCTTCGGCCTGGCGGGTCCGGGCGGTGTGCGGGTGGCCCTGGTCGGCGGCGTGATGGAGGCGCCCACGGGCCACGTGCGGTTCGATCCGCAGCGCGTTCTGTCGGGAGGCTCCGTCGAGGACGGAGTGGTCGCCGACGGCCCGCATCCGTGGCAGGGGCGCCGTGCCGAGGAGCTGTTCCCCGGTTGTCTCCTGATGGCCCCCAACTACGAGACCGCGCCCGTCGGCCCGGGCTCCCGCGACCCGCGGGTGCTCAGGGCCCACCTCGACGCTCTGCTCGACTGGTGCCGCGGCCAGGGGATCCGCAGTGTCTCCGCACTGTTCCTGCGGCCCGACCACCCCGAGTTCCTCGACGTGCTGCGCGGCGCCGGCTTCGACGTGGTCCCGATGGTGGACCGCAGCGACATGAACGTCACCTGGGACGACCTGGACGGCTACATCGCCACGCTGCGACGCAACCAGCGCTTCTCGGTACGCCGCGAACTGCGCGACATCGCGGCCCGGGGGATCGAGATCGTCGAGCGCCCCATCCGCGCCGACGAGCCCGAACTCCTGCCGCTGCGCGCTCAGTTGATGACCAAGTACGGCGCCGTGCCCGACGGTGAGCGCGAGGCCGCCTCGTTCCGTCATCTGCGCGACCACTTCGGCCCGGACAACGTCTGGATCGTCGAGGCCCGCAAGGGGGGCGCGCTGCTCTCCTTCACGATGCTGGTGCGCGACGGGGACCAGTGGACCGCGCTGATGAGCGGCACCGACTACGAGAACCCGGACGCCTCGTTCACGTACTTCGCCACGATGTTCTACCGCCCCGCCGAGCTGGCTCCGGGGCAGGGGATCACCACGATCTCCTACGGCCTCGGGACCGTACAGGCGAAGAAGCTGCGCGGCTGCACCGTGAGCACGCTCTCCGCCGCCGGCCTCGTCCTCGACTGACCGCCCGTCCTCACCTCACCGATCCGGCCAAGGAGATGCCCATGCCGCCCCAGAGCGCCACCCCGGTACCCCAGCACGACGGGAAGGTCCTGCTCGTCGCCGATGAGGGTCTGAAGTCCGCCGAGCGGATGACCGCCGAACAGGTCGACCGCAAGGTCTCCGACTTCTGGAACGGCATCGGCGGCGCCGCGTTCTTCGAGGCGCTCACCACCCGCTTCTACGAGCTCGTCTCCCAGGACGAGGTCCTCTCCCCGCTCTTCGCGGTCCCCGACTGGAGCCGCCACGCGGCACGGCTCCACGACCACTTCCGGCGGATCTACGGCGAGAACGACCTGTCCGCCGCCTGGGACCCGAAGATGCACCAGGCGCACGCGCACTTCCTGATCACCCGTGAGCAGAGGCTGCGCTGGCTCGCCCTGATGAAGGAGGCGGGCACGCAGCTGGAAGCGCCCGAGCCGTACTTCACCGAGTTCCTCACCATCATGAAGATCGCCAGCGGTGAAATGACCGCCGTGTCCCGGGGTGCCGCGCTGGCCCGCCAGGAGCGGTTCCACTGGGACGGGACCCCGGCATGAGCGGCGCCCCTGTCCGCAGCGTGGCCGTGGTGGGCGCGGGCCCGGCAGGGGCGTTCTGCGCCCTGGAACTGGCCCGGCTGCTGCCCGGCACGTCCATCGAGCTCTACGACCGCGACGAGAGAGGGCCGGGAGCGGGCATCGTCCTCACGGACGAGTTCGCCGAGCGCCTGCGCTCCGTCCACCCCGAGGCGTTGCGGCTGCCGTCGTCCGCGTACGCCACCTGGCGCGAGACGATCACGGTGATCGACGGCGAGCGGATACCGTCCGGCGCCTTCGGCATGTCGGGGATCTCCCGTCAGGTCTTCCACGCCCACCTGCGCACGCTGGCCGCGCGCCACGCCAATGTGCGTCTGATCCGAAGGGCCGTCACCGAACTGCCGGAACAGGCGGACCTGGTGGTCCTCGCGGACGGAGCGGGCAGCGAGCTGCGCCGGGAGCGGGCGGGAAGCTTCGGCACCTCGGTGACCACGGGCCGCACCCGGTACCTGTGGATGAGCACACCCTCGGTGCTCGAACCGTGCTTCCTGCTCAAGGACGTGGGCCCGGGCCCCCTGGTGGTGCACGCCTATCCGCATGCCGCCGCGGAGTCCACCTTCATCGTCGAGGCCGATCCGGACACGCTGTCCGCGCTCGGCCTGCTCGACCTGTCCGCAGCCGAGGCGGAGCTGCGGCTCGCCACGCTGTTCCGCGACGAGCTGCGTGGCGCCCCCCTGACGGCCCGTACCACCGGCTGGCTGCCCTTCCGTACGGTGATCAACCGCCACTGGTCGGACGGGCGTACGGTGCTCGCCGGGGACGCCGCCCACACGGTCCACTTCTCGACCGGCTCGGGCACCACGCTGGCCATCGACGACGCCCTGAGTCTCGCCCGCTGCATCGCCGGCCACGAGAATCCGCAGGCTGCGGTGGCCGCGTACGAGAGCATCCGCAAGCCGGTCGTCGAGCAGATGCAGGCGGAGGCGGCCGAAAGCACCGCATGGTTCGAGCAGTTGTGCGGCGGCGGGCGACTTGAAGGGCACAGGACGGTGTTCGCGCTGCGCAGCCGCCGGGCGCTGAACACCTTCAGCCGGCTGCGGGAGCGCGACCCGGAGTTCGTCGCTCGCACCGTGGCACGCCTGGCCGGAAAGGCAACCGACGCGGAGCCGGTCGACGTACCGCTGACCGTGGGCCGGGTGCGCGTCGACCACCGGCTGGTCAAGCTGGAGCGCCAGGGCGGCCGGTGTGTGCTGCGCGGCTCCGACGGCGCCGAGGCCCAGGGCCTGATCGTGGACCGGACCCCCGGACAGCCGCTGCCGGGCATCGACTTCCTCGCCGTACGAGCAAGGCCGGAGGGCGGCCGGGTGACCCGCAGCGCCACCGCCGCACACATCCGGGGCGTCACGCAGCTCCCCGTCGCGCTCCTCGTCGATGAGACTCTGCCCCGCGACGAGGCCAACACGCTGATCGCCGGGGCCCGTACGGACCTGGTGGCCGTGTCATGATCAACACGGCGAGTCCGGTGGCATCAGAAGTAGTTGCGCATCAGCTCACCGGACCAGGCGGGAGCGCGCACCTCACCGCGCGGGGCGAACTCCGGCAGATAGGGCTTGACGTCCAGCACCGGCGATCCGTCGATCGCGTCGAGGCCGTGCACGGTGAGCGTGAGCCCGTCGACGGCCGCCAGGGTGCACACCGACACCCCCAGGTGATTGGGCCTGTTGGGCGCGCGCTGCGCCAGGATGCCGGTGCGGGGCCAGTCGGTGTTGCCGCGCGGATGCTGCGTCGCGGTGCAGGTCCGCTGTGCCAGATGGAACGCGAAGATCACTTCGATGTGCGAGTAGTCGTCGAGCCCCGATGTCGCCGACGGATCGAACACCGCCGGATCGAGCTCGATCCGCGAGACCACAGGACCCCACCCGTCCTCGTGGATCCGCTCACGTCCCCCTCTGACCACCCCGACCGGACTGATCGGAAGCACCGCGTCCCCGCTTTCCGCCCCCACCGAATGAGGTGCCAGCCATGGCCCGTCTGATGTCCCGGCTGCTTCCCGCACCAGGACCCGGCCGTCTGCTGGTCCTGTGCACAGCCGTCGCCAGCCTTGGCAACGGACTCTACGTCACCGGCGGCGCCGTGTACTTCGTTCACGTCGTCGGCCTCTCACCGGCGCAGGTGGGCCTCGGTATGTCCCTCGCGGGCATCCTGGCGCTCGCCCTCGGGGTGCCGGCCGGGCACATCGCCGACCGGTTCGGGCCGCGCGGCACCACCGCCGTGTTCGCGCTGGGCAAGGCGGCGGCGCTCGCCGCGGCGGCCTTCGTGCACTCCTTCCCCGCCTACCTGGCGATGGCGGTGTTCCACGGTCTCGCCGAACAGAGCGGCCACGTCGCCCGGGGCGCCCTGGTCTCCGCAGTGATGGGCAAGGAGGGCCGGGTCCGGCTCTCGGCGTACATGCGCTCCGTGTTCAACGGCGGCTTCTCCCTGGCCGCGCTCGCGGCAGGTCTCGTCATCGCCGCCGATTCCACGACGGCCTACCTCGCCCTGTTCTGGGGCAACGCCGCGGCCATGGTGCTCGTGGCCGGGCTCTACATGCGTCTGCCCAAGGTTCCCGGCATCCCGCGTGAACCCCGTGGTGCGCGCCCGCGCGGGGCGGTGCGCGACCTTCCCTATCTGGCGGTCGCCCAGGTCTCCGGGATCGTCAGGATCGGGCCGACCGCTCTCGCGGTGGGACTTCCGCTCTGGCTGGTGGCGCACACCGACGCCCCCCGTGCGCTGGCGGCCTGGTTCATGCTCGTCAACACGCTGATGGTCGTGTTCCTCCAGGTGTGGCTCGCGCGCGACGCGGACACCGTGCGGGGAGCCGCGCGCCTCCAGCGGCTGACCGCCGTGGTCCTGGTCGTCGCCTGCGCGGTCACGGCGATGACCGGGGCCCTGCCCGCCTGGGCCGCCGCCGCCGTGCTGCTGTGCGTCGCCGTGCTGTTCACCGTCGGTGAGATCTGGGGCGAGGCCGCCCGGTGGGGGCTGCGCTACGAGCTGGCGCCCGCCCACGCGCAGGGACAGTACGGAGGAGTCTTCGCCACCGGCGACGCCCTGGCCCTGATCGCGGGACCCGTTCTGGTCACCGCGGTACCCGACCGGCTCGGCGCCCCCGGCTGGCTGCTCATCGCCCTGCTGTTCCTCGGCGTGCTCGCCGTCAGCGGACCCGTCGTGCGCTGGGCGGAACGGACCCGGGTGCCGGACCACGAGAGCGTGGACGCGGTTCCGACGGCGGTGAAGGCCACATGATTTCCTCATGCCTTCGATGTGATTCCCTCGCTGCTGTCGACGCAGTATGCGGTTTCATACTGAGGCCTGGAGCCCATCCGCGCGCAACAACGCCCCGGTGCCGGCTCCGCAGGCGCGAGGAGGCCGGCTGTCCGTGATTCCCTACCGGAAAGACTCGCCGCTGCGCATGCACTACCTGTGGTCCCTGCGTGAGGACACGGCGGTCGGCTGGGATGCGGAGGGCCGGGCCCTGGTGCTCAGCGGACCGCAGGGCATGGAGCGGATCGAGGACCCCACCACCGCGGTGGCCGAGACGCTGCACCGGATGGAACTGGGTCCCATCCGGCTGGCGAACCTGCTGGGACCCAACGAGGGGGCGGCCTCCGGCGCCGAGGCCTACACCCTGGTCCTGTCGGTGCTGCGGGAGATCTCCCACCTGGTGATCCGCACCCTGTCCCTCGAAGACCTCAAGGGCCCTGTGCTCTCCGTGGTGCCGGCGGGACCGGCCGCCCGCTTCACCCTCGTACGCCTTCCGGCGCAGCGCAGCGTGCGGCTGCGGCCCAACGTGACGATCACCCTGGAGGGGAACGTCTTCCTCCTGGAGTGCCGTGCGCTGGACCACCGGGTGCAGATCCACCGTCCCGAGGCGATGTGGGTGGTGTCGCTGCTCGCCTGGCCCACGACACCCGACGCGCTGATCCAGGTCCTGCCCCTGCCGGCCGAGCTGACTCTGGAGATCCTCGGCCATCTGGCGGGCGCAGGCATGACGGTGTCCGCGGGCTGACGGCGTACCGCGGCCGCGGGCTACAGCAGCCAGCCGGACTCACGGGCGATGCGGATGGCGTCGACCCGGTTACGCGCGTTGAGCTTGGTGACGACCGTGGTCAGGTAGTTGCGAACGGTGCCCACCGAGAGGTGCAGCTGCGCGGCCATCTCCTGCGGCTCCGTGCCTTCCGCGGCCAGTTGCAGCACCTCGGTCTCACGGATGGTCAGCGGGCTCTCGCTGCCACCCCAGGCGGCCAGGGCGAGTTGCGGGTCGATCACCCGCTGGCCGGCGACGACCTTGCGCACGGCCTGGGCGAGTTCGTTCGGCGGTGCGTCCTTGAGCAGAAAGCCCGAGACGCGCGCGGACATCGCCCGGCGGAGCGTGCCGGGCCGGCCCAGGCTGGTCAGGATCAAGGTGCGGCACTCGGGGAGGCGTTCGTGCAGGAGCGCCGCCGCGCTGATTCCGTCGAGTCCCGGCAGATCGATGTCGATGATGGCGACATCCGGCCGGTGTTCACGCGCCTGGCCCAGGATCTGGTCGCCGCGATCGAGCTCGGCGACCACTTTCAGGTCGTCCTCCAGATCGAGCAGGGCCACCAGTGCGCCGCGCACCATGTGCATGTCCTCGGCCAAGAGGATCCGAATCATCGCCGCCGCCCCCGTTTGCTCACCATGAGTTGTTTCGAGCCTACTCAGCTCATTCGACGCCAAAGCACCGTCAACCACAAGATCCGGCAGCCAAGTTGCTCATGCGGCACTGTCCGTACGGTCGTAGGGCCGCTCCTCGTCCGCGATGTCCGTCGCGTCCGGGTTCGGGGCCTTGGCCTCGCGGACCGGTGCCTCGGCGATGAGCCGGAATTCGCCCGTGTCACCGTCGTCGGGGACGCGCCGCACGAGGAGGCGCCCGCCGACGTCCTCAAGGCGTCGTTCGAGATTGCCCAGTCCGCTGCCGCTGTGCTGTGCCGGGGGATGGTGGCCGAGCACCAGGCCGTCGTTGGTGATCGTGAGGCGGGCGACGTCTTCCTCGACGTGGGCCGAGATCCAGCAGTACGAGGCCTTGGAGTGCCGCAGCAGGTTGGTGACCCCCTCGCGCAGCACCGTGGCGAGGACGGTCGACGTCGCCGGCGTCAGGTGCTCGATGGCCTCCTCCACGTCGACGGTGACCGAGACCCCCGCCGCGGCGAGCACCGATTCGGCGGAGGTGACTTCGGAGCGGAGGGACATCTGGCGGTAGCCGGTCGCGACCCGGCGTACGTCGGCGAGGGCCTGGCGGGAGATGACGAGCACCTCGTCGACCTCCTCGCAGGCCCGGTGCGGATTCGTCGGGATGAGCCGGCGGATCAGCTCGTTCTTCAGGGAGACCGCGGAGAGGCTGTACCCGAGCAGGTCGTGCAGATCCCTGGCGAACCGCAACTGCTCGTTGCTCACGGCCAGTCGGGCCAGGTCGGCGCGAGCCCGGTGCAGCTGGTCGACCAGGCTGGTCAGACGGCTCAGGCCGTAGACGACCAGACCCGTGAGCGCGGTGGACTGGCACATGTAGAACGTGTCGACGGCGCCGCGGCCGTCCACCGTGGCGGGGATGAGCAGACTGAGCACGGTCAGCCCGTACAGCGTCCAGCCCGCTCGCGGTGGCAGGAGAAGCAGCAGGGAAGCGGCGAAGAATCCGGCCATGGCGCCCCAGAACACCCCGAGCCAGACGAACGGCAGGTAGGTGAGGACGCCCTGGGCGGCGAGGGTGAGCATCTTGGTGCGCGTCGGCGCCGCGGAGGCGTTGGGGGCCGAGTGCACGAGTTGCAGCCCGAACAGCAGCAGCAGGCAGGTCACGAGAACGGGCAGGTCGTACGCGTCGTGCGGTGCGGACAGGATGTTGAGGAGTGTGATCACCAGGAAGCAGAGCAGTGAGGCGATCAGAATGCCTCGGGCGGTTCTGGCGGCCACGTGGCTGTGATCCTGTGACCGGCTGGTGGGCGTGAGGGACTCACCCGGACTGGTGCCGTCCATCTGTCGTCTCCCAGCTCCCCTCACGGTTCGATGCCGAGTCGAACGCAACAGGCGGTCATTCTATGCAGGTTGGGTGAAGTCGGGTGACGATATCCGGATCAGGTTGCGAAGGTGTCAAGGGGCGGCGTCGTGCGGCCGACCGCGTGACCTGAAGGCGGAGGTACGCGGCCGGCCGGGTCACACGAAGAGCGGGATCGGGTTGAGCTGCTCGTAGGGGGTGGGCCGGGAGAGCCGTCCGAGCCTGACCGGAGCCTCGAACAGCCTGCCCGGCGCGAACCGGGCCCAGAAGTGCCGCAGCCCCGGCACGAGCACCTTGACCACCGGCATGCCGACATCCGGCCGGGTCTGGTCGAGGACGAGCAGCTCCAGGCCCTGGGCCGCGGTGAGTTCCGTGATGGCCTTCACGTCGTCGAGCAGATCGGTGCGCGCAACGTAGTCCCAGTGGGCGGGGGTTCGCGCCTGGGTGGCCGGGTCCGGTGCCAGGTACGGCTGGTTGGCGAGGGTCGCCTGCCGCCACCAGCGGACCGTGAGTGGATCGGTGATGCCGTAGCCGCCGCCGGGACGGTCCGTGCTCGCGGACGGCAGCAGCTGGCCCGCTTCGGTGAGCGCGCGGCACAGGGCGATGGCCGGATCGAAGTGTGCGCCGAACCCGAAAATGATGTCCTCGGCGGGTCCACCCGTGCGCCGGGACAGGGCCACCACGGCGGGTATGCCGAGGTCCGAGGTGAGATCGAGCGCCCAGAGGTCCCGGCCCAGCTTCCGGTACTCCGCACGCAGCCGCTCGATGTACGGCTCTTGGAACGCGTCCAGGTCGATCGCGGGCTGCCGGGTGCGGTTGTACCACCACAGGGCGACGGCGTCCCGCTCGACCAGTTCCAGGAACCCCTGAAGCAGGGCGTCCTCCGGACTGCTGCCCGCCGCGTTGCCGTTGGAGTCGGCGTACGGTCCCCGCCCGCCGGGGGTGTCCGAGAAGTAGAGCATCGAGGTGGGCAGGAGCCTGTGGCGCTGCTCGGTGAGGGACCATACGGGCGTCCACTCCACGGGCCGGTCCTCGTCGAAGGGCTCCGGCACGTGGTGGAAGGGCGAGCCGGAGCGGTTCCAGCGGTCCCGCTCGCGGAACTGCCGGTCCGCGTACAGCTGGCAGAGGTTGGGGTGCACGGCCTGGTCGCCCAGGGCGCGCAGGGAGTCCACGACGACCGGTTCGTCGCCGTGCCGGGCACCGCAGTAGCGCTCCACCGCCTCGCACAGGGCGCTGGTGCGGGCCTCCGTGCCGGTCTGGCCCTTGCCGCCGCTCTGGGTGCGCAGTCCGGCGGGGCCGCGGTTCCGCATCGCCAGGTTGCACCCCGATACGTAGGTGATGGCGAAATCAGGGGCCCCGGGGGCGGGTTCGATCTGCGGGACGATGCCGGTGATCGGGCTCACCAGGTGCGCGTAGCGCTTCAGCAACTGGTCGGGAGTGAGCGCGCGGTGGCCGCCGCCGTTCGCGGCCTTGGCGCGCGAGACCGGGACGAACGGCGCGCGCACGCGCCGGCTCGTCAGGCCTGCCTCGCCGCAGGAGGGGCACTGCGGGATCCGGGACACGGCGTGGACGCGGGTCCGCAGTGCGAGGGTGTCGACCGTGCGGATGGAGCCCTGGTCGGCATAGCGCAGCCCGGCCAGCCACTTGGCCGCCTCCAGGACCGCGCTCTGCGCGGCCATGACGCGCCCGGCCGAGAGAGAGGCGGCCGGCAGCGCGAGCGGACGGTCAAGGCGCAGCGCGTCCCTGAGCGGCGCCTCGTACCCGCGGTGCAGCGCGAGGCGGTGCGCGAGGCAGGACCAGCAGGGCCCCTCGCCCGGCTGGAAGAAGGGCCCGATCCAGGGCTCGTAGCCGCACAGCCGGGTGAGCAGCCACGGTGTGCCCGCAGCCCGGTGCTCGGCGTCGACCTTCTCCAGCTCGGGGGAGAGGTAGTCGTCGCACAGGACAAGGGTCAGGTCCGCGTCCGATGTGGACACGCCGAGGCCACTGGCGAGGCCCGCGGCGAGCACCGGTTCGGGGTCGACGTCGCCGAGCGGCAGGACCCGCAGCCGTGAGCGGTTCAGCCCCGCCGCCGCCCGGGCGCCGTCCAGGCCGGCCAGGTCCCAGTACGCCTCGGCGGCCGGGTCGGAGTCCGGTGCCGCGAGGGCGGGATCGCAGAAACGGAGCAGCCCGGCCTCGCTGAGCAGGCGCAGTCCGTCCTCGACCTCCTCGCCGGTGAGGGCGGGCGCGGCGGCGTGCAGGATCTCGGCGAGCGACCGGGTGCCGTCGAGCAGCGGGACCAGGACGTCGGCGAGGACGCCGTGCAGGGTGGTCACACCCTGTCGGGAGACCAGGTACGTCGCCTCGCCGGGTACGGTCGCCGGACGGAGGTGGTGCCGGAAACCCACGAGGGTCGAGCCGTTCTGCGGCGCGGCCGGTCGGGGTCTTCGGGGGTGTCCCGACTCTGGGTTCATATCCAGGACCCCACGACCGCATCACCCTCGACGGCCAGGGGAGCCGATGCCTGCGCGTCGAAGGCTTCGGCGGACGCGCTCAGGCCGATCCAGGTGAAGCAGGCCAGCGGATGGGTGTCGGCGGAGTGGTCGAGACGTTTGACCACGAGGAGCGGACGGGCAGAAGGTGCCTCGGTGTGGTGCGCCGAGCTGGTGACAAGAGTGGCACTGGCGTGACTCATCGCAGAATCCTCACTGGCGTGGTCGGCTTGTGCTCCGATGGCCGGAATTCTTGGCGAAATCGAATGGTCACGGACAGTGACCGTGTCACCGGTGAGGGGTGAAGATCTCACTCGCGGAGCTTCCACTTCCGCCGGCGCCCGCCTTCAGCGGTTCCCACCAACTGCGGTGGTCGCGATACCACTGAACGGTTTCGGCCAACCCCTCCTCGAAGCTTTTGCGCGGGTTGTAGCCGAGTTCCTCGCGGATCTTCGTGCAGTCCACGGAGTAGCGCCGGTCGTGGCCCTTGCGGTCCTCGACGTGGTCGACGCTCTCTGCCCAGGTCGCGCCGCATGCGTCGAGCAGCAGACCGGTGAGCTCCTTGTTGGAGAGCTCCGTGCCGCCCCCGATGTTGTAGACCTCGCCGGCGCGGCCCTTGGTGCGGACGAGTTCGATGCCCTGTACATGGTCGTCTATATGCAGCCAGTCGCGGACGTTGCCTCCGTCGCCGTAGAGCGGGACCTTCCGCTCGTCGAGGAGGTTGGTCACGAACAGCGGGATGAGCTTCTCGGGGAACTGATGGTGCCCGTAGTTGTTCGAGCAGCGCGTGACACGGACGTCCATGCCGTGGGTGCGGTGGTACGAGAGCGCGATGAGGTCGCTCGACGCCTTCGACGACGAGTAGGGCGAGTTGGGGCTCAGCGGGTGGCTCTCGGGCCAGGAACCCTCGTCGATCGACCCGTACACCTCGTCCGTCGAGACGTGCACGAAGACCTCGACCCCGGCCCGGTGCGCCGCGTCCACGAGCGTGTGCGTGCCGACCACGTTGGTGCGTACGAACTCGGCGCCCCCGCCGATCGACCGGTCCACGTGCGACTCCGCGGCGAAGTGCACCACCTGGGCGTGCTCGGCCATCAGCTTCTCGACGAGGCCGGGATCGCAGATGTCGCCCTGCACGAGGGAGAAGTCCGGATGTGAGCCGACCTCGTCGAGGTTGGCGGGATTGCCCGCGTACGTCAGCTTGTCGAGGACGGTGACCGAGACGTCGCCGGGGCCGTCGGGGCCGAGCACCGTACGGACGTAGTGCGAGCCGATGAAGCCGGCACCGCCGGTCACCAGGATGCGGGTCGTCACGACGCGCTCCCCGCGGTGGTGTACCGGCTCTCGGGCACCGGCTTCCCGGCGTACCGGTTCATCGGCCTGATCGTGTCGGGCAGGTCCTCGAAGCCGAGCTCCTGGTACAGACCGACCGCCTGCGGGGCGACGAAGACGCTCATCCGCCCGCAGCCGAGCGCCATGAAGTGCTCGGTCATGTGGTGCACCAGGGAGCCGCCGATGCCACGACGGCGGTACTCGGGCAGGATGCACATGGCGATGCCGTAACCGGCGGCCGTCGCGGAGGACCCCGGGTTGGGGAAGGTGGGCCTGATCTCGCCCGTGATCCCGGCGATGACCTTGCCCTCGTCCTCCACGATGAACGCGTAGAAGGAAGGGTCGTTGGCGAGACGGTCCCGGGTGATCTCCTCACAGGCCTGCATCCAGTCCGTGGGATGGGGGCCGTTGATGTCGTCGTGCATCTGCCGGCGGAGCTCGGTGAGGACCTGTGCGTCGTCCGGCGTGGCGGGGCGGATCGGGAACATGGGGCGGTCTCCTTCTCAGGCTACGTGGGCGGTGAGCAACGGGCGGTGGCGTGCCGCGACCTCGGTGACGTAGGCGCCGTAGGCCGTGCCGGCCATCTCCTCCCCGAGGCGAAGACACTGCTCGGGGGTGATGAAGCCGCGGTTGAGCGCGACCTCCTCGACGCACGCGATCCACTCGCCCTGGCGCTGCTCGACCAACTGGACGTACTGCGCCGCCTGGAGCAGCGAGTCGTGGGTGCCCATGTCCAACCAGGCGAATCCGCGCCCGAGTTCGGTGAGGCGGGCCCGGCCCTGGGCGAGGTAGGCAAGGTTGACGTCGGTGATCTCCAGCTCGCCGCGCGCCGACGGGGCGAGCTTCTCGGCGATCCCGACCACGTCGCCGTCGTAGAGGTAGAGACCGGTCACGGCGAGGTTGGACCGCGGGTGGCGGGGCTTCTCCTCCAGGGAGAGGAGCCGGCCGTCGGCGTCGATCTCCCCGATCCCGTACCGGTGCGGATCGCGCACCCGGTAGCCGAAGAGCGCGGCGCCGTCGAGCCGGCGCAACGCGTCGTCGATGAGGACCGAGAACCTCGGACCGTGGAAGATGTTGTCGCCGAGCACCAGCGCGACCTGGTCGCCGTCGATGAAGTCGGCCCCGATGACCAGGGCTTCGGCAATGCCGCGCGGCTGGTTCTGCTCGGCGTACTCGATGTTCAGACCGAGCCGTGAGCCGTCCCCGAGGAGGGTGCGGAAGCTGTCCGAGTGGTCCTTGGACGAGATCACCAGGATGTCCCTGATCCCGGCCAGCATCAGCACGGAGAGCGGGTAGTAGATCATGGGCTTGTCGTAGACCGGCAGGATCTGCTTGGACAGCGCTCCGGTCAGCGGCCGCAGCCGGGTACCGCTGCCGCCGGCGAGGATGATGCCCTTCATCTCAGCCCACCCTCCACTGCTGTTCGAGCCGGGTGCTCAGCTCGTAGCGCGGGAGCAGGCCCTGCTCGGCGGCCTCGGCGAGGGTGGGCGCCACGGTGTCCCGCTCGGAGTAGACGGGCGTGATGTCCTCGGGGATCGGCAGGCCGAGCGCCGGGTCGGTGACCGAGATGGCCAGCTCGTGCTCGGGTACGTAGCTGCTGGTGACCATGTAGGACATGACCGTGTCGTCCTCGAGCGCGACGAACGCGTGGCCGAGACCGACCGGGAAGTACATGGCGCGGAAGTCGTTCTGGTCCATCAGGACCACGTCCCATGTGCCGAAGGTCGGCGAGCCGACCCGGATGTCCACGACGAAGTCCAGGGCCGAACCCTTCGGGCAGTACACGTATTTGGCACAGCCGGGCGGGGTCAGCGTGTAGTGCACCCCACGCACCACACCGCGCTGGGAACGGCTGTGGTTGGTCTGGGAGACCGGGAAGCGCGCGTTGCCCGTGGCCTCGGTGTAGGCCGGCCCCTGGAACGGCGAGAGGAAGAGACCGCGCTGGTCGGGGAAGACTTGCGGGGTGAACTCGAGTGCGCCGGCGACGGCCAGTTCACGGACCTTCATCACAGCACCTCCCGCAGCGCGGCGATGACCTTGTCCTGAAGGCCCTCGGAGAGCGAGGGGTACATCGGCAGCGAGAAGATCTCCCCGGCCAGCTTCTCGGTCACCGGCAGCGAGCCCTTGGCGTATCCGAGGTGTTCGAAGCCGGTCATCGTGTGCACCGGCCACGGGTAGCTGATGTTCAGGCTGATGTCGTGCGCCTTGAGCGCCTCGATGATCCGGTCGCGCTCGGGGTGGCGGACCACGTACACGTAGTAGACGTGCGTATTGCCCTCGTTGACCTTGGGGAGCAGCAACCCGGTGTCGCCCAGGGCTTCCTGGTAGCGCTCGGCGACCCGCTGACGGCCGGCCACGTAGGCGTCGAGCCGGGTCAGCTTGCGGCGCAGGATCTCCGCCTGCACCTCGTCGAGCCGGCTGTTGTGGGCCGGCGTCTGGACGGTGTAGTACACCTTCTCCATGCCGTAGTAGCGCAGCTTGCGCAGCTCGGCGTCGATGTCGTCGCGCGAGGTGACCACGGCTCCGCCGTCGCCGTACGCGCCGAGCACCTTCGTCGGGTAGAAGGAGAAGGCGGCGGCGTCCCCGGTCGTTCCGGCGAGCCTGCCCTGCCGGGTCGCACCGTGCGCCTGTGCGCAGTCCTCCAGGATCGCCAGGCCGTGCCGGTCGGCAAGGGCCTTCAGCGGGTCGAGGTCCACGCACTGGCCGTAGAGGTGGACCGGAAGCAGCACCTTGGTGCGCTCGGTGATCGCCGCCTCCACCTGGCCGACGTCCATCAGGAAGTCGTCCTCGTTGACGTCGACGAAGACCGGTGTGGCCCCGGTGCCGTCGATCGCGATGACGGTGGGCGCCGCGGTGTTGGACACCGTGATGACCTCGTCGCCCGGGCCGACCCCGAGTGCCTGGAGGGCGAGCTTGAGCGCGTTGGTGCCGTTGTCGACGCCGACGCAGTGACCGGCGCCGTGGTAGGCGGCGAACTCCTCCTCGAATCCCTTGACGCTGTCACCGAGCACCAGCGTGCCGGAGGAGAAGACCTTCTCCACGGCGTCGAGTAGGTCCTCGCGCTCGCTGTGGTACTCGGGCAGGTAGTCCCATACATAGGTGGTCATGCGCGTTCCTTCGTGTGTCGTCGTGGTGCGGCGGGCGCGAGTACGGGGGTACGGGGTGTCGCCGGGTCCGCGGTACGGGGGGGGTGGGGTACGGCGGTTCACCGGCTGGACGGTGCGGGGGCGAGGGCGGCCACCGTGCGTTCGAGGCCCTCGTCGAGCGGGACCCGCGGCTGCCAGCCGGTGACGGAACGGAACGGGGTGGAGTCGATGGTCACGCTCAGGAAGTCCGTCTCCGGGGCGTGCGCCGGCGGCTGTACCGAGACGACCGGGACCGGCGGCCTGCCGGTACGGGCCGCGGCGTGCCGGGCCACCGTGCGGAACACGTCGCCCAGCGCGTCACCGCGTCCGGCACCGAGCAGCCAGGCACGGCCGGCCAGTTCGGCGGGATGGTCCACGGCGGCGGCGAACGCGGCGGCGATGTCGGCGATGTGCACCAGATCGCGGCGTACGGTGCCGTCGTGCCACAGCGTGATCTCCTGGCCCGCGAGCGCACGGCGGGCCATCGCGGCGACCACCCCGCGGTCGGCGGTGCCGGGTACGGTGCCCTCGCCGTAGACCGTGGGCAGTCTGAGGCCGACACCGCGGACCACCCCGGCAGCACTTGCTTCGAGCAGCAGCCGTTCCGCGGCGAGCTTCTGCTCGTCGTACACCGTACCCGGCAGATCGGGTTCGCTGCCGTCGAGGGGTTCGCCCGGCGGGGGGCCGACCTGTGAGGCGGCGCCCGCGTAGATCACCAGCGGCGGCCGGTCCGGGTTCGCGACCAGGTCCAACAAGTCACGCAGCACACCGACGTTGACCCGCTCGCCGCCCGGTTCGGCGGCGGCCCGCCAGCCTCCCTCGCACAGCAGAGCGTGGATAACGACGTCCGCGTCCGTGACGGCCGCGGACAGGGCGTCCCGGTCGGTGAGGTCGGCGGTCACCACCTCGACGTCCGCGCGGGCGCCGTGCGGAACGGCGGCGGGACGCCGGGCCACCGCCCGCAGGCGCAGCTCCTGCCCGGCAAGGGCGGCGAGCACGGCCGAACCCACGAAGCCGGTGGCGCCGAGCACGGCCACCAGGGGCCGGTCGGTCGGTGCCGTTGTCATGCGGATGCCTCCCAGAGTGGCCGGATGGATGCGGCGATCGTGCAGCCGCCCGATCGGGCGCGACCGGAGCAGCGCTGGAGGCCGGCTCGCACCGGTGGCCTGAGGCGCGACTCGACCGGAGCTTGAGCCCGGACGCCTAGCGTCGGTGTGTCTCGCGCCCGCCGGGCGCGATGTGGTGCGCCGTCCGCACAGGCCGGCGCACGGTTACCGCTCACGCGACGGACACCGTTGCCTCCTCTCTGATGAAGTCGGAAGGAACCCTGAATGAGTACTGACAAACTCGCCGTCGGCGGCGACGCGGCCGTGGCGGGGAAGTCCCCGGGCGCGGCCACGCTGATCACCGGCCTGATCGCTTTCATGGCGGGGCTCGACAACCTGGTGGTCGTCACAGCACTGCCCACCATCAGGGAGAAGCTGGGCGGCAGCCTGGAGCAGCTGGAATGGACGGTGAACGCCTACACCCTGACGTTCGCCGTCCTGATGATGTTCGGTGCCGCGCTCGGCGACAGGTTCGGGCGCCGCCGGGTGTTCATCGCCGGTCTGCTGCTCTTCACGGCGGCCTCGGCCGCCGCGGCCCTCGCGCCGGGCATCGGTGAACTCATCGCCGCCCGCGCGGTCCAGGGCGCGGGTGCGGCCATCATCATGCCTCTCTCCCTCACCCTGCTCACCAGCGCCGTGCCCGCCGCGAAGCGGGGCGCCGCCCTCGGTATCTACGGTGCGCTCAACGGACTCGCCATCGCGGGCGGCCCGCTGATCGGCGGCGTGGTCACCCAGCACATCGCCTGGCAGTGGATCTTCTGGATCAATGTGCCGGTCGGTCTGCTGCTCGCCCCGGCGGCCTGGCGCGGTCTGGCCGAGAGCCGCGGCCCCAACAGCCGTCTCGACCTGCCGGGCACCTTCCTCATCAGCCTCGGCATGCTCGGCCTCGTCTTCGCCCTGATCCGTGCCAACGGCCATGACGGCTGGGGCTCCCCGCAGGTCGTCGCCTCACTGGCGGGCGGTGTCCTCGTGCTGGTCCTCTTCGTCGTGTGGGAGCAGCGCACCAGCGCTCCGATGCTGCCCATGGGCATGTTCCGCAACCGGGCCTTCAGCGCCGTCAACGCGGGCGGTCTGCTGATGAGTGTCGGCATGTACGGAGTCGTCTTCCTCATCACGCAGTTCATGCAGACCATCCAGGGGATGTCACCCACCGAGGCCGGTGTGCGGATGCTGGCGTGGACGGCCATGCCGCTGCTGGTGGCGCCCTTCGCGGGCATCCTGTCGGACCGGATCGGCGGACGGCCCGTCGTGACCTTCGGACTCACGCTGATGGCCCTCGCGTTCGCCTACTGGGCCCTCGTCATGAGCCCCGACGCGTCCTACCTCTTGCAGCTGCCCGGCTATCTCCTCGGCGGCGTGGGCATCGCCTGCTTCTTCGCCCCGCTGCTCAACCTGACGATGAGCTCCGTCGACGTCTCCGAGCAGGGCATCGCCTCCGGCTCCACCTCGGCCACCCGTGAACTGGGTGCGGCGCTCGGCGTGGCCGTGCTCGCCAGTGTGTTCACGCACAACGGCGGCTATGCGTCGGGCCAGAACTTCGTCGACGGCTTCGTGCCCGCCCTGTGGGTCGGCGCCGCGGCCGTGGCGCTCGCCGCGGTCGTGATGTTCTTCGCCCGCAGGCCTGACGGCGCGGGGGAGCGGACCGGTGCCGAACCGGTCGGTGCCGCGCCCGCCAGGGACGCGGCCGCAGAGGCCCAGCCGGCCGCCCGCTGACCTCTTCGTGAGCAGGCCCGCGGCCCACCAGTACGCCCACGCGGTGGGCCGCGGGCCTGCGGCGAAACGACGTGTGCGTCATCCGTTCTTCGCGCCATCGGCAGAAAGGCAGTACCGGACATGAAGGTTGTCTTCGCAAGTCTCGGAAACTACGGACACATACTTCCCCTGGTGCCGACCGCACAGGCGGCACAGGCGGCCGGGCACGAGGTCTGGTTCGCCACCAGCGAGCAGTTCCACCCGATCGTCGAGAAGGCCGGCCTGCGCCCGGTCACCGCAGGGATCACCGTCCCCGAGGCGTACATCGAGGCGGCCGGCGGCCAGGCAGCCCTCGACGCCATGGGCGGTGCCTCGCAGGCCAGCGATGTGCCTCCCGAGGTACTGGCGGGCATGGGCGTCCAGGCCTTCTCCTCGCTGCTGCCGCGCAGCGTGTACGCGGACCTCACCGGTGTCCTCGACTCCCTCGGGGCCGACCTCGTCGTCTACGAGATCTACAACCCGGGCGCGGCCTTCGCCGCCGTCGCGGCCGGGGTGCCCGCCGTATGCCACGGCATCGGCCGGGTCTCCTACGACGAGATCATGGACCCGCTGTTCCAGAAGGAGCAGATCGCCACGGCGATCGACCTGGGGGTGGCCGACAAACTCGGCCACAGCCGCACCTTCGGCAACCCGTTCATCGACATCTGCCCGCCCGCCGTACAGAACCAGGGGTTCCTGGCCGAGGGCCTGGAGCTGATCCCGCAGCGGCCCATCCCCTTCGCCGAGCCGGGCGAACTGCCCGCGAGCGTCACCCAGGGCGAGGGCTCGCTGGTCTATCTCAGCCTCGGCACCGTGCTCGGTTCCGCGGAGCTGCTGCGTACCGCGATCGACGGTCTGCTGCCGCTCGGCGTGCGGGTGCTCGTCGCCACGGGCCCGGTCGTCGACCCGTCCGCGCTCGGCGATCTGCCGGAACGGGTCGTCGCGCTTCCCTGGGTGCCGCAGACCGAGGCGCTGCGGTACGCCACAGCGATCGTCCACCACGGCGGCCAGGGCACCACGCTGGCGTCGCTCGTCGCAGGGCTGCCTCAGCTGATCCTGCCGCAGCCCGGCGACGGCCCCGGCAACGCCACCGCGGTGCGCGACACCGGGGTGGGCCGCTTCCTGCTTCCCGAGCAGGTGTCCGCCGCCGCGGTCGAGACCGAGATGCGCGCGCTCCTCGCCGACGCCGCCTACCAGGAGCGGGCCCGCAAGGTCGCGGCGGAGATCGAGACCCTGCCGGCGCCGACCGAGACCGTCGCGCGGTTCGCCGAGTTCGTCCGCTGACCGGCCCCCGGCACGTACCGGTGCCCCGCGCTCGACGAGGAGCGCGGGGCACCGGTACGTACGGCCTGATGTCAGGTCGTGGCGCGGACCCTGCCCATGGTGCGGGCGTACAGCCGCGGCCCCAGCGCGCGCCACACCAGGCGCACGGGTGCGGGCAGACCGCCGAGGAGGATCGCACGCTCGCGTTCGTCGGCGTCCTCCATCACCATGCCGAAGTATTTGAAGAGCTTCGTCTTGGGGGTGCTCATCACGAAGTGCTCGCCCAGCGCGCCGAACTCCTTCGCGGTGAGGAAGCGTTCGGCGAGGGGAAGCAGATGGGCCTCCTCGTCGTCGAGGTGTTCGACGATGACGGTGCGGTGCTCTTCGATCGCGGCCACGGCGAGGTCACGGGTCCGCGTATCCGCCGCGGACGCCCAGGTGGAGACGAGGGCGGCGGCCGCGTCGAGGGTTTCGACGACCCGCTGGTGCTCGGCCTCCATGCGGTGGACGACCTTGCGCTCCTCGGCGCTCAACCTTTCGAGCATCGGCGGCCAGAGGAGCTCGTCCTCACCCTCGTGGTGGTTGATCAGGCCACTGCGCAGGTCGGCGAAGTGCTCGGCGAGTACGGCGGCCCGCTTGACGTTCCCGGGACCCACCGCGGCGATCAATTCGCCGATCAGCCGCAGCTCCCGCCGGAAGGCGCGGTGGACGATGACCATCTCCTGGGCGTCGAAACCGCCGAACTCGGTGCCGCTCGTCGAGGGAGTCGGTGACGTGCCGGACGTGGACGAGGTCATGGGCGTCTTCCTCATCGGTTCGGGGACCCGGCCTGCCGGCCGGCTCCTTGGCTGTCCTTCGTGGGGGGAACGGAGCGAGAGCGCTGATCGCTTCCAGTCTGCCCTCACCGTGCTCGAGTCTCGCTTGAGCCGCGGGCGCTGAGCGTGCTCCAGAGCGGCTCGACCGCGTTTGGCGATGCTCGGTCCACACACGTTCCTGTCGGAGCCGAGCCGAGAGAGGCCAGCATGCCCAGCAGCCACCACACAGTCGTGCAGCACTTCGTAGACATGATCAACAGCCATGACGTCAGCACCATGGCGGAGCACACGGCACCCGGACACATCGACCACAACCCGGGGGTGGCCGACGGCATCGAGGCCAACCGGGCCTTCTGGGTGCAGGTGTTCACCGCGTTCCCCGACCTGAAGGCCGAACTCCACGACGTCATCGCGGAAGGCGACAGGGTAGCCGCCCGTATCGAGTACACGGCGACCCACCAGGGCCCGTTCCTCGGGATACCGGCGACCGGGAACACGGTGAACTTCCAGTCCATCGACATCTGGCGGCTCGAGGACGGACTGTTCGCCGAGCACTGGGACCAGCTGAACATGGACGACCTCTTCCGCCAGCTGGGCGTCGCCCCGGCGGCCGCCTGAGACAGGTCCCGGCACCATACGTCGGCGCGGTGACCGGGCCTCCCGTGAAATCCGCTGACGAGCGGATGTACGTCGAGAAACGATCTCGTCCCAAACAACACAGACGCGCCGGGTGAAGCCC